>CAWUKD010000001.1:0-116371 GCA_963922815.1 uncultured Gammaproteobacteria bacterium
CGCGCAGGTCATCACCTGGACATCGATGTATTTGTCGACCTGCCTCAAACCAGACTGCGACAGCTCTACAGCGCGTCGCGCTTTCTCGTCTTCCCGGCGCGTGGCGAAAGTTTCGGCCTGGTCGTAACGGAGGCCATGTACTGTGGCGTACCGGCGATTATTTCGTCCGAGAGCGGCGCCAGCGCCCAGGTCGTACACCAGGTCAACGGCCTGACCTACAAACCCAACACACCGGAAAAATTATCCCGAACGTTAATGGCCGCCGCGCAAATGGGCTCCGAGCAGTATCGCGCCATGGCCGACAGCGCAGCACAATCCAATATCGAATACAGCCTGAGTCGCGCCGGCACCCAGCTCATGCAACTCTACCGGCAGCAAAGCGCCGAAAAAGACCTGACCTGATCTGATCTGATCTGATGTCAATACGCCTGCCGCGGCGCTTCATGAAAATAAAGCCGTCCTGCAGCGTAACCTGACCCGTTCGATTCGCGTCAACCCGCGGGAAACGTGTGCACGGACTGAACCACTAAGCCTGACGATTGCCGGTCACCCTGACGGGCCCGGTTAATCGCTAGCGAAAGCTTTCCAGACCCACAAACGTACCCTCGTTACGCTCACACAGCGCCCGCATCAATATGGCGAATCGAATACCTGTACGCTGAATGCTTGGTGCCTGGGCGAACAGCACCGGAAAACCCACGCCATGGATACGCACGCGACGCCTACCGGACGAATCCCGGCGGTTGATAATATCCACCTTGTCAATCACCGACTGGATCGACCCGCCCGTAAATTCATCGCCAAACACATACAGGCTGATTTTCTTGTCAGGGGCGTAGAACGTATTGATGGCTTTAGTGATCCCCTCTACAGGGCTACTGTTACTGAACGCATTCCAGCTGCGCATACGCTGCACGATCGCCTTACGCCTGGCCGGCGTATCCGGAATCCACTTGCCGGCGTATCGGCTGAACATATAGTTACCCATATCGTTCATGACCTGAATGCCTTTGACTTCCGGATAGACTTCGAGCGTCTCTTCCATCTTGCGCACCGCCATGGTCCACGCGTAGTTGTACATACTTCCGGACGTATCGACGATAAAAATAATGTACTCGCTGTCCACCGGTATTCCGGCAACCAGGTCACTGTTATTGGCTTTGGCGATCTGGGTAACCTGCAGCCGCTGCATCTCTTCAGACAGGTCCTGTTGAGCATTTGCCAGCCTGCCGGCAATAATATTGGCAACCGATGAGTCCGCCGCAGAGGCCGCAAACGCTCCTTCAATCGCCGAAATATCACCCTGCAATCGAGCCAGCTTGCGCTCGTCGCGCGACACCTGTTCACGCTTGCTGGAAAGCGTTCGCGTAATGGTCTTGACCTCTCCGCGAATCTCAAACAGCTCTGCCTGAAGCTGACGCACCTTGCCTTCATAGTCGACGGTAGACTCCTCCAGCACGATGGGTTCCGTAATCTTGACGATAACGAGCAGCAAGATGATCGCACCGAAGCCGCAAGCAATCGTATCGAGAAAGCTCAGGCTGATGCCTTCTATATCACGTCGTTGCTTTCTGGCCATAGTAGCTCCTCCTCAGGGCCAGTCGCGGGCCGGACTGATGAACGATCCGGCCGTTACCTGGGCCAGGCGCCAATAGCTCGGCGCCGCTTCCGGATCACCTTCCATCGGAAACAGAATAACGTTCACCGGTATGCCGGGAATGAGGTTATTAACCGCGCGTTCAAAGTGTCGCTTGCGCACGCGCCCAGAGGCTGTTTTGCGAATCGGCGGATTCTCTCCCATGGTCGGCAGGCCATCGGTCAGAAGGTAAATATTATCGGGCGCAGGCTTCATGGCTTTAACCACGTCAAAAGCGCGGTGCAGGCTGGTACCGTTCGCCGGAACCACCTGATTCAGGCCAACCATGGCTGCCTCGACCTGCTCCGGATCTCCGGTCGAAAGCCACGTATTCTCGCTGCCCTCCGTGGTCGGCGTGGCGCGCTGATTAAACGTGTAAATCTGAAAATCAACGTCGTTCGGCAGTTTTGAAATCAGCCAGTCAACGCTTCCAAGCGCGCGCACCCACTTGGCCGATTTGCGCTTGTCGGCATCCGGCATGTTGCGACGACGAATCACATTAACAATCGTTTCGTCGAGCATGCTGGCCGACGCATCCACCAGCACCAGAATGCGCTTGCCACCCAGCTTTAGTCCGGTCAGGTAGAGCCTGTCACCATCACCGGAAATGCTGCGCAAATCGTCGCCGGCGTCATCCTGGCTGGCCTGACTGCCTTCGAGCCGGCGATTTTCCTCATCCAGACTTTGCACATCCGCCTTCAGGCGCGCAATTGCTTCTCGCTGGGCAACCGTAGTCTTGTCGAGCTCTGCCAGCTCCGTTTCTTTTTCGTCAAGAACCTGAATAACCTGCTGTACCTGACCCGTCAGGTCCTCCTGCCGCTTGTCCACATCTTCAACCGTGTTCTTTAACTCAAACAGATTGCGCTTGGCCAACTCGAGACGTTTCTCCATCAGATTAACTTCCGAGATCATGTCGACATTGACCTCGTCATTCGTTTCTTTGGTCGCATGATTAATAATCATGAACAGCAACACCACGGCACCAAAGCCGCAGGACATGATGTCCAGAAAGGACAAACTGAATACCGTGGTTTTGCGGCGAGCTCTAGCCATCCGTGATGACCTCGCGGACCAGGCGGACTTCTATGCCGGGATTACCCAGCGACACCCGATCGCCGACGCGAACGGGCTGTGATGGCGTTGCTCGCTTGCCATTAATCTTGGTACCGAACGTACTCATGTCATCCAGTACAATCTGTCCGGACTTGCGCGTAAGCGTACAGTGCTGCCGGGAAATGCCTTTGACAATGCCGGTTACCTGGTAGGCATGGCGTACAGAAGCCGGCGATGTTCCGATCACGAAAGGCTCCTCGCCCAGCGGATACAGCGCGTCTCCAATCAGCACGTGCGTGGCTAGATCTCTGGCCGAACCACCGGTAGATTGAGGCTCGGCGTCGGGAACGATGCTGGGCGTTTCCTGCCAGGGCTTCGATTTAACCAGGGCAAATTTTCCTTCCGGGCTTTCAAAATACTCCGGATGCTGCAGGATTGAACGCGTCACCGCCTGCTCATCCAGCGTGACGACGCGAACGCCGTCATGGTCGGCGACAGAGGCTTCGAAACCAGGCAGCTGAGCCACCCGATGTGACAGCATTACGGTGGTTACGCCTTGCGAATCCGTCTGGGTATGAATCGCATTGACCATCGGCTGATACAGCCCGGCGACGGCTGCCGCCAGGTCCGCGGTCTGAACGTCCGCTTCGTGCTGACTATCCTCCGAACTAACGGCAACGTTTTCCACGCCCGACTGCCACGAAGCGATAACGCCGGGAATCTGATCGTAGAGATGCTGTTCGGCTTTGGCTGAGTGAAACGGATCAAAGCGCGTCTGTTTGACAAACATATCACCGAGAGCGCTGGCCCAGCGCGACGTAAAATCGAGCAGGCCAATGTTATCGATACGAAAAACCTCACCGCGATGCAGGCCTTTATCAACCAGCAGCTCGGTGATCAGCACGCAATGATTGGTCGCATCCACGTGCAGCATGCGCGTGCCAGGTACCGGATGGGTAACCGCAGCCACAGCAGCGTCGGCAATACCGGTTACCGGAATCTTTGCGCGCTGACAAATTCCCAACAGCAAACCCAGCTGTTTCGGAGAGAAACTCGAAGGGACAGCTATAACCACTCTTTCTGTCGCCCCCTGGTGCGGTTCGTGCAATTCGGACAATTGCGCGTGAGCCAGGTCCGCATACGTATGCGCGGTTGCTGTTGTGCGCGTCATCGGATCAAGTGACAGCTGGTGCCAGAATGCCTGTTCAATCTGATGCGGCAGCAGGCGCCCCACGTTGCGCGCAGCCTGTCCTGTTTCAATACCTTCGTCGTCGTATCGCGCGCAGCCGGGCTGCGCCTCTCCGATCAGACTGGAAGACGCGGCTATCAGGCCGGCATCATTAAGCTCTATGGCGAGCACGGTCATGACTAGCGAACCTGCAGCTGGCTAACCAGCCGCTCGTCACAGTACGCCTCGGTGTCCAGCACCAGGCGTTCCATGACCAGCTGTAGTTGATGCAATAGAAACATTAAAACGATACTCAGCAGCAATGCGATAAACGTCGAATTAAACGCCACGCCGAGGCTCGCCGTTACGCCGGTAATGTCACCCTCTACTGCCTTGTGAGCCTGCCCGAGGGCCTCACCGATACCGCGCACGGTACCGATAAACCCAATCGACGGTATCGCCCAGGCGATGTAACGAACCAGTGACAGCTCGGAATCGAGCCGCTCCGACTCACCCTCGCACAGGTCGCGAACGACGGTCGAGACATCCTGAATATTCCGGGTAGTTCGAAACCGGTGAAGTGCGCTGCGAAGAACGCGCGGCAACAACAGGTTGCGTTGCGGCGGTGGCAACTCCTGCACCGTGCGGGAGTACGAACGCGTATCCTCGGGCAAAATACTCACCCCGTCTTTCAGCGGAATCAGATCACGCTCCAGCAGCTTGCCTTCCCGGGAAGCCAGAACCGCTTTATAGGCCATGATCGCCATCGCCCAGAGCATCAGGATAAAACACATCTCCTGCTCCAGATCCTTGATCAGAATATACGGCGACCGTTCCGGCACATAGTTCTCGTCAGCTGCAATCTGTTCAAGCTGCTGCGCGCGTATGACTTCAGCCTTGGGGCGAATGACCAGCGTATACATGCCGTGCACTACAATAACCGCAGTGATCAGTGCAAATACCTGATAGGCAAACTCGACTGGAAACTTTCTGTTCATATGCAATCCTCAAGGATGTCGAAGATCAAAGTGCCGGCCTGCGTTTAGTCTTGTGCAGGACGCGACCTCAAAGACCGGGTTTAGATATCTACCGGAAACGATACGCTCGAATCCACATTGATTTTTTCCGTAGGAATAAAATTTTCATCACTTCCCTGTGAACCTTCGTCCGATTCGACGCTTTCCTCCGCGACTTCGGCCTCCGCTTTTTCCACAGTTGGTTTTTCCTGCGCGTGCGCCGGGCCAAGGACAAACAGTCCCAGCAGGGCAAGAATAGTAATCGGTGTGCGCTTCATGATTTACTCCAGGTATCGTGCAATTCGAAAACCTATATCGTTTCTGGGTTGTTTGGATGAATCCCGGTACGTTAACCGCAGCTCGCCAATGCGCGAGTGCTGCCAGCTCGAGCCGCGAACAACGCGCGCGTCGGCAGTAACGGTGCCACTTCCGGCCTGATACACGTCGTTAGTCCATTCCGAGACATTACCTGACATATCGTACAGGCCTGCCTCGCTTGCCGCGAAGCTGCCAACCGGAGCCGTGGCGGCATAGCTGTCGTCATAGTCGTCAAACACCCTGTTGACCAGGCCAATAGCGGAACGGCCGGCAAAGTTGGCAAAATCTGCCGGCGGCGGCAAATCATCGCCCCAGGGCAACAGTGTGGTCGAACGCGTTCCCGAGAAACGCGCCGCCCAGGCCCATTCGGCCTCAGTGGGTAACCGATACCCGATGGTGGTTGGCACCACCGGCTGCATTTTGCCGTTCACCTCTTTGTACGCCGCGGGCAATCCCTCCTGCTCGCTTAACCAGTTGCAGTAACGTGCGGCGCCGTCCCAGCTCACATTCACAACCGGTGCGTCCGGATCGTTAAGCGGAACCTTGAATGCCGTGCCGCTGGTATGGCGTGAATCAAAGGCCTTAAATCGCGTGTTGGTGACTTCATGAGTGGCAATATAATAAAGACGCGTGAGGCTGACGTCCCGCAGCGTTTCATTCGAGCGCCGTCCACGGGTGCGTCGTGAAGCACCCATCTGGAACGGCCTTGGACGCTGCAGCAAGAGGGTTTGTCCGTCCGTTGTCACAATGCTCCGCTTACGCGCAAGCTCCGCTTCTCGCGCCTGATCAACCGTGAGCAGAGTCACCGTGAGCGTCTGCGCTTCGGTCGGACTCGGCAGCACGTTGAGCACCGAAGGCGCATAGCCGGGTGCCCTCACAGTAAGCTGCTGGTCCAGAACCGGCAGCATGAGTATTTCACCCGCCTTACCCAATCGGCGTCCGTCCTGCCAGATCTCCGCCGACGGCGGCGAACTGGATACGGTGACATCGCCCAACAGCTGTTCCAGCGTCCAGTTAACCGTCAGGTCCTGATCGCTGGCCGCGGTAATGCGCCGGCTCACTTTGCGGTACCCGACTTTACTGGCCGCAATGGTGTAGGTCTTGCCCGGAGGCAGCTTGAAAGTCTGTGGTGACATGCCCCTGAACTGACCGTTCACGGTGATCGCGGCCGACGGTGACGTATTCACAATAATCGTGCCGTCTGCTTTCGCCAGCGTGACCGGAGGAAGCACGAGCGCCTCGCCTGCCGTCAGATTGAGGGTCTTGAACCAGTCCTTGTGGCCGCGCGCGCGCAGCGTCAGTTGATGCTCTCCGGAAAGAATTTCAAACGTTCCTGGCGTTTCACCGATCACCGTATCGCCGACCACAACTTCGGCGCCCACCGGCGTCGACTCGAGGGTCACATCAGCCCAGTCGGGCTTTAAATCGATGTCGAGCTGCTGCGTTTTGCCCAGGCCCTCAACGACCACTTCACCAACAAACTCCTGGTAGCGGGGAACCGTCACCCTGAACGCATAAGTACCGGCTTTTATTTCCAGGCTGGTCGCGGGCAGCGCATGGGTAACGGTTCGGTCCAGTTCCAACTCGCCGCTGGCGACGCCTTCCGGCAAGCTGATGTTCAGATAACCCGGCAGCTTTTCAAATACAAACTGAAAACGCTGGCTGGCCTCGCGGGTCACTTCAACCTGTGTATCGATTGGCACATAGCCGGTCTTCACCGCGCTGATGTTCAGCTCGCCGCTTCGCATCAGGTAGTGATCTTGATAACTGATTCGCGGCCAGCCCCCGCTGAGCTCCACCGATTCTGGAGACGGCTCGATCTGCACCCACACGGCTTTGGCCGTAAACACAAACCACAGCGCGATCGCGGCAATCAGGAGCAGTATGGTCAGAACAATACGAAGCGGCGTGATCTTGCTGGATTTCTCAGGCGGTTTGCCACCGGGCTCGTAGGCGATAACGTCAATAGCGTCGGACTCTGCCTCGCTTCCTGCGGTGAGCGATGCAGGCTCGGCCATTTAAATTCGCTCCCTGCAAATCACCTCTATCGGCCCGGCAGACTGACCGGGCGACACTTCAAACGTTACCCGGACGTCCCGATAGCCGTCGCGCGTACCGACGGCCGTATATTCGCCGGGACGCAGACTAAGTGTTTCCCGGTTCACCATCCCGAGCCGGCCCACACGATAAACCAGCACATCGGTGGCCCCGTCAGAGACCAATTCAACCGGCAGAGGTATCTTCGCGGCCTGCATCAGCTCGCGAAGGCGCGTTGCCTGCTCTGAAATTCGCGGATCACTCATATAAGGATCAACGCGCTCAAGCACGTTTTGCGCATTGCGAAACACGCTGTCATTGGCCAGACGAGAGGGCTGAGCAAGCAGCTGGGTTAACTGCTCATCCACTTCGGCGTGTTCCCGCACGCGCCGCATCGCTTCTGCGGTGGTTTGTGAAGGTGCCTTGTCAAGCAGCGCCTGATATTCGCGCTCGGCCCCACGGAGGTCTCCCTGTCGCTCGAGCTCCGCAGCCCGCGATTCAAGTCTGTTCACATCCTTTAATCGTATTGCGGTATCCAGCTGAGTCAGCGCCGAACGCACTTCGGCATCGCCCGGTCTCAGTCGACCGGCCTGCTCAAAGGCTTCCTGAGCCGCAGCGAATTCGCCGCGTTCGAGAGCGGCATAACCCTGCGACATCTGCCGGGAGTAGGCTCGGCTGGCCAGCTGTCTCTGCACACGACTGGCGCCCGCGCGAGCCGGTTCCCACTGCCCGTCCAGATCGATGGCCGTCTGAAACGCCGTTCGCGCGTCGTTGATCTGACCGGCCTGCTCCAACGCTTCGCCTTCAGCGACGAGCATCAGCACCTGGTCCAGATTTCCGGCACGTTCCAGCCCCTGCCGGGCGGTCCCGGACTCGGGCTCGATGTCAAGCGCCAGCTGATACAGGCGACTCGCTTCTGCGCTGTCCGCCGCAGCCAGCATGGCAGCCGCATCCGATATTGTGTCGTCCAGTACCGTTTTGGCTTTGGCTGCAAGCTCGTCGGCGAGGGTTTCGCCGTCCTGATAACGCTCGAGAGCCGTGGCAAAATCATTTTTGCGAAACGCCTGGTCACCGCTAATGGCAAATTCTTTGATCTTCTCAAACTCAACGGGCGCCCAGACGGACGCGCGCTCGTCTTCGAGGTAGAACTGCTGCTCGAGCAGCCGCTCCAATACCGCTTCGGCTTCTTTGCGAAGCTTGGCTTCCTGTGCAAGCTTCCAGGGTTCAACGCTTTCCGGCGCGGCGGTGGTACCGGCAGACGCTGGCGCACCCGAACTTGTGGTTGAGGGTGTCGCAGCCGTTGGCCCAACGACTGCCGTCGGTTCGACGGTAGTCGCGATCTTGGGAATAAAGTAGAACAGTGCGATCGCGCCCACCAATCCATAGATAGCCAGAGCGCCCATGGCCCGACGTCGGGACCGCTTCGGTTTGGAGGTCTCGGCATTCGCTTCGAGCGACTCAATCTCAACCACATCAATCTGATCAAACTCGTCCTCGGCGTCGCCGCCGCTAACCCGGGTTTCCAGCTCAAACTCGTCCGGCGGCAAGGTCACGTTGCTCTGCTCGGCCAGCGACACGCGCAGTGCGTCAACGACATCCGTCATGCTGGCAGGACGATGTGCCGGATCGGATGACAAGAGCTGATCGATTAACGTGGCAAGCCGACCGGTTGCTTTGCGATTAGGCGGCTTGTCGTCGGGCCAGCGCCCTTCGATCAGGCGATGCAGTGCCACGCCAAACGCATACATATCATCACTGGGGTCGGGTTCGTTTCCGCTTCGCTGCTGTGGACTCATACTGCGAGGCGATCCACCGCTACGCAGTCCGCCGTCACCTTTGACGGAAGCCACGCCGAAATCGATCAGACGTGCATGGCCGTTGCTGTCGAGAACACCATTACTCAGCTTCACGTCACGATGAACAACACCCTGCTTGTGAACGTGAGCCAGACCCTCGGCCAGGCTAATCATGGCGGGCAGAAACTGCGCGGGAGGCCGTCCGATCAGGTCACCAATTCGGTCCCCTGACAGGTATTCCATGGCAAGCAGCGTATGCTCCCCGGAGTCGTGAAAATCATGGACGCGGATGACCGAAGGATGCACACAACGCGCGCACATGTCGTATTCATTGCGCAAAAGCTTGCGATCCACGCTGCTATTGCTACGCGCCACCTTGAGAGCCACACGTGACTTCAGTGATGCATCCTGAGCCAGCCAGACCTGGCAATGCTCGCTGGTGTGCAATAGCCGAACAAGCGTATAGCGCTTGGCGAGTTTGTGACCTTTTACCAGTGGTTCCATAAATCCGTGTCGTTTGTTGGCAGCATCAGATACTCGCGATGACGACTATCGTCTACTACTCATTTATATTTTCGGGGATTACTTCTTCTGAATCGAGCGCCGTGGAATTGATCGCCTGCGGCACCGATAGTTTCATATCCGCATCGCTCACTTCAAGACCCGTTTCAGACTCGTAAATCTCGCGCAGCAATTCACGCCACTTGGTGTACTGCTGGTCGGCGGTACCACTAAGTTC
Source organism: uncultured Gammaproteobacteria bacterium (assembly GCA_963922815.1). GTDB lineage: Bacteria > Pseudomonadota > Gammaproteobacteria > Steroidobacterales > SZUA-146 > SZUA-146. The sequence continues at coordinate 9,764 of CAWUKD010000001.1, forward strand.
TACGGTTCGACCCTGCACCTCAACCAGCAGCGGCTTTACTTCGGCCGAAAACGAGTCCCCCAGTTCCGCCAGCGCGGCGGCATTGAGTTTGGACTGCTTGCGCAGATCGAAACCGCCCTTGATCATATTGATGCCGCCGAGCAGCGCCGCATTCGAACCGTAGTATCCGGCCCGGGTCTTGGCTTTACCGCGTTGAACGGCTCCGGCCAGCGCCACCAGTACGCCTGCCGCTGTGGTCATGTTTGCCGTACGCTTCAAATCGCGCAGCACCACGGTTTCTTCATAACTAAACCGTCGCCAGTCTTCATACGGCGAGCTCATCTCCTCATGGAAGCTGTCGTAATGCTCATCAAGAAGATCGATAAACGCGTACTCGCGCTCACGAATTTTTTCGATGCGCGCCAGCATGGGATCGCCGGATGCGGGTAGCCGTTTGATCGTAACTTCGCTGTCATCCTCTACAGCGTAATAGTCTTCGTAGGCATACGGAGAGATTGCAGCCGCAAATTTCAGCCTCGCCACCGTTCGAATTCTCGCCAGCTCTTCCATTGAAAGCTGTCGGCGAGCCTGCAGCAAATCATTGGCAATGTTGTTGTACAAATCCAGAAACGGCTCGGCATCGCCCGTCACGTCTTCGTTATACGACAGTTGGCCAGCGGTATCCGTATAGGTCTTGTCGATCCAGCGCCTTCCTGTTGTATCGTCAGCGACAACATGAACTTTGAGCACCTCGCCATCGGACTTGAGCATTTTTCCACTGATGACCAGATCAACAGCTTCCGTCGGCCGGGGTATCAGTCGCACGGCGCCCCAGTTCTGGGTTTCTTCGAGCACTTTGCGCAGCTGATACGGCACATAGGCCGCCTCGGCGTTGCGCACTTCGCGATTGATAAACGCTTTGCTCGCTTCCTTGGGGTCCTCCGGGACATTGGGGTCGAACAGCGTAATGCCGATATCAACCAGACTCTCCTCCGCCAGCTCTTCCGCGGCCTTGATGGCCGGCTTGGCGGAAACATCAACTACGGTGGTAGAAACACACCCTGTTCCAAGCATTACCATGCTCAATAACAACAGGCGAAAGGATTTTGAAAACTGCGTCATAAGTGCTCCCTGGCACACGTTCAAAGGCGCACTGAGCACTTGCCCGGTGCGCCAACATTGCAGGAACCCATCCCCGGATGGCCTTGCATTAATAATATTATGGAATCAATTGCCAATCGCTGCACGATAACTTCGATACTCTTCCCACAAACGGGCCTTCAGCTCAGGATCGGTTTCCGCCATAGCCGCTTCGCGTAGCTGCCTGGCCACAACGTCATCACCCTGCGGATCCGGCAGATCATCCGGTACCTGAGGCGCATTGCCGCTGTTGTTACTGCCAATTGACTGTCCGCTCGCCGACACGGGATTCGTGCTGCCGGCTTCGCCAAACACTTCAGTCGAACCACCGGTCTGGGCCGCCGAGCCACCCGAACCCTGTTCGCCGCCGCCGTCATTTGAAGACGGCCCGATTACCTGACCGTCACCGCGACGACCCGATCGTCGGCTGTTTGAGATGGTGTCGTCGAATTCACCCAGCGTGCGCTCAAGCTCGCCCTCCAGATCTGCGACCGTTCGTTGCGGCGCACCCTGAGAGCCGTCGGTGGGCGTGCCCGTGCGACGACTTCCTGTTCGTCCGCGGCGAGCCATCGCCTCCCGTGAATCATCGTATTCGGGAGAGCTGAAATCGGGTAGTCCGCCCAGATCAATAACGGTGGCCAGAAGCTCGACCGATTTCTCCAGGAATTCGACCATAGTTTCCATGTCTTCGAAAACCAGTTCGCTGCCTGCTGTGGATTGCGCAACGCTTTCAGGCAACATGCCAAGCTCCACAGCGGCCTTGATTAATTCGTTGCGAGCCTTCATCAGGTCTGCAGCTGCCTTGGTCAGCGCTTCTCGCGCGGTCTGTTCTTCCGGCGTGCCTCCGGACGCTGACGCAGGTTTGCCTTTGTTCAGGTCGGCACTGGCCTGCTCAAGACGTTCGGCGCTGTCGGCCAGATCCTCGGCACTTTTCTGTTCGCGCTCGCGCTGTTTAGCACTCTCCCGGCGCTCACTTCGACTTTGCTGACTCTCGGAGGCGGCTTGTTCTGCCGCTTCAGACTCGGCCTCCATCGCTTGCTGCGCCTCTATGACAGACTGTGCGGCCTGCGCTACCGCGGCGGCGGCCGCTGCAGCCGCTGCGCTGCCGCCACTGGGTTCTGCAAACGGATCGTAATTGGGATCGCCTTTGCTACTGCTGCTGGAACCCTCTTCAGAGGCATCGGCCGTTTCCTGGCTTTCACCGGGCTCGCCTTCTTCTTTGGCCTGCTGGTTCTCTTTGGATTTTTCGGCAAGCTTCTCGCGCGCTCTGGCCAGTGCTTCCGAAGCACGCGTCACGGCGTCTGCCGCACGGGCAACGGACTCACCTACGTCAGCCAGCTCGCGATCCGCATTGGTCGCGTCGGCGCTCGATTCTTCGCCCGGACTGCCTTCCTCGCTATTCTCGCCCTTCTTCGGATTCTTGCTGTCGGAGTTTTCGCCGCTGGTCTGAGACGAAGCGGTCGTGTTTGGCGATGACTCAGAAGGCGCCTGGGGCGTAGACGCCTGAGGCGTACTGGGCTGGCTTGGCGTGCTCGGCGTTGGCTGGGAGCTGGGGCTCGGAGGCGCGCTGGTGGGGCTTGCCGGCTTGCTGCTCTTGCTCGGTGGCTTGGACGTCGCGGATTTACAACCCGACCCTGAAACCATAAATGCCGCTATCGCAGCGGCAAGTGCGCTGCGGGTGATGATCCGGTGCATGGGTAACTCCTGCGAAATGTCCTGTAACTGTAGACGACACAAAACAGTTTTGGTTTCCTGTTTCGGCCACTTTTTCGTCATAACGGTACAAAGTATAGAACTGGACTGACCAATACACTAACTTCGAGCCCTATGTGAATGATTTAGTACATGAAATCGCCGCCATTATATGCGAAGCTCTTCGTAACAATGTCAGCCTCTTTCACCAGCATAATAGACGGAAGCGACAGCATAGTTTAGCCTCACGTGAAGGTTTCATAGAACAGACAGGTAATTTTTCCCGCTGGGAGGCTACCTGACTTGGAGTAGTGTAAGTAATGCGAAGACAATGGGTCCAGGGTTTCGCGATCGTCATGATCGCCCTGCTGCTAACCGCTTGCGGCAGTTCCACACCGCGAAGAGTAGACGTAAACAGCGACATTCCTACCCCGGTAATTGACAAGCTGCCGCTGACAGCCGGCGTGGTATTTGATGAAAAACTGACGCGCTTCACGACCACCGAGCAGCAGCAGAACGGCAAGAAGTGGCAAATCGGACTCGGCAACACCAATCGCAAAGTGCTGAACGATATTTTCACGAGCCTGTTTGAAAATGTAGTGATATTGCCCGACGCGAAAGCTGCGACCGAACCACCGGAAAACGTGGCATTCACACTGGTGCCACGCATAGACGACTACTCTATGCTGAGTGCAGGTGACGCAGGTGGCAAGTTTTACGCCGTTTCCATGCGCCACTTCATCGACATCTACGATGCCGCCGGACAGCGCACCGGAACCATGGAAGTAAACAGCTACGGCCGGCATCGCAAGGGCGGCCCGATGACCAACGGCACGGCCGAAATTGATGCCGCAACGGACGATGCGTTTCGGGATCTGGCGGTAACACTGGTCGTCGAACTACCGAGTCGGCTGAATCAATCCGGCCTGACCGGCGCACCTGACGAAGACCCCGAAACTGAATCTGAGAGTACTGAATGAAGTCACCACTAGCTCGATGTGCATCCACGATTGGCCTGCTCCTTTCATGCGTCATCTTGCAGGGTTGCGTAACGTCGCGAGTCGATATGGCCTTTGACAACCAGATAGACACGTCGGAAGGCGCTGGCGTGGTGCTGCTCACGCGTCGCGATAATGTCAAAACGGAGACGGAAGTCCCCTTTGTCGACTGCGTTAAGAAGCGACTGACGACAGGCGCCAACCGGATTGTGCTTAAAGAAGAACAGGTTTTTCTCGACAGCCTGTTTCCCTGGTTCGAACCTCGCGTTGCTCCGCTTACGGTAGAAGCCCTTCCCGACCTGCTGGGCAAGCCCGGCGTGTCTGAAAAAGTAACGAGCGCCGGCGTACGCTATGTCATGTGGCTTGGCGGATCGGTCGAAACCAAAGACGGCGGTGGTTCCATCACCTGTGACGCCAGCGTCGGCTGTTTTGGTTTCACCTGGTGGGAAAACGGCGCGACCTATGAAGCCTCTATCTGGGATCTTGAAAGCCTGGAAAGCACTGGCGTGATCAGCGCAGACGTCACGGGCCGCTCCTACATTCCCGCCATCGTCGTTCCAATTCCTCTGATTGCACGCACCAAAACGGCTGCGTGCTCGGAAATGGCTGAGCAAATCAAAGGGCAGTTCGTCGGCGGCTAGAATGTTGGCGGTGCGCTACGACCGGCACAAGCGCTCACGAGTATTGGATCGCCGATTTATCCGGCAGGCACTTCTTTCGTTGCTTAAATCTACAAACGTTCGGTGCCTGGATTCCCGGCATCGTCTGCGTCATCTTCCGTAACCTGTGACGGCTCGCCAGCATCCCCGGAACCGGCGTCATTGTCGCGGGCTGCTTCTTCAGAATCGACGTTCGGACCTTCACCATCGGATTGTGCAGCAGCCTCTTCACCCTCAGAGCCCGCGGTCTGCGGCGCCTCTTTGGGTAACCGACGGGTCAGGTCGTAACGCAAGACTTTGCGTACGCCTTTGGTTGCAACCGGTTCGCCATTCACAATACGAGGCCGGTAGCGTGAGGCTTTGACCCGCTGCCCCACTTCGAGTGCAAAGCGCGCATAGTCAAGATCGTCCCGGACCACAGTCAGGTTTGTCACGCGGCCTTCAGCGTTTACTGTGAACTCGAACTCAAGAATGGCGATGCCTTCCGGAATCGCCCGAAGTCGGGAAGGCCTCAAACCAATTGGAATATCTTCATATTCGATTTCGACCGGATGGGAAAACAAATCGATGCTGTCGCCCGCCTGTTCGCCAGCGGTGTCCAGTACACTGCCCGCCTCGCTGTAGGCTTTGCGGGCCGATCCGCGACGACCACCGATCACATACCAGTCACCCAGGTCACTCCACGATCGGGCCAGATCTACCGCATCCGTAAATTCCTGCCGTTCGTACAGTTTAATCACTTCCATCAACGCATTGGCGCCGGCACGCGACATAACGCGATTGCCACCTCTTGGCGTGTTCAGGTAGCTGCGTGCAAAATCCCGCAGAGGCCCGACCAGGCGCAGGTCATCGGATCCATACGCACGCTCCATGATCTGTAGTGCTCGCCGGTAGTTGGCGCGAGCCAGATCGTGCCGTCCCGTACGCTCATGCCATTTGGCCATGCGGCGAATCGCCGGAAGCAGCTGTGGCGACTCGCCATAGGTTTCTTCGTGTGCACGCAGCAGAAACCTTTGTTCGCGCGATGCGTCCGTCAGATCACCTTTGTTGTAATACGTTTTGGTAAGCCGGTTGACGATGCTCGACTGCACCAGATTATAAATACCGAAGTTCCGATGGGTCAGATCTTTGGCCTGCACAAGGGCTTCTTCTGCAGCATCAAGCTTACCCAATCGCATGAGCGATTTTCCAAGCCCTTCAAATGGCTGCACAAGTCTGGGGTCGAAAACGCCGGCAGACCGCTCAAGCTCGTCAATAGCGCTTGAAAAGGCCAGCACGGAACCTTCATAATTTTTGAGCCCGAACTGAGCTTCTCCCAGACACAGGTAAGGTCCGGCCAGTATGCCAGGTTCGGAAACCAGCGCGGTCGAATCTATCTGCGCTTCACAGCGCGCTTTCGCTGCCTCAAAGTTCTCGTGCTCGAGCAGGTCCCGGCTAACGGCATCCATGACGTCGGGGAGCTGCTGAAACACGGGAGGTGAGGCCACGCGCCGGACAGGCTCGGACTTCCCGTGAGCCGAAGCCAGCAGGCCCGCCGAAACCAGCAGGAGGACAGTTCTGGTAAGAGACATACTAATCAATAATCTTTATTTTCTGGCCCGGCTCCGGCTCTCCGGAAGGATAAAAGTCGTTTAGCAGACGAAGCTGCTCTTCGGCGTAGATGGTTAATGGTGACGCCGATGCCAGTCGGCCCATAGTGGTTCCGGCATTGGCTTCCACTATGGCAATCGTCGGCACTTCAGCCGCACGCTGACCACGGGCATCCAGCATGCGGAAGCTCTTGATCGCGCTGACAATGCGGAAGTTGTCGCGCTTTTGATACCGGTCTTCAGAATTGGCACCGGCAATAACGTACGCGTATTTATCGTCCGTAAACGCCGCGTAGCGCACTGGCCGCGTTCCAAACGGAGAATTGGCCGTTGGCGCCAGCGCCGTGTAGCCCTGCAGGCTGTTCACATTCAGTGTCTGCCTTTCGCGAAGATTCTTCAGCCCGATCCGGTCAACAAGAATATCGCGCGGGCTCACCACTTCTTTGAGCGGCTGACGCGTCACGATAAGAATGGACTGTCGGTCTGGCGACACGCTTTCGAGTCGGCCGCGATTGTTGCCGATAGACCAGCCGCTGGGAAAACGAATACCGATGCCGTATTTGGCGTGGCGAAATTCGTTTTCGGAGATCACGCCACCTGCACCAACCTTGCCGTAGATCATGCCGTCAATCGCACTCAGAAAGCCGGCGCGATTGGCAGCACTGGTTACGGTTCCGCCGTCAATCTTGTTGGCCGCTTCGATAACTTCCCGCAGACGCGTGTCGTTGTCCGGGTGAGTGGAAAACACGCCGTGATAGACCCTGGCTTCACGACCCTCTTCTTTGGCTCTGGCAATCTCAAAGAGCTCCTGATTTTTCAGAATTCGTACGACATCAATCATCGGCTCGGACCCGTAGCCGGACCGCACCAGATACTCGGCGCCTTCCCGATCGGCCTCCAGCTCCAGGTTACGTCCATAGCCTTTGATCAGGGCCCCGCCTACGTAGTCGCTGATAGCCGTGCCCGCCGAACCCACGGCCGCACCGGCAATACCGCCGATCGTCTCCAGCACCTTGCTGCGCGCTCCCTGCCGAACCGCGTGACGCGCCGTGATATGTCCGATCTCGTGGCTCAGCACGGCAGCCAGCTCGGCCTCGGAATTCAGATAGGCAATCAACCCACGCGAAATGTAAACGTATCCGCCCGGCGTGGCGAAGGCATTGACCTCTTCGCTGTCGAGCACGGTGAACGTGTAGTCAATGTTGGGACGGTCGCTGTTGGCCGCCAGTTTCTGGCCAATCCGGTCGACGTACTGCTGCAAATCCGCATCCGGGTAAGCGCGATACTGCGACATGATCTGGGGGTGCATCGCCTGCCCCATTTCGATCTCTTTTTCTTCGGACATCATGACAAAATCTGCGCCGCCGGTAGCGGGATTTGACGCGCAGGCACCGCAGGCAGCCAGGAGAAGCACCACAAAGCCCAGACGCGCCCGGGTTGTACCCGACCGCCGGCGCGGTCCCGACTGGCTTATGTCCAACGATTCAACGGCGAGATTACGATTATCAAGACTCACGACACCAGCTCCTCAAGATTGTGTCTTACATTCAGACCTCGATCATACAACGGCTGTGTGACAATGCGGTAAATTAAGCCCTAATGATCAAGAACAGGATACATTTCAACAAGCTGCCGCCCGGCCACACGGCTTCTTTCCGGGCTGCTTACTCCGGCAAAACCGGTACGCAGCGACATGAAGACGGGCGAAATACTGGCTGCCCGCCATTCGCCCTTTCCGGCATGACCCGTCCGCAGTCAACGCACAGAACGCACCGGCCCCTTCGGATTACGACCAGTATCAGCGCTTAAAGTTGTATAGCAATCCGCTTTCTGATGAAACTGCTATAATTCAGCCGTTGCGAAAAGGCCTGCGGAGGCCCGACTGCCACGTTTTCAACCAACTGATAACTGAGGACCTCTTGTGAGCACATTAGATCAACAACTGGAAAAAATTCGCTCCAACAACGGCTTCATTGCCGCTCTGGATCAAAGCGGTGGCAGCACGCCCAAAGCCCTGCGCCTTTACGGCGTGGGTGAGGACGCCTATACCAACGATCATGAAATGTTCGATCTGGTGCACGCCATGAGAACCCGCATCATGACCAGCCCCGCCTTTAACGGCGAGCGTATTCTGGGCGCCATCCTGTTCGAGAACACCATGGATCGCAAAGTCGGCGATCACGATACCGCCGATTATTTGTGGCAGGTAAAGCAGGTCGTGCCATTTCTGAAAGTCGACAAAGGACTCGAAGATCTGGCAGATGGTGCGCAGGTCATGAAACCGATTCCGAATCTGGACGCGCTGCTGGCCAAAGCCAAAGACAAAGGCATCTTTGGCACCAAGATGCGCTCGGTGATCAAAGAGGCCAATGCGACGGGCATTGAGGCCGTGGTCGCTCAGCAGTTTGAGATTGGACGCCAGATTTGTGCGGCGGGTCTCGTGCCCATTATCGAGCCCGAAGTGGACATCAACTGCCCGGACAAACGCGAAGCCGAGGAGCTGCTCGAGCAATCCATCGTGAAACACCTCGATGCGCTGAATGACAGCGAAAACGTCATGCTCAAACTGACTCTGCCGGAACACACCGACCTCTACACGAACTGCATCAGGCATCCTCGCGTATTGCGCGTCGTCGCACTGTCAGGCGGATACTCGCGCGAAGAAGCCAATCAGCGACTGGCCGCCAACAAAGGCATGGTTGCGAGTTTCTCGCGAGCGCTGTCCGAAGGCCTGAACGACGGGCAGTCGGAGCAGGAGTTTAACGACATGATAGACGCATCGATCGACAGCATTTACCAGGCCTCCAAAACCTGAGCTAACCCGCACTTCGTTCAAACGCTTGCGGGGCGGTCAATGCCCGAGCGAGGTCAACGACCAAAAAAAAGCGCGCCATGATGACTCATGGCGCGCTTTTTTGATGCTGCTCGATTGAGGCTAGCTAAACGCCTGCAGCCCGGTCTGCGCGCGACCGAGAATCAGCGCATGCACGTCATGCGTGCCTTCATAGGTGTTTACCGCTTCGAGATTCATCATGTGACGAACCACGTGATACTCATCGGCAATACCGTTACCGCCGTGCATGTCCCGTGCGGTGCGGGCAATCTCCAGCGCTTTTCCACAGCTGTTGCGCTTGATCAGCGAAATGGCGGTTGGACTCAGCGTTCCGGCATCTTTCAGACGACCAGCCTGAAGACAGGCATGCAGTCCGAGCGTGATTTCCGTTTGCATGTCGGCCAGTTTTTTCTGCACGAGCTGCGTGGCGGCCAGCGGGCGACCAAACTGCTCGCGTTCTAGGGTGTAGCGACGGGCGGCGTGCCAGCAAAATTCGGCCGCGCCCAGGGCGCCCCAGGCAATGCCGTATCGCGCGGAGTTCAAACAACCAAACGGACCGCCAAGACCGCGCGCACCGGGCAGCAGTTGATCTTCCGACACCTCAACACCGTCCATCACAATTTCGCCGGTGATGGAGGCGCGTAGTGAGAACTTGCCGTCGATTTTCGGTGCGCTGAGACCTTTCATGCCGCGCTCGAGAATAAATCCGCGAATCACGCCGTCATCGGTTTTTGCCCACACGACAAACACATCGGCAATGGGTGAATTGGTAATCCACATTTTGCTGCCGGTCAGAACGTATCCGCCATCCACCGATTTGGCGCGCGTTTGCATGCTCGCAGGGTCGGAGCCGGCGTTGGGCTCGGTAAGACCAAAACACCCCACCCACTCGCCGGTAGCCAGTTTGGGCAGATACTTCTCGCGCTGTGCTTCTGACCCATAGGCATGGATCGGATGCATGACCAGCGACGACTGTACGCTCATGGCAGAACGATAACCGGAGTCCACTCGCTCTACTTCCCGTGCAATCAAACCGTAGCTGACGTAATTAAGACCGGCGCAGCCGTAGCCGTCAATGGTCGCTCCGAGCATACCAAGCTCGCCCAGCTCAACCATGATGTCGCGATCAAACGTTTCATGTCGGTTCGCATCCAGCACGCGGGTCTGGAGCTTCGACTGACAGTAGTCACGAGCACTGTCCATGACGATAACTTCGTCCTCGCTCAATGAACCTTGCAGGTTAAGTGGATCTTCCCATTGAAACGGGGGCAGGCTGGATGTGCGTAGCGGCGTAGCCGAGGCTGGGGTACTCATGTTCTGTCTCCGGGGCACGGTGGTGTTATGCCACCGCGCGTGTTGGCGTATTCAGTCAGTTTCAGGCGAAAGTTTACCAGCCCTTGACCGGAGATGGCACAGGCATGGGGCTGATTTGAAGGAAAAGTTGCGTTATTGAGTTAAATACGCGAGTGATTAAGCGCTTGGCAGAATCGACTGAAACCGGGATTGTAAATGCCCTGGCACTGCCCAGTCAGAAACCTGGACAGTGCCTGGTTTAAATCCGGATCATCGCTGAAATCCGCGCCGCGCCCGGTGTCTGGCAACCCAGCCAGCCGGGGCTGTGCCCGACTACTGGATTAACGTGAGAAATTCGTGGCGGGTCTTGTGGCTTTCGCGAATGCTGCCTAACAGCGCCGACGTTCGCATCATCGAGTTTTGCTTCTCAACGCCGCGCATCATCATGCACATGTGACGGGCTTCAACCACAACGCCCACGCCGGCGGCTTCGGTAACCTGCTGCACGGCCAGCGCGATCTCGCGCGTGAAGTTTTCCTGAATCTGAAACCGGCGCGCATACATTTCGACGATGCGGGCAAACTTGGAGAGCCCCAGCACCTTGCCGCTCGGTACGTAGCCGATGTGGCAATGCCCATGAAACGGCAGCAGATGGTGCTCGCACAGAGAGTACAACTCAATATTGCGTACCAGAACCATTTCGTCGGACAGCGACGTGAACACCGCGTTGTTCACAATATCTTCGAGCTTTTGATCGTACCCGCGAGTCAGGTACTTCATGGCTTTTGCCGCACGCTTTGGAGTGTCCAGCAGACCTTCTCTTTTCGGATCTTCTCCGAGAAGCCGGATAATATCCTCGTAGTGATCTGCAATTTTCTCTGTGGCCATCGTGTGTGTTCCCGGTTGGCCCGTACATCACGGGCGAGCCACGAAGTATATATGGATTGCAACCGTAAAAGCGAAAGTCCACGCCGGGTAGCGAAAAAACTCGCTATACTGGTCAACCCGAATCGTTAACAGAGCCATCATCCTATGCAACTGGGCCTAAGCGCACTCTATGCCTTTCTGGATGCTTGCCAGACATCTACCTTAACGCTCGCCACGGTCATTCACACCGAAGGCGCAAGCTATCGCAAAGCTGGCGCCATGATGCTGATCGACGCTGACATGAATACGTCCGGACTGGTCAGCGGCGGCTGCCTCGAGGACGACCTCAAAGTACACGCGCAAACCGTGTTCGACAGCGGGACACCAACCACCATCACCTACGACCTGAGTCATGAAGAGGCCGCATCGATGTGGGGACTCGGACTGGGCTGCGGCGGAAAGATTGACGTCCTTCTCGAACGCATCGACGACTCCAATCACATGGGCGGATTGTCGGACATCAGAGCGCCGTTTCTTGCAGGTTCGGCGTGCGTATTTCATAAGACGGTGGCATCCGCGAACCCGTCTGCCATCGGTCGCTATCGTCTCGACATCAACGACGCGGCTATGCCTATCGGGGAAATGAGCGGTCACCACAGTGGACCCGCGGTTCTGACTGAAATAGACGGGACCGGTACGCTGTCCATTCCCATCAGCCCCGTAAAGCGACTGCTGGTGTGCGGCGCCGGTCCCGACGCGATTCCGCTGGTCAGCATCGCAAGCCACCTTGACTGGCAGGTAGTGGTGTCAGATCCCCGACCGGCGTATCTCAAGGCTGGGCATTTTCCAGGCGCCTCGCAGTTGCTGTGTGAGCAACCGGACGATGTCGACGTGGCAGCCCTCGGCGCAATTCAGGCGGCCGTGATCATGACGCACAACGTCGAACGCGACTGCGCGTGGCTAAAAAAACTTCACGCGCAGCCCGTTCCCTACATTGGCCTGCTGGGACCGACCGCCCGACGTGACATGCTGCTGGAGCGCGCCAGTCTGACGCTGGAGCCGCGACTGCACGGCCCCGCCGGGCTCGATATCGGCGCCACGCTCCCTGAAGAAATTGCGCTGTCAATCGTCGCCCAGATGCATGCGTCTTTGGAGCAGCGTTCAGGGCGCGCACTGTCTGCGCTTTCGCTGTCGTAGGCATCGAGCTGGCACCGCTTGTCAGTAGCGAGCATCTGAAATAACGTCCTGAATCGCACTGACGCTGACTGTATCTTTCTGGTCACAGGTATCGAGCTGGCGTCGCTTGTCAGTCGCGTGCCCAGAACCGGCGCCCTCGATTGTACTGGCACTGTCTGCCCCTTCCTGGTCACTGGCATAATCTGTGCCATCCAGGCCCGCGCGTACCGAAAAAAAACCCGCCGGTTGGCGGGTTTTCTTAACGGCGAAATCGCCGGTCGAGGCTTGTGATACGCCGTGATCAGACCACCAGCATATCCATAAACTCCACCACGTTTGTCGCTTCAAGCGCAGATTGATCTTTACACAGCGTAAAAATCTCCTCGCAGCGATGCGGAACGAAACGGGTAGCGAGATTGCTCTGAAACTTGGCTTCCAGAACCGGAATACCTTCCGCCCGACGACGACGATGACCGATGGGATACTCGATCTCCACCCGCTCAGTCTTCGAACCGTCCTTGAAAACCACCTGCATGGCATTGGCAATCGAGCGCTTTTCCGGGTCGTGGTAGTCGGCGCTGTAGGCCTTGTCTTCGAGGATTTCCATTTTGTCACGCAGCTCATCAATAATCGGATGTGACGCGTGAAAATCATCTTCGTAGTGCTCGGCCACCAGATTACCAAACGCGAGCGGTACGGCGGTCATGTACTGAAGACAGTGATCGCGATCGGCTGGGTTCGCCAGCGGGCCCACTTTGGAGATGATCCGAATCGCCGATTCGTGCGTGGTGATCACGATTTTTTCAATCTCATCGAGCCGGTCTTTAACTTCAGGGTGCAAGCGAACGGCTGCCTCGCACGCTGTCTGGGAATGGAACTCGGCGGGGAAACTGATCTTGAACAGAATGTTTTCCATCACGTAGGTGCCATAGTCACGCTGGAACTTGAACTGGCGATCGGCTTTGTCTTTGAGCTTAAGGTCTGCGTTAGTCTGGCTAAAACTCACGTCGTAAAAGCCCCACTGAGGGGCTGTCAGCACGCCCGGAATCCCCATTTCACCGCGCATCGTTATATCCGCCAGCCGTACGCCGCGCGAAGTGGCGTCCCCCGCGGCCCAGGATTTGCGCGATCCGGCGTTCGGTGCATGTCGATAGGTACGCAATGACGAACCGTCTACCCACGCCTGGGATACCGCAGCCATGATGTGTTCGCGATCGCCGCCCATCATGCGCGTGACCACCGCTGCGGTTGCAACGCGCACCAGCAGCACGTGGCACAGACCCACCCGGTTAAAGCTGTTTTCCAGAGCAAGCACGCCCTGAATTTCGTGCGCCTTGATCATGGCAGACAGCACGTCTCCCATAGTGAGCGGAGACCGGCCGTTAGCGATATTGACCTGCGACATATAGTCGGCGACGGCGAGTATGCCACCCAGGTTGTCGGAAGGATGACCCCACTCGGCGGCCAGCCACGTGTCGTTGAAATCCAGCCAGCGAATGATGCAACCGATGTCCCAGGCCGCTTTGACCGGATCGAGACGAAACTGTGTGCCGGGCACGCGCGCGCCGTTGGGTACTACAGTCCCTTCGGCCAGCGGACCCAGGTGCTTCGTGCACTCAGGGAAGCGAAGCGCCAGCAGACCGCAGCCCAGCGTGTCCATCAAACAGTTGCGCGCCGTATCCCGCGCCTCATCCGACCCGATGCTGTCATCCAGCACGTAGTCCGCAATATCCTGGATAACCTGATCGTAATCAGGTCGGTTGTTCATATCTACATTTGCACTCATAGGTGTTGTTCCAATTCAATATCAAAAGTCTGTTGATAAGCCCCGGCAGACCCGGAGCCTTGTAAATGACGTGTGTGCGGTCGAGCTTAAGGGCGTGACCCGATGGCCGCCACTTTGCGCGGTGCCGGTCCGATGTATTCGGCATTCGGCCGGATGATACGGTTGTCCATGCGCTGCTCAAACACGTGCGCCGACCAGCCGGTCGTGCGCGACATGACAAAGATCGGCGTGAACAGCTTGGTCGGAATCCCCAAGAAGTGGTACGCGGAGGCGTGGAAAAAATCAGCGTTGCAGAACAGTTTTTTCTCGCGCCACATGACTTCTTCGCACCGCACCGATACCGGATACAGCGTGGTATCACCGCATTCTTCAGCCAGTTTTTCCGACCATTTCTTGATGATGGCGTTGCGCGGATCCGATTCCGTGTATACGGCATGACCAAAGCCCATGATCTTTTCTTTGCGCTCGAGCATGCCGAGGATTTCTTTTTTTTTTTTTTATGATTAGGAGAACTGCGAGATCTACTCCATAGCCGCTTCGTTGGCACCCCCGTGTAGCGGACCGCGCAGCGAACCGATAGCACCGGTAATGCAGCTGTGAATATCCGACAAGGTAGACGCGCAAACGCGCGCGGTGAACGTCGAGGCGTTAAACTCGTGCTCGGCATAAAGAATTAACGACACCTGCATAACCCGCCGATGCAGGTCAGAAGGCTCTTGGCCGTGCAGCAGATGCAAAAACTGACCGGCGATGGTGTCTTCGCCTGTCTCCAGGTCGACGCGCACGCCGTCGTGGCTGAACCGGTACCAGTAGCACAGAATGCCAGGCAGCGTCGCGATCAGGCGATCCGCATGGTCTTTGCCCTGGTCAAAGTCCGTTTCGGTTTCAAGGTTGCCCAGCATTGACACGCCCGTTCGCAGCACGTCCATCGGATGCGCGTCTTTGGGAATCAGCTCGAGCACCGATTTGAGTTCTGCCGGAATGTTCATCAGGCTTTTTAAACGAGCCTTGTAGCTTGCGAGCTGCGCGGCGTTCGGAAGTTCACCGTTAAACAGCATATAGGCCACCTCTTCGAAATCACAGTTGTCGGCCAGATCGTCCACTTCGTATCCGTAGTAGGTTAATCCGGAGTGTCCCTGAGCGACCGTACAAATCGATGTCTTGCCGGCTACCTGACCGCGCAGTCCTGCGCCGCCTGCTTTTTTATCTGCCACAGTATTCTCCTGCTCGTAAATTTAATTCTATTAGGTTGGATCGCATCGCGGTGTTACTTGTTGCCAAACAGGGCATCAAGCTTTTGTTCAAACTCGTGATAACCCAGATAGTCGTAGAGTTCTTCGCGCGTTTGCATGATGTCGACCACGTTGCGCTGATGTCCGTCGTTCAACAGCGCTTTGTAAACCAGCTCCGCCCCGCGATTCATCGCGCGATAGGCGCCGCAGCAGTACAGCACGATATCGACACCGGCCTCGCCAAGTTCAGGCGTGCTGAACAGCGGCGTTTTTCCAAACTCGGTAATGTTCGCCAGAATGGGCACGCTCACGGCCTTGCGGAAGCTGCGGTACTGCTCAAGTTCGTAAACGGCTTCCGGGAACAGCATGTCGGCACCGGCTTCGATATACGCCGCCGCCCGATCCTGAGCCGCCGCCATGCCTTCGCTGGCCAGCGCATCGGTGCGCGCCATGATGACAAAGCTGTCGTCTACGCGTCCGTCGACGGCGGCCTTGATGCGATCCACCATCTCAGCAACAGACACGATCTCCTTGCCCGGGCGATGACCGCAGCGTTTTTGCGCCACCTGATCTTCAATGTGCAGGCCTGCCGCTCCGGCTTTACTCATGGAGCGCACGGTTCGCGCGATGTTAAACGCACCGCCGAAACCGGTGTCAGCGTCGACCAGCAAAGGCAGGTCGGTAACGTCGGTGATACGGCGAATATCGATCAGCACGTCATCGAGGTTACTAATGCCAAGGTCCGGCATACCCAGCGAATTGGCCGCCACGCCACCACCCGACAAATACAGCGCTTTGTGCCCCGCTTTATCAGCCATGCGTGCGGCAAACGCCGTTATCGCACCTACCACCTGCAGGGGTGCATGCTCAGACACGGCGTCTCGTAGAAGCTGGCCGGGTGTTGGTCGTGTGGTCATCTAATGACTCCTTCGCGTTACGCCGATTTATACTCGTCGGCGTCAATGAATAGGGTGTAAAAAAATCTGGCCCGCCGGGACTAAGTCGATTCGTTCCGGTTAAATTATTGCTGGTTGATCAGTCCTGGCTCGATTCGTCTTGAGCCCGTTGTTCGATACTGCGTTCGATGTTGCGTCGTGCGGCGGCAATGTGCCGGCGCATCAGAATTTCTGCCAGCTCTCCGTCACGTTCGGAAATGGCGGCAAAAATTCTCTGGTGTTCGATCAGTGCTCGCCCCGGTCGGCCCCGATGCACGCTGAACTTGCGGCGATACAGTCGCATCAGCTGGTAGTGGTCACTGCACACGGCCGATGCGAGCAGCTGATTACCGCAGCCCGCAGCTATCTGATAATGAAAATCGAGATCGCCCTGCTGCCGAAAGTACTCCCGCCCTTCGCGTCGCTCGATTTCTTTTTCGTGCGTCACCAGCAGCTGTCCGAGGTTGTCGATCTGCTCCCGGGTCATATGGGTGGCTGCCAACCGGCACGTCATGCCTTCGAGCGCCTCGCGTACCTGGTACAGCTCAAGCAGCTGCTGTTCAGACAGCGACACAACGCGCGCGCCGGCATTCGGCGTGGTAGTAACCAGCCGCTGTGCCTCCAGCCTCCGAAGCGCATCGCGAATCGGCCCTCGGCTGGTGCCGTAGGTCATGGCCAGCTCGGCTTCGCGCAGCTTTTGCCCCGGGCTCAGCTCCCCTTCCACAATGGCCTGCTGCAACCGCTCCAGGAGCTGATCGGGCCGTGTTAGCGCGGCGGCGGGCTGATCGTCTGAACTCACCATAATCTCAATATTGTTGACAAAATGACCGAAAAAAACGAATTACGGAGCGGATATTGGACCTGAACGTCCATTTTGTCAACAATCCGAAGGTCTATAGAGGGAAAACCCAAACCGCGGTCGCGTGTGGGCCCTGCTACCACGCAGGACCAGTACGATTGACTAAAAAAGACCTCTCACCAGCGGGCAGTCTCATCGACTATTTGCGCGACGGTGCTCATCCGCCTCACACGATTCCTGCCCGTTTTCCGGTACACTCCGGTCGCCCGAAACGTACGCGCTTTTCGATTCCATTTATTAAGCAGAAGTAATTATCCGAATGATGCGATTCCGACCCTTTCTCTCGCTGGCCGCTATCGCCGGCACTATGCTGACCCCTGCTGCCCTGGCCCAGGAAACCGACCCGTTACAGGAAGTGGTCGTCACAGCAACTCGCACCGCGACCACGCTCAGCGAGTCCATTGCGGCCGTCAGCATTGTCGACGGAGACCTCATTCAACTGGGTCAGCCTCAGCTGGGTCTGGACGAAGCGCTAAACCGTGTGCCAGGCCTGTTTCTGCAAAACCGTTTCAACTTCGCCCAGGACCTGCGGATATCAAGCCGGGGTTTCGGAGCCCGCGCCAGTTTTGGTATTCGCGGTATTCGTATTCTGGTGGACGGCATTCCGGCAACGCTGGCTGACGGTCAGGGCAGCGTGGACCTGATCGACCTTGGCTCCATCGACCGAATAGAAGTCCTGCGCGGACCGGCATCGGCGCTGTTCGGCAATGCGGCCGGCGGCGTCATCGCGATCGAATCGCAAGTGGGCGCTGATCAGCCGTTTATTGAGACACGGGTGGCCATTGGTGAATACGGCTACGACAAAACGCAGATCAAGGCAGCCGGTAAAACAGGCAACCTCGGCTATCTGGCCAGCATCGCGCATGTCGACGTCGACGGATACCGTGACTACAGCCAGGCGCAGAACACCGTGATCAACTTAAAAGGTCGCTATGAATTTGACGGCAGCGCCGGTGACCGACGGCTCGACGTGTCACTGAGCCGAACGGATCAGCCAGAGGCCAATGACCCGGGCGGCATTAATCGCGAACTGGCCAGCACCAACCCCCGCGCCGCCCGTGATCGCAATGTACAGCTCGGTGCCGGCGAAGACCTGAACGAAACCCGCGCCGGCGCCCGTTACCTGCAGCAGAACCTGTTTCGCGCCAACGACACGCTGTCGATCAAGGCGCACGTTGGGCAGCGTGACTTCGCGGGCTTCATCCCTACGGGCAATGGCGCGATTGCGTTTGATCGCACGTTTGCCGGCGGCGGCATTCAGTATGAGGCCGACTTCGCACTATCCGGCAAGTCGCACACGCTGGTCGCCGGCCTGGACCTTGAATCCCAGGACGACGAGCGTGAGCGGTATCAGAACCTCGACGGCACGCGAGGAGCACTGCTGTTGAGACAGGATGAAAAGGTCGACAGCGTAGGCGTCTTTCTCCAGGACACGATCGCACTGTCCGACTCCACCCGACTCAGCCTGGGCGTTCGACACGACACCATAGAATTCAAACTCACGGACCGGTTTCTCGACAACGGCAACGCCTCGGGCAGCCGTCGATTGTCAAACACAAGCCCGGTGATTGGACTCACCTGGGAACGTGACGCCCATTTTTCGGCCTACCTGAACCGGGCCACGTCGTTTGAATCACCCACCACCACCGAACTCTCGCTCGCCAGCGGGGGCTTCAACAACGATCTCGAACCCCAGCTCGCCACCAGCTACGAAGCCGGCATTCGCGGCAACGTCATGGCAAACGGCATTCCCACACGTTACTCCGCCGCCGTTTACACCCTGTCACTCGAAGACGAACTCATACCCATCGAACAGGCCGACGGCAACGACGTGTTTTTCAATGCCGGCGAAACATCACGCCGTGGAATAGAACTTGACGCCAGCTCTCAACTGAGCGAAGCCTTCTCATTAAACCTGGCCTACACCTGGTCCGATTTCGAATTCGACGCGTTCACCGACAGCAACGGCAACGACTTTGCCGGATTGCGTACTCCCGGCACGCCAGAGCACGCGGCAACGCTATCGCTCGACTACCGCAACAACAGCGGCGGCTTCGCCTCTGTCGATGTGGAACACGTTGGCGATATTGTTTTGAACAATGCTAACACCGAGAAAAGCGCTGCTCATACGCTCGTATCTTTGCGGGCCGGGTTTACGCGAGACTGGGGGCCGTGGAAACTGTCACCGTTTATTGGTGTTCAGAACATAGGGAACACAGGCTACTTTTCGAACACGCGCACGAACGCGTTTGGAGGGCGGTATTTTGAGCCGGGGCCGGGTCGTAATGTGTACGGTGGTATTTCGGTGCGTTATCAGCCTGATTGATGTTAGTTTGCGGTGTTGAAGCGAACGGCGATCACGAAATTTCCTAAGCACAATCGTTCCTATGTAAATTAATGCCTCAGTCCTATAGCATTTCTACAGGCACCGCGACCAGTTGACCATCTTCCGATAGAACTTCTCAGGCAGGTCTTTGCGCTGAATGGCTATTGTGGCGTCAATAGGCACTGGAGCTGAACGAGGAAAACCATCCAGGATCCAATCTCAATTCCGGCATTGCTAAAGAAATCGGTCAAGCAGTCGCTATATAACAAGTGACCTTTCATCAACACGTTAAGTCACTCAAACAATCGTTCTCAATACGTCAGCTGCTATGGCCTGTCAACACACATTTTATCGAAACGTCTGGTTCGCATTTTATGCAAGCTGTGCCCCTAATGATCTAAATGCGTTCCGAGTGATCAGCAGCGGACGGAGGCAGCGAGGACATTCTCTTGCTGAATTGATCGTTGTTGTCGCTGTAATCGGGGTAATCGCAGCTGCTGCCATGCCGTCGTCGGCACCCGCCTACGACAAGGAACTGACTCTCGCGGGTTCAGAAGTTGCAGATGCCTTTCGGTTCGCGCGGGAAGAGGCACAGCGCACCGGCTCAATCCACGGCGTGACCATAGATGCTGCTAACAACTACTTGCGCGTATTTCGACTAAATGAAGTCCCGGACCCCAACGTCAAAGTGTTTGATGTCCACCATCCACTGACCAAGCAGTTTTATACAGTCCAATACGGCGTGTCGTTTTACCGAGGTATTGAACTCAGCGCAATTGGGGGTCAGTTTAGCGAGACCTGCGATGACCAGACTAGTTTGGCGTTTGACCCGGAAGGTGTGATTCGTTGTATTGAACCCGTCGCAGCGCGGATTAATAATGCGCATATCAAGATCATTGCTGGTCAACGCGCGTTGACTGTGGCAATTGAACAATTCACCGGTCGTGTGACAGTCCAGTGAATGTGTACATCAAACCACCTCGCCTACAATCCGGCCTATCCTACGCCGAGGTTCTCGCCGCTGTTGTCATTATCGCTGTAACGGCAATACCAGCCAGCAACGCGATTCGTAGCGCCATGCATGTTGCAGAATCGGATAGCCTTGCCACCACCAATCACTATCGCCTGATATCAAGAATGGAAGAAGTAATGGCCCGGCCTTATGAAGACCTGTCGATTCTTGCACTGGGAACGGCCGCCGCCACACTCTACTCAGACGCTGTGGGAACAGTGGACCGACGCCTCGTCTACATTGCACCCTATGACGGTGATAATGCAGATGCCGATGGCGACCCCTTCACGGGTACTGATCCGGGACTATTGTGGGTAAAGGTAGAGATTGAAGGCACGGTTCTTTTCGTACAGTCGCTCAAGGCCTACTAATGCGGCTTCCTCGCCTTCAATCCGGGCTCACTCTCATTGAGATGACTGTATCGATTGCTATCGCCGCCATTGTATTAAGCGGGCTACAGCAACTACTGAGCACCGGAATGACGGCGATGGACGCAGTTGGCGAGCAAGCCGACCGAGCGCGACAAGCACGTTTTGCAATGTCACGCGTGGTGGAGGCGGTTGCCGGCAGCGATCGGCTACTTTTACCAATGGCTGATAACCCAACCACCAATTACGAAGAAAATGTCCGGTTGCAAACGGTACCAGCTTCGCCTCCCCAGGGAACGAGCACCTTGTCGACGGCCGTGTTGGCCGTCACGCTGAGTCGAAAAGTGGATATAGATGCGGATGGCATCCCGGATGCCGACAACGACGGCGACGGTCGATTCGATGAAGATCTTCCAGCCGACACTCAAAACGATGGTAAAGCAGGCGTCCGCGATATCGACGATGATGGCAATGGAACCAGGGATTTTTGGCTCTCACCCGCCGGTGACGACGATGAAAGCAATGATCTCAAACAGAGTGAGGATCCGATTAACAGTATCGACGACGATGGCGATGGAAGCATTGACGAGGATCCGGCAGCCGACAACAATGGTGATGGGTGTCCGGGATTGTGCGGTATTGATGACGACGGCGACGGACTCATTGATGAGGCCATTCAGGCTGGGGGGGCTGGAAGTTACGATGCAACGGCTGATGACGACGAAGATGGGTACAGCGATGAAGACTGGTATGACCTTGTCGTATTCTATCTACAGGGTCGTTCATTGATCCAACGGCGTGCCGTACCGTGGGACGAAAACCAAGATAACATCCTAAACGGTCGAGACTACGTCGAATCCACTATTGCCGATGACGTGACCCTGGTCCGTTTCGAGCGTGTCCCAGTGGCATCAGGACATGAACAACTCGTCGACATCACATTAACATTGGGTGACTCTATTGACGAGTCAATTACATTGAACACGACAATCCGTCTTGGCGGCTGGCGATGACTCGGGCACAACCCGTCAATCAGCGAGGGTTCCTGTTAATCACAGTGATCGTGATATTGGGGACTTTGGCAGCTATAGCCTTGATGTTGTCCACCAGCACCAGCATGGACGCCTTACTGGTCACTAAACACACGGATAAGGTTACTCTGGAATATCTCGCTGAAGCTGGTGCAGTGCACGCCAGCTGGCTACTCACACAGAGTGAAAATTGTAGCGATTACGAAAGTGTACCCGAAACAGATTTTGGCGTCGGACGGTACAGTGCCAAGGTGAGTCCAGCAAGTGGTTCGCCAGTCCGCATAACCGGCATAGGGAAATTGGCCGATGGCGCGACAAACCAAGCCGTTATTGATGACGTTATTGTTTACGATCATAGCTCGCTTCGCAGTTTAGTGCTGGAACCTGGCGCAGAGGGAAAGGACACTTTCATTGAGGGGGATTCGGGGCATCATGATCATAACAAAGGAGATGACAAGGATATCAGGACGAGCTCCAAAGCAGGCAAAGAGTATCGTACTTTGATTCAGTTTGATCTCTCAGCACTGCCTTCCTCAATCAGAGTTGAGAGCGCAATACTCGAAATTGAACTAAGTAACCTCGGCTCAGCAGACAGTGTTGAGGCACATCGCCTCCTGCATGATTGGGACGAAATGGAAGCCACTTGGAATAATGCCGACACTGGAAATACCTGGGAGTCGCCCGGCGGCGACTACGAACCGGAACCAGTCGCAGCTTTCATACCCAACACCACCGGCCCTCAGAGTATGGATATAACCTCCGTCACCGCGGCATGGGTCAAAGGTACATGGCCAAATTACGGGTTGATCTTGCGCTCACCTTCGAATTCAAACGGGCAGGAGAATGAGTATCACAGCAGCGATAGCTCGAACGGCCCTCGCCCCAAGCTGACCATCACCTACGCGTGCGAATGCGGTGGCAATTGCACTGACATGGTCGGGATGACGCTACCAATTGCTCACTGGAAATTGGATGATGCCACTGGATTTACCGCCGTCGACTCAATCGGAGGCCACAACGGTACGCTGGAAAATGGCCCTGTTTGGTCCACCTCTGGTCAAATCGATGGAGCTTTACGGTTTGATGGACTTAATGATCGCGTGATTGTCCCGCACGATGATACGCTTTCACTAACATCCGCGTTCACTATAAGTGCGTGGATAAAGAATGAGAGCCCGACGATGTCGGGAACTCATCGCATATTGAGTAAGGAATCATCAGGCACCAATGATAACTACTGGCTCAGCGAGCAGAATGGGCAATTATGGTTTGGCGTCGGTGGCCAGTTTTTCAGCCCAGGCGGCTCAATGGCTTTAGGGCAGTGGTACCATGTGGCCGCCTCCTTCGACAGTGCGGCTGGCGAAGTGCGTATGTACATAGATGGTACAGAATTACTCACGCAGAGCACATCGGTTAGTCTTACATCAAATACAGATTCGATCTATATTGGCGCCAATTGGCAAGGGGAAAAATACTGGGATGGCCTACTGGATGATGTACGACTGTACGATACGGCTTTGAGTTCAGAGGTGGTTGCGGAGGTGGCAGCCAGCGCACCTGTGGGGGGCAGTGGCGGTGATCCGCCCGAAAACACGTACCGCGACGAATTTAACAGTAGAAGCTACTCTGGTAGTGATGGTTCGTTAACCTGGTCAACCGACTGGCTGGAAATCGGCGAGAGTGACGGCCCGACGTCCAATGATGAGCAGGTTCGTAGCGATGGTGATTTCGATTACGTACTGCAACTTCGCGACAATGACAACGGTGGTGAAGGTGTACAAAGAGAGGCAAATCTGTCTGGTTGCTCCACGGCGACTTTATCATTTGACTTTCGTCGGGTAAGTTTCGATAACTCAAATGATTACGTTACGATTTCTGCGTCTGCTGATGGTGGCGATTCGTGGACGGAACTAGATCGGTTTTCAGGACCAGCGAATGAGACGACCTATCAGCACAGCACCGTCGATCTGAGTACATTTATGGCCACCAACACACGAATTCGATTTTTAACGTCGCCGACACTGGGCGGAAATGACCGATTTTACACGGACAATATTCAAATCGCCTGCCAATAAGCGGGGCTTAAGTCTACGCAGCGCTTAACTGTAAGCTGGCAGTTAGCTAGACCAGGGTAGTAACTGTACCGATTTAGGCAACTGATTGTTCTCTGACTAATACATCAGATTTGTCAACAAATACTTTCATAAACAACATTATGAAAGAAATTTGATAAAATAGGTCACCATGACCAAAGCCCTCACGACCATCGACCCCAATTCCACTCCGGCTCGTATCGAGCGGCAACTCACGCCGGCGCTGTTCGCGGACAGTCGCAAAACGATGAAACACTTCTGGGAGTTTTTTGCGGCCCAGATCGCCAACGACAATACGCGACTGGCGTACTTGCGAGCCGTTTATCAGTTCGCTGACTGGTGCGAAGCCAAATCGATCGTGTTAATCGATCTCGAGCCGACCCAAGTTGCTGCATACATAAGGTGGCTGTCGCGCCAGCGATCGCCGGCGACGACCAAGCAGCACCTGGCGGCCATTCGGATGCTATTTGACTGGCTGGTAGTCAACCAGGTCCTAGCCTTGAATCCTGCCGCAGTCGTCAAAGGCCCGAAGCACGTGGTCCGAAAAGGCAAAACGCCGGTGCTTAATAAGGAGGAGCTCCGAGAGCTGTTCGATTCGATCGATGTCAGCACCGTGGTGGGCCTACGGGACCGGGCGCTCATTGGCCTCATGGTCTACAGCTTCGCACGAATGTCGGCCGCTACGAGTATGACGGTGGCCGATTACTACATCCAGGGCAAGCGAGCTTTCTTTAGACTCCATGAGAAAGGCGGTAAGTATCACAAGGTGCCGGCCCATCACACGGCCCAGGAGTACCTGGATGCCTACATCGAGGCCGCTGGGATTGGGGACGAACCTAAATCTCCCCTCTTTCGATCATCCGTTCGTGGGCGAAATCCGAAACACCTCACCGATCGTAGCCTGACGCGAGAGACTGCGCTGCAGATGATTAAGCGTCGAGCCAAAGCGGCCAGCTTGCCGGCTGACATCTGTAATCACACGTTTCGGGGGTCTGGGATTACCGTGTACCTGGACAACGGCGGTACAATCGAGAACGCGGCCGCGATCGCCGCACACGAATCAACCCGTACAATGCAGTTGTACGATCGCACCGACGAAGAACTGTCGCTCGATGAAATTGAGAGGATTCATATCTAAGTGGAGAACCTATCTGCAAATGGTATCGCTATCTTATCTGATACCTAATTGAAAGGATGGTTGAATCGAAAATACGAAACACTTCTCGATCTGGAACACGTTGGCGATATTGTTTTGAACAACGCCGACACCGAGAAAAGCGCTGCCCATACGCTCGTATCTTTGCGGGCCGGATTTACGCGAGACTAGGGCCCCTGGAAACTGTCACCGTTTATTGGTGTGCAGAACATTGGGAACACGCGCTACTTTTCTAACACGCGTACGAATGCGTTTGGCGGGCGGTATTTTGAGCCGGGGCCGGGTCGTAATGTGTACGGTGGTATTACGGTGCGATATCAGCACGGTCAACGTTAACTAATGGCCCCGCAGGATTGAAACGATCCAGGATTCTAAACATTGGATTTTCTTAGCTTCCCCGCCGTATCATTCTGATGATATCGAGGTCGAGTCGCACTATGAAAATGTGGCTCGACTCCGTGATTCATTACAGAAGCATACAAAGCGCGTGCTTCAATCTTACTCTTTGGACTGTAGTGCGATGATTGCATTGAGCGCCCGCTGGATATCACGTTCAAAAACGCCGGCTTCCGCCTGCCGCGATAAGACGCCAGGACTGAATAGTGCTACAGTCTGCTCGTCCGGATTGATTGATTCTGCAGGAACGCTCAAACGCCAGGAAAACTCTTTTCCGGCGTGTTCAAAATTTGCCGTCCATTCTTTGGATTCCTTCTCCGCATCATAACCTCTTACTAAGTAACCATTATTTCCATACCCAACAAGTGAATAGAAATATAGAACTCCAGTTGCCGGAGCACTTGGGGTTCCATAGTATCTTTTGAGTGGAAGCAACAACAGCTTTCTTAAATCTTCAGTCGTTGGTTCATCTAGATTACAGTCAATATTTTCCTTCGACACGAACAATGATTCCTTTGCAAGCCGCGCCATCGAAACAGATTGGCCATAGAGCTCCTTGGTAAGCCGAACGCCAAGTTTACTGCCAACGTGCGATGGATCTTCACCGCCACCCAACTGCAATCCACGTTGAAATATATCAACCGTGCGCGCTCGATTGCAGAAGATAAACAAACGCGACGTAATCGGATCCAGTTACATCTCGCCTTCGACGAATGCGACCAGGCCATAATTCGCCTTGCGCATATCCACCGGATGACGGTACAGATAAATTCCTTCGCAATCTGAGCCCGGTCGGATCAAGACAAACTGCTCGCACTGGCTACAAGTTCTTCTAACAAACCGGCAGCCAACGCGCCCGAAACTCCAGCCGCACAAAGTTTGGAAACACCACAGAACGAATGGCGGTTGAAGACGATGCCTTCACCGCAACGAAACTCTTAGTGTACGCAACGGAAGATACATGCCAGAATCCTCGTTTAGTCGCAAGCGGTGCCTGCGCTTGAAGGGCTTCATGATTGGCTCGAACAGCATATGCATCTGGTGCCGCCCCAATCGACATTGGGCAAGGCCATGGGGTACCTGCACAAGCAGTGGGACAAACTCACGCCCTATACGACGGATGGGCGACTTCGCATCGACAATAACCTTACCGAAAACGCGGTGCGGCCGTTCGTGATCGGCCGAAAATACTTCTTGTTCTGCGACAGCGTGGCTGGAGCGAATGCCGGTACCAATCTATACAGCTTGATCGAAACAGCGAAGGCAAACGGCACTGAGCCCTACGCTTATCTCAAGAAGCTGTTTACCGAATTACCTAAAGCCGATACTGTTGAAGAGGTTGAGGCGCAATTGCCCATCGACTCAACGACCGACAATCGTGCTGCGGCATAACCGTGGCAATTGCATTGCAAGGCGGTCGATAATGGAGCGGTTACATCAGAAGCGGACGAAGACTGTCAACAGCAGCACCAGGCCGACCTCGGAAGGAAAAATATATCTGACACCTTTTGCCACCAGTATTCACAGAAATGAAAACCCATAGTGGCAGTGGTGGTGAGTTAATAAACCTGACACTTTTTTCGATAAGGCAATACCGCTTACCACGATACTATTAAGATTAAGATGCGTCACCGATACAGCGCCCTCCGGAACCAATGGTTAGCACTATCGGTGTAGCAGTACCGATACTGAGCCGGAAGAAGGGTTTGTCGCGACCAAATCAGGGCGTCCGTCGCCGTTCAGGTCACCGATTGCCACTGTGCCCTCGTCGCTCGCCGTAAAGTACGCCCCCGACCGAAACGTGCCGTCTCCGTTACCCAACAGCACAGTGAGAATCTTATTAAAATTGCCGACTGAAACGATGTCTGGAAATCCATCTGAATTCAGATCGCCGATGGATACCCAAAACGGCCCTGAATAGGTCTCGTAGGTCTGGGAAAACGACTGAAACGTACCATCTCCGTGGCCCAAATTCACGATCACATTGCCGGCTCCAGCAGTGACCCGATCCAAGATGGCGTCTTCATTGAGATAGCCGACAGCAAGAGCACCCGATGGGCTATTGACGTAGCCCACGTACGACCCTGATGGGGATCCGAGGGAGCCGCTGCCATTGCCTAGCAGCACTGAGAACGAAATCTCGTCCTTGGTCGAGACGTTATTCGTTACCACGTCGGGAATCTCGTCACCGTTGAAATCACCCGTGGCCATTGAGCGCGGGAAGATGGTCGGGAAGTCGTAGTGTTGATTCGCGATCTCAAACGGAGCTCCAGCCTGGAGAGAACCGTCCCCAAATCCCAGAAGCACCGACACATCACGCGATTGGAGGTTTGAAGTAACGACGTCTGCGATGGAATCAGAATTCATGTCTTCAATGGCTAAGGAAAGCGGAGCGTGGCCGTTCACGGTGGTCGCTAACGCTGCCTGGAATGTCCCATCGCCGTTGCCCAGGAGAACGCTGACATCATCGCTGCCGGCATTCGCCGTAACCAAATCGACGAATGAGTCCCCGTTCATGTGGGCGCTCGCAATTGAATAGGGTGCTTCTCCCATGTCCGTTGTCATCGCTACCTGAAAGGTTCCATCGCCATTACCCAGAAGCACGGAAACGTCATGGGAACTAGTATTTGCAGTGGCCAAGTCGGGAACAGCGTCACCGTTCAGGTCCGTGATAACTACCGAGCGCGGACTGGCGCCTACAGCATATTCGGGTGCAGGCGTGGGCAGACTACCGTGGCCCTCGCCCAACAGCACCGCTCCGGTCGACGTAACCGCGTCGACTACACCGTCACCATTCAAATCGCTGATGGCTATGTCTGGGTCAGGGAAGTTAGTACCGGTGCCACGCCCGGCATGAGGTGCCTGGGCGACGAAACTACCGTCGCCGTTGCCAAACAAGATGGCACCGCCCCCGGCAACAAGATCCGGAGCTAAGTCGCCATTTAAATCGAAAATCTTGATGTGTCCAATAGAGTCTTCGCCATTGTCAATCACAATGGGCGCCTGAAAGCTGCTATCACCATTGTTCAGCGACACCAATATCTGGTACTGACTAGGGCTCTGCCCAAAAATTCCAACCGTCGTTACGAGGTCTACCGCCTCATCGGCATTCAGGTCGCCGACAGCGAAGGTACGCAAACTAAGGATGTCGCTGCCTAGCATGATCGACAACGACGGTTGAAAACTACCGTCACCGTTGCCAAGCAGTATCGACACGTCGTCAGAACCCCCATTGAGCGTCATAAGGTCAAGCGTTCTATCACCATTCATATCCCCGATAGTTATTGCGAAAGGGCCGTCCCCAGCGCCAATACTCTGGGCTGGCGCAAAACTACCGCCGCCGAATCCAAAAAGTACAGATACATCGTCGGAAGAACGATTTGCGGTGGCCAAATCCGGGATGCCATCCGCATTCAAATCACCAATGGCGATAGAGCTGGGCCTATCCCCCGCGTCGAGTTGTTCAGCCGCAAGAAAACCACCATTGCCGGTTGCGAGTAGAACGGTGATCGTATCATTAGCGCGACTAGCGGCCACGACGTCCGGAAGGTTGTCCGCGTTAACATCGCCGATTGCCACCGAATGGGCTTCGGCCCCAATGTCAAAGGTCTGTGTTTTTACAGAAAACCCGTCGCCGGTGCCTAGCCATATCGACACGTTGCCCGAGTTTCCTTCGGCAAGCGCAATATCTGGAATGGTGTCGCCGTTCAAGTCTGCTGTATCGAGTGCATATGCTCTAGAGCCAAATGGTATTCGCCCTCCTGGGTACATGAATTGCGGAGACTCCTGCGGCGTGGCGCAAAGGTTGTCAGCCCTACCGCTCGGACCCGGGGCCAGGAGGAAGCGCGATGTCATGATGCTAAAATCGATAAAGTTCACTGCGCCGTCGCCGTTGAAATCTGCGTCAGGGTCAGCAGTTGAGAACACAGACCCGAACAACCCAATGTCGACGAAGTTGACGATGCAATCATTATTTAAATCAGGATCGCACATGTTTCCGATGCCGTCTGCATCGGTGTCGCGTTGAAACAGGTTGAAGAGGTTTACACAATTGTCGCTAAGGTTAAGAGTGCCGTCGTCATCTATGTCGCCCGGAGTACGTGTCGCGAACGGAGCCGCCCACGATACGGCGGCGAACATTGTCGCCATTAAAAGGGCACTGGTGATTAGTGTGGGGATTAACTGACGGGGCCGGTCAATCAAAGTTGTCGACCTAAGTCGGCATGCCAAGTGTGAGTGTGAGTTATCCATTTCAAATTCCGATTCCAAAATGCCCAGGGTGACTCCGGCTTAGCGTTGCAACAGGAGCACGAGCTCCCGTACTCCATTGTGGGTGGTGACCACATCCGGTTGATTGTCTCCATTGAGGTCTCCAACGGCGAGCTGCCCAGGCCTATCGGCGCCCATAAAGTGTGCTTTGCGAAACAGTCCATCACCAGAGCCCAACAGCACAACGACATTGTCGTCGACCGGATTGTTGTCGATCCTATTTGTTGCCACCAAGTCCTGAACCAGGTCGCCGTTCAGGTCGGCAACCGCGATGGAACCCAGATCAATGTCAGTGTAGGGGGTGTTTATCGTCGACGGGAAGCCGCCATCACCGTCACCAATGAACAATCTCAGGGACCCCGTCGTGTAGACGATGGCCACGTCCAAAACTTGATCGCCATCAAGATCTTCAATGGTGTAGGACTTTACCGCGAAATCTGTACTGTAAACTACAGGATCCTGGAAGCTGCCGTTGCCAACACCCATTAATACCGAGATGACGCCAGCTCCACCCGGTCCGGAGCCATTGACCGCGATCAGATCTGGGATTGCGTCGCCATTCAGGTCCTGGATTTCCACTCCTAGTGGTTCAATCCCGGAACCAATATCCAGTTGAGACGCAACCTGAAACTGGCCATCGCCATCACCCAAGAGTATGGAGATGTCATTGGTCAGTGTGTTCGCTGTAACAATATCGGGAAGAGCATCGTCGTTGATATCACCAATAGCTACTGACTCTGGCGACTCACCAACCAAAAATATCCTCTCAGGCTGATAAAGGCCTTCGCCAACGCCAAGAAAAACCGATACATCATTGGTGTCGATATTGGCGGCAACCAGATCTGCTATGTTGTCGGCGTTCACGTCCGCGATAGCAACTGAGCCCGGGTCGCCTGTGCGCAGTGTAGGCAGGATGCGCTGGAACTCGCCAGCTCCGTCTCCGCGGAACACGGTTATCTTTTTGGCTGCCCTGCTGGTGGTGACCATATCAAGATTCTGATCCCCGTCGATGTCACCAAGTGTAATGGAGTCCGGTCGATTGATGTCGCTTATGGATTTCCAAGTCTGGACACCGCCGCTGAGAGTACCCGGCCACACGGCTATGGTATCGCGCAGCCGCAGCGCGCCGACGACATCGGGAATTGAATCGCCGTTCATGTAGCCCAGGGCAATGGCAATTGACGAGTTTCTAGCACCCGTGTTAAAAACCTGGGGCGGCTCAAAACCGCCGTCGCCAATGCCCTTAGCTACCGAAACCCGCCCAAAGCTCCCCGAATCGAACGAAGTGCTTGCCATGACTAAATCCGGGATCGTGTCAGCGTTCATATCACCTATTGCCAGCCCGAATAAAAAACCGCCGCCTGGGTCCACCACAGGTGCCGGTAAAAAACTACCGTCTCCATTTCCAAGGAGAATTGAAACGTCGTTAGAGCTGCGATTTTGGGTGACGAGATCCGGCACTGAATCGCCGTTCAGATCGGCAATTTCGACAGCCTCTGGATAGTTTCCAACACTGAAGGTTAAGGTTATCAGGAAGCCCCCTTCACCATTTCCCAATAACACCGAAACCGTATTATTCGAGTTTGCTGTGACAACGTCCAACATCGAGTCATCGTTGAGATCGGCTACGGCCACCGCGTTGGGCGAAGGCCCGACGCTGGCTAACCACGCCACCTGAAAAGTGCCGTCTCCATTTCCGATCAGAACGGATATCTCGTCCGTGTTGCGAGCGGTGGTGAACAGATCTGGAATGTTATCGCCGTTCAAATCTCCAATTGCCACAGACACTGGCTCGGGGTCAACACTGATTGCCACGGGCGCCTGAAAACCGCCGAAGCCGTTACCAAACACTATCGCCACCTCGTCGGCTTGTGCGTTAGCCGTTATGATGTCCAATATAGTATCGCCATTCAGATCGCCGATCGCCATGGCATTTGGCCGGTTCCCTACCGTATAGTTGACCGCGGTGCCTAAGCCGCCGTCGCTGTCACTCAGGAGCACGCTCAAGTTAGACGAGAACGAGTAGGTGTTAACTACATCCGGCCGACCATCGTTGTTAAAGTCACCGATCGCGACTCTATTTGGGTTGTTGCCAACTGAATACACGGTACCGGGGAACATCTCGTGCAGCGCGACGGGAACAGCCGGGCACGCGTTGTTGGCCAAACCACTCGGACCAGGAGCACCAAAAAAGCTCGTTGTCATGATACTTAGATCTAAAAAGTTGACATTGCCGTCACCGTTGAGATCCGCATCCGGGTCGAAGCCGAAAAACACCGACGTCATCATGGCCAGATCCAAAAAGTTGATCGCACAGTCGTTATTGAGGTCGGCATCACAAACATTGCCGATGCCATCGAAGTCCGAATCACGCTGTTGGAGGTTTGCGATGTTCAAGCAATTGTCGAGGGAATCGTCGATCCCGTCACCATCTAAATCTCCTGCAACCACCATTACGACCATCGCATCGTTAGTTGGGAGGGCTGATGCTGTGTGCGATAAGCCGATCAGCGAAATCAGAATCGTCATCGCGTACGCCGCAATGACAACAATAGATCGGTAACGCACGTCTGTGCCAGAAAGATAAAGCCAATGTGCGTTTGACGACATCCTGCCCTGTCTTAGAGATAAACAGGTCATCTTCAAGTACTCCATTCCATTCCTCCCGGCCCCGTCTCGTTCAGGGTTGCAGCACAACAGTGACGGCATCGTCCAGTGAATTAATGAACACCAGATCTGGACGCGAATCGCCGTTCAAATCGCCGATTGCCGGGCGAACAGCGGACGTATCGGCAGCAAATCGAAGCGCTGCCAGAAAGTTGCCTTCACCGTCGCCAAGATAGACACTGAAAGTGCCCTCGCCGGTTAGAACAATATCTGGAATATCGTCGTCGTTTACATCCTGAATGACCGCCCCCGACGTTATATAAGGCGCGTCGTAGGTCTGAACTGTGTAGGTAAGTCCATTCCCTGTGCCCAGCGCCACAGCGTAGTGACCGTCCTCTTCCATGAAAAAATTAGTCGGGCTGGTGGCGAGCAGGTCTGGAATATTATCAGCATTAAAATCGCCAATGGCGACAGCAAAAGGAGGATAGTTGGTGTTGGTCGGCCAACCAGCCTGAAAGCTGCCATCCCCGTTTCCCAGTAGTACCAACAAGTGGGCAATGCTGACGTTCCCCACAACCAGGTCAGCGATTTGATCCCCATTAAGGTCGCCAGTGGCCAAATCGCCCGTTCTTCCAAATCCGGCATAGTATGTTGCTGGCGAGCCGAAGCTTCCGTCGCCATTGCCGAGCATAATTGACACATAACTGTCTGAGCCCGAACTCGCCAGATCAGGAACCCCGTCGCCATCAAAATCGGATACCACTACATAGCCGCCTCCGGCCGGATAGGATTGAGCAGTTTGCATGCCACCTTCGCCATCGCCCAGAAACACCGATACGTCATTAGAGAACGCATTTGCCGTGACCACGTCCGGGATCTCGTCGCCGTTAAGATCACTAATTTTGACAGAACGTGGATCGCCACCAGTGTCGAACCACTCCTCAGGCTGGAAGCTGCTGTCGCCGTTGCCCAGCAAGACAGAGATGTCATTCGAATCCCGATTTGCCGTAACAAGATCTGGAACATCGTCACCATCAAGATCACCCATGGTGACAGATGCCGGCCGAATACCAGTTCGGAACGATTGCGGAACAACAAAACCGCCATCGGCCCCTCTGGTTAGAATGATCAAGCTTGTGGCTGCAGCAACCACGTCAGTAATGCCGTCGCCATTCAGGTCAGCGATGTCCACATGCCACGCTCTGTTACCGAGGTGGGCGGGATGCGCGTCCTGGAACTGGCCGTCGCCAAGTCCCAGCATAGACCAAACATCATTGTCGCCGCCGACGATCAGATCAGGAACACCGTCGTTGTTTAATTCTCCTATCTTGATGGTACGTGAAATATCGCCCACCTCGATCGTAGGGGCCGGTTGGAAGCTCATGCCGCCGTCGCCCAGCAAGATCGTAATCGTCTCGATTCCAGGACCGGTATCAGGCTCGATGCTGGAGACCACGATGTCGAGGATTGAATCATCGTTAAGATCACCCAGCGCCAACTGACGTAACGAACTCAAACTGGCTAATGTAATTAACATCGGCGCCTGAAAACTGCCATCGCCGTTGCCCACTAACACCGAAAAATGGTTTGAGTTAGTCTGGCTCGAGACACTTCTCAGCGTGACTAAATCCGGGATTTCGTCGCCATCAATGTCCCCAATTGTTACTGTACCCACTCGGTCACCAGCAGGAAACGAAATCGCCGGATCAAAGTCGCTCTTACCATTTCCAAGCAATACCGACACGTTGTCGTCATTGATGTTGGCCGTTACAATATCGGGTACGTCGTCGCCGTTGAGGTCTCCAACAGCCAGAGAAACCGGGGAGTTACCCACGGGCCTGTCAAAGGTCGTCTGGAAGTCGCCGTCGCCAGTACCAAGTAATATCGAGACATCACGTGACCCTTGATTCATCGCCACGAGATCCACAATTTCGTCACCATTCAGGTCACCGGCGAAAAGCTCCATTGTATAGTTCCCGGCACCGAAGTATCGCGCGGGTCCAAACGAACCCGCCCCGTCGTTAAAGAATATGGCCACTGTGTCTGAGTCCAATGTCGGCGTTGCCATGTCGAGCGTACCGTCGCCGTCCAGGTCTTCGATGACTACCCACCTTGTCTGACCAACGACATCGTGCCGGTAGTTGGGGTAGAGCGCCTGGCCGTCGAGCGGTGGTATAGCGCACGCGCTGCCGGGGACGCCGCTTGGTCCGGGCACGCTATAGAAATCCCTCTTCATAATGCTAAAATCCAGGAAGTTGACCGTGCCGTCGCCGTTGAAATCTTCTTCCGGATCCGATGATGATAAAAACTCGGACGACAGTCGATCAAAATCCTCGAAGTTGATTATGCAGTCGTTGTTCAGGTCTGCATCGCAGGCGTTACCAATGCCATCTCCGTCTGTGTCCCTCTGAGCCGAATTTGCGATAAGCAGGCAGTTGTCGCTGGCATCGGCCACGCCGTCGCTATCTGTGTCGACAAGACGAGCCGATAAATTGATGTTGTGAGGCTTAGTCGCGAATTCGATGCCTTCTACAGGAGTGCTCAATAGCAAGCTCACCATTAGCGGACAGGCTAAAAACAGTAAGCTGGCTCTACGTATTTTCGACTTAACAGTAGTAAAAACGCACGTGCGACAAACATGGTCGATCGATTGCATTCTTAACTCATACGTTCTTTCGGCTTTAGTACTGCAGTGTTTCTGTAGGTGGCCTCCCATCCTGTTTGACCTCATTAGTTATCTAGCTAACTACATCTTTAGCACTATTTAGAGTGATTAATCGATAATTGAAAAGGTGGTGTCTGCTCCAAAATCAATCGTTTCAATGAGTAATCAGACGATAGTACAAGCCGAGGAAAATTCTACCATAGCGCGCCCTTCCTGGCGAACACGCCAAAATATTCCACCGGTGAGGGATACGATTGCTGCTCTAGAAACGTCATAGCCGGGAGTATTTGAAAGTTCTTACTTCGATTCTTATTAACATAAGGTCGCGATAGGAATGCCGGTTACCAGGCACCCCTCGCAAAGATCCCAGCGTGCGCTACTAACGCTCTGGGCTCCTGCCTCGGGTATTGGCGTCAAAGCGTTGAGCCGGATAGTTGTGTAGTAAAAGAATGACTGGCGCGAACCTTTCCACAGCTTTCCGAACCGCACCCACGTCATGCGATGGCGCTGGCCTTAGTTCAGAGTAATCGGTGCGTTTAATTTCAAATTGCCCGATCAGACTGTAGAGATTGGCGCTGGATATTGCGCCAGCGACGCTGTCGCAGAACAAGAAATTCTTTCGGCCCATGACGAACGGCCGGATCGCGTTTTCGGTAAGGTTGTTGTCGATGCGAGGTCGTCCGTCTCGTGTGTAGGTGACGAGCTTTGGCCACTGCTTATCAGCATAGTTCATGGCCTTACCCAGGGCCGATTTAGGCGGTACGACCATCAGGTGTTTATCGAGCCATTTTCTGACGTCCTTGAGCACTGGCAATGAGCGTTGCGTTCTGATGGTGTGACGCTGCTCTGGGGTTAGGTGTTTCGCCTTGTGCTCGATGCGGTATAACAGCTGGATACGTCGCATCGCGTCTTCCGCCAGGGACACGGTTTTGTTTTTGGCTCTGGTTTCCTGGGCTTTTAAGGCCTCATCGAACTTGCGCCTGACGTGCGCCCAACACCCGAGCTGCGCGAGCTGGTTTTTGTCGCACACGGCGTTATAGCCTTCGTACCCGTCGGTCTGAAGATAGCCGGTAAAGGGGCCGAGTAAATCGACCGGCACCCTTGAGGTCCGGGACGGATCGTAGTCGTACAGGAGAATCAGACGATCCGGTGGCCGGCCGCGCTGTACCCACAAATAGCTTTGGCTTTGCGGTGATTTACCCGGTTCTCTTAAGACCTGCAGCCGGGTCTCGTCCATCGCGATGATGTCATAAGAGAGAACGGTGTCGCGCATCAGGCTAATCAGTGGCTGAACCAATATCCCGGCCTTGATCATCCAACTGGCCAGGGTCGATCGAGGCGGATCAATGTCGATACGCTTGAGCTTTTGTTCCTGCCGATACAGCGGTAAACCATCTACGTATTTGCTCACGGCCACATGGGCCAGGGTTCCGGCACTAGCCAGGCTTTTGGGAATGGGCTGCGGTGGCAATGTGGCTGTTTTTGGCGTGCTGTGCCCCGCGTAATTGGAACATAAGGGAATCGACGTGTGGATCTACGCGTCCGACCAAAACTCTATCTCGGATATCCCATTGGCAGAAGTTATCTGCACTATTCTTAATAACGACCGCATGCATATCTAGCCAAACTGCAGAATGATTCGACTGATCTAACGCTCAACCACACACTATGGCCCTGCCACTAGGCATCGGGTCGAGCCGTACTAATAAAGTGCGGTTTGACCTCGCTAGTGTTTCTTTTCAAGACGACGCTGGTGCAACAGCGGTTCGGTATAACCACTAGGCTGTGCAGCTCCCTGTAACACCAGGTCACAGGCGGCGGCGAACGCGATGCTTTTGCCAAAGTGTGGGCTCATCGGTTCGTAGGCGGGATCGTTTTCGTTTTGTCGGTCGACGACCGCGGCCATTTCACGCATGACTTCGAGAATTTCGTCGCCGGTGCAGACTCTGTGATGTAACCAGTTGGCCAGGAGCTGACTTGAAATACGCAGCGTGGCGCGGTCTTCCATCAGCCCTACGTCATCGATGTCCGGCACTTTGGAACAGCCAACACCCTGATCAATCCATCTGACGACATAGCCCAGAATGGACTGGCAGCTGTTGCGCAGCTCGGCGGTGACGTCAGCGGCGGACAGCTCTTCTTTGGCCAGCGGCGGCGTCAGAATATCGAGTAGTTCGGCATGATCGCGCGTGATCAGTTTGCGCTGTATGTCGAACACATCAATCAGATGGTAGTGCATGGCGTGCAGCGTCGCGGCGGTGGGTGATGGCACCCACGCACAGTTGGCGCCGGCTTCCAGGTGCGCCTGTTTGGTCTCGACCATTTCTTTGAGCTCATCCGGTTTGGCCCACATGCCTTTACCAATCTGGGCGCGACCAGGCAGCCCGCAGCGGATGCCAACGTCGACGTTCCAGCGCTCGTAGGCATCGATCCACGGCTGCGTTTTAATTTGGTCTTTGGGTAGCATGGGCCCGGCGTGCATGCTCGTGTGAATCTCGTCCCCGGTGCGATCCAGGAAGCCGGTGTTAATGAACACCAGCCGATCCTTAACGGCGCGGATACATTCTTTGAGGTTCACCGTCGTGCGTCGCTCTTCGTCCATAACGCCAACTTTTAGCGTGTTTCGTGCGAGTCCCAGCATGTCTTCGACGCGTGCAAACAGCGTGTCGGTAAATGCCGCTTCATCCGGTCCGTGCATTTTTGGTTTCACAATGTAAACGCTGCCGGTACGGGAATTGCGGCTGCCGGAGTCTTTGCGCAAGTCGTAAAGCGCACAGGTGCTGGTGATAATGGCGTCGAGAATCCCCTCTGGCACCTCGTCACCATGCGCATTCAATAGGGCGTTGTTGGTCATGAGGTGACCGACGTTTCTGACCAGCAGCAGACTGCGGCCCGGCAGCGTAACGTCCTGTCCATCCGACGCGCTGTACACGCGGTCTTTCGCAAGCACGCGCTCCAGCGTGCGCTGCCCTTTGCTGAAGCTCGCCGACAGAGTGCCCCGCATCAGTCCAAGCCAGTTTCGGTACACGCCGACTTTGTCTTCGGCATCGACCGCAGCGACCGAATCTTCGCAGTCCTGAATGGTGGTCACCGCCGCTTCCAGAATCACGTCGGCCACATGCGCGTTGGCCTGGCTGCCCACCGGATGATCCGGATCAATCAGCAGCTCTATGTGCAGATTGTTATTCCTGAACAATATGGTCAGACGACCGTCTTCCGTTCGATGCCCGATGAACTGACCCGGATCGGCCAGCACGGACTCGCCGTCATCAAACAGCACTTCAATACTGGTCACGTCATCGTGGTGATGCAGTTTGTAGATCTGCACGTCGGCGTGACTGCCCTGCTTCAACGGTACGGCGTTATCGAGAAAGGCGGCGGCGTACGCAATGACCGCATTTCCGCGAGAGGCGTTATAACCGCCCGAACGGGTCTTGCCGTCACGTTCGTCGATAACATCCGATCCGTAGAGCGCGTCGTACAAACTGCCCCATCGGGCGTTTGCGGCGTTCAGCGCAAACCGCGCGTTGCTGACCGGCACGACCAGCTGCGGACCGGCGATCGACGCGATCTCGGCGTCAACCTGCGCGGTGGTAATGGCAAACTCGTCGCCCTCGTCGACGAGATACCCGATATCGCGAAGCATGCCCACGTAGGCGTCCGAGTCCCACGGCTCCCGATGGTGCTTTTGATGCCACTGATCGATATCTTGCTGAAGCTTCTCCCGGGTATCCAGCAGCCTGCGGTTTTCCGGGGCCAGTTCGGTCAGAATGCGCTCGACGCCGCTCCAGTAGGCCGTGCTGTCAAGCTCAAGATCGGGGAGCAGCTCCTCTTCAACAAACGATTTGAGCGAGGACGCGACCTGCAGCGTTCCGGCGTCAATGTAATCGGGCGAAGAAGACTGACTCATGAGGGACTCCTGAAAACTGTGACACCGGGTATGACCGGCTAGCGATCTGGCAAGTAATTGCCCGGCTACCCGAACAAACGAGGTGTGGAATGGCGCATACAGACTGACAGATTCAGCCAGTCCGTACACTGTCTATTCTACAGTCGCGAGGAATTACTGGCCAGACCTGTCTGCGCCGGGAAGGATCTGAGATCAGGCTTGCCTGGGGCTACCTTCGAAGCCGCTGAAACCAACCCCCTACCCAGGTGGTACGCGGAGAGCTGGCGCTAAGGGCAGTCGCCGCTTTCTTATGCAGACCCGCTTTTTCTGATCAGCGCGTCTACCGCAATAGCGCCCGGATACGATGAAGCGTTCTCAGTCGAATCGTCGACTAGACTCGGCGGGGTCTGGCGTTCATGAGCGGCTGATACGTCGGTGTCCTGCGTATTCAATCCGGCCACCGAACGCACCAGCAGCGGATTCACATCCAGCTCCAGCAAACACTCGCGGTTTGCCTGAGCGTATCGGCACACCGACTCGATGGCATCCAGAGCGCCTTCCAGATCCCCCGATTGATCACGATAGCCCGTGATCAATCGGGCAACTCTGAGTGACAGCAGCGCCGTTTTAATCTCCTCGCGAGATGCCGGCAACAGCAGCTGCACCGAATCGTCGAGCATCTCGACGTTGACCCCACCGGCACCCAGTACCAACACCTGTCCAAAGTCCTTGTCGAAGTTTACACCGACAAACAGCTCAGCCACGGCGTCGCCAATCATCGACTCGATCAACAGCTCATCGCCAAGAGTCGTCAGCTCAGTCGCGTGTTTCGAGACCTCGGCGAGCGACAGCACACCGACCCGAACGGCACCCAATTCCGTCTTGTGCGCCAGGTGCGCACCCAGCGCCTTCATGACCACCGGAAAACCCAGGGACATGACGGCCGCTCCGGATTCTTCGGTGCCACAGCGAACCGAAGCCGGTACCGGCAGGCCAAACTCTTCGAGCGCCTGCTTGCTGGCATGCTCGTCCAGGCAATGCGTCGACTCGGTGTCAATCTCAATGTGCTCGATGGCCTCAAGGTTGCTCGCCTGCTGCTGCGCACGCCCAATCGCATACGCATGGTGAATCGCCTGAACGCATTCTTTCAAGCCCTGCATGGGCGCTACGTTCAGTGTGCACAGTCGCGCGCGAGCCGACTCCGGCAGATTCTCAGGCAGTGACGAGACCAGCGCCACTCGCGTACCGGTAGCCTGCGACGCTGCGCACAGTGCCCGCTCGGCCGTCTGCCACAGCGTTACGTCGTATTGATCGGGCGGCGGATAGTCCAGAATCAGCAGCGCACAGTCGAGCGGCTCCTTTAATAACGCCGTAAACACCTGAGTCAGCACCGGCTCATCGCCCCAGACGTAGGTGTGGTAATCAAGCGGATTTGACACGTGCACGCGCTCACCCAGCAGGTTCGACAGCGAACTGACGGTAGTGGACGAGAGCTCTGGAAACCTGAGTCCCTCCGCCTCCGCCAGATCAGCAAGATGAGAGGCCTCGCCGCCCGAACAGCTCATTGAGGCTATGTGAGGCTTCTCGTTACCATCGCTCCGATTCGGCGTGATGGCTCCGCCCAGCGATACAAACTTTAAAGTCTCCAAAAGCTCAGTCAGAGAATAACAGCGCGCGACTCCGAATCGCTCAAACATGACGCTGACCAGGTCATCCGGATTGGCGAGCGACCGCGTATGACTCAGGGCCATCTCGGCACCCAGCTCCGAGCTTCCTGTTTTAATCGCTATCAGCGGCACGCCCTGGCGGAGTGCGCGCAGAGCAGCGGCCGTGAATTCGGGGACATTAGCGATCCCTTCCAGGTGCATGCCTATGGCGGTTACCCTGGGGTCGTCGAGCATCGCGTGAAGGTAGTCGTGAATCTGAAGCTGCGCGTTGTTACCCATGGCCACGACGTAGCTGAAGGCAAGCGCTCGCTGCTGAAACGTCACGTTGATGCCAATGTTCCCGCTTTGCATCAGCAGCGCAGGGCCTCGTTCGGTCTGCTCGCCGCCGAAATGATCCGGCCAAAGTGCAACCCCGTCCAGGTAATTCACAAAGCCGTGGCAGTTGGGGCCGACCAGCGGCATCTCTCCTGCCGCGTTTAGCAACGCGCTCTGAAGGCGCTTGCCACTCTCGCCGGCTTCGGCAAATCCGGACGCGTAGCAGACCACACCGCCCGCACCTTTCTGCTTAAGCTGTTCAACGACCTCAACCGTGCGTTCTGGCGAAACGCCAATAAAGCACGCATCGGGCACTTCAGGCAGCGCATCAATGTTGGGCACGCACGTGACGCCGGCAAGCTCGTCTCGCGTGGGGTGTACGGCGTAAAGCCTGCCACCAAAGCCAATGCGGTGGCACTGAGTGGCGACCGTTGCCGCCGACTGACCGCCAATCACCGCAATGGACTTAGGTGACAGGAGGCGCGACAGATCGTTGCACGACACCGGCGTTAAACCCCGTAACCCGTCAGGGCATCACCGTATCGTACCGACACCGTCAACATGGAGCGACTACTTGCCACGCCAGACCGGGTCTCTCTTCTCGGCAAAAGCCTTGAACCCTTCCAGGTTGTCTTCACTGTTGTACAGCGTATCCACCGTCGCGAGCTGACTCTTGGTGATACTGTTGAGCGCATCCTGAAACTTCATGTTTTCGGCTTCGCGCACCACTTCCTTGATTGCCGCGTAAACGAGCGGCGGCCCGCCAGCCAGCAGTCGCGCCATGTCCCAGGCTTTGTCGCTAAGTTCGTCGGCCGGCACCACGTGGTTCACGAAACCCCATCGGTGCGCTTCGTCGGCATCCAGCCAGCGACCCGTCAACAGCATTTCCATCGCGATGTGATACGGAATGCGTTTGGGCAGCTTGATGGACGCTGCGTCAGCCAGCGTTCCCGAACGTATTTCAGGCAGCGCGAACGTGGCGTGACTCG
This sequence comes from uncultured Gammaproteobacteria bacterium, assembly GCA_963922815.1. GTDB lineage: Bacteria > Pseudomonadota > Gammaproteobacteria > Steroidobacterales > SZUA-146 > SZUA-146. The sequence goes on from CAWUKD010000001.1 coordinate 51,585, forward strand.
CGCTGAGTATAATGTCAGTCGACAGGGCAAGCTCCAGACCTCCGCCACAGCAAATGCCGTTCACCGCACAAATCACCGGCTTGTTAAAATTACCCAGCTCCTGAAGGCCACCAAAACCACCCACACCGTAGTCGCCGTCTACGGCGTCGCCATCGGCGGCCGCCTTCAAATCCCAGCCGGGGCAGAAAAACTTTTCACCGGTAGCGGTAACAATGGCTACCTTGAGTTCGGGATCGTCGCGAAACTCTCTGAAGACCTGCCCCATAATGCGGCTGGTCGCCAGATCGATGGCATTGGCCTTCGGTCGATCGAGCACAACTTCGAGTACGCCGCCGTCCGTGCGCGTGCGAATGGGGCCGGTGTCATTTTGCATAGTCATAGCAGATTCCGATTCAATTAAAGTGTTCTAGGTTTCGTAAGGCCGCAGCAGTTCGCGGCTGATAATGTGTCGTTGTATTTCCGAGGTGCCGTCCCAAATCCGCTCGACTCGCGCGTCACGCCAGAAACGCTCAAGCGGCAGGTCCTGCATCAGCCCCATGCCGCCAAAAATCTGCACGGCTTCGTCAGTAACCCGGGCCAGCATCTCGGTCGAAAACAGCTTGGCGCTGGCAATAGCACGATTCGCAGGCTCACCCTGTTCAAGCTGCCACGCGGCGGCCAGCGTCAGATAGTCGGCGGCGTCAATCGACGTCACCATGTCCGCGAGCTTGAACGACACGCCCTGAAACTTGCCAATGGCCTGACCAAACTGCTTGCGCTCGGCGGCGTAGGCAATCGACAGATCCAGCGCGCGACGGGCACGGCCCACGCACATGGCGGCCACCGTAAGGCGGGTTCCGGCCAGCCAGTTGTTAGCAAGCTGGAACCCCTGGTGAACCTCTCCGAGCATCTGGCGTTTATGCACCCGGCAGTCGCTGAAACTCAGCACGCAGTTGTGATACCCGCGATGCGACACCGAGTGATAGCCGGGCTGAATCTCGAAGCCGGGCGTTCCGCGGTCAACCAAAAAGCAACTGATCTTCTTTTTGGGACCTTTCGGCGTTTGCTCTTCGCCGGTGGCAACAAAAACAATGACAAAATCGGCGATGTCGGCGTGGCTAATGAAATGCTTGGTGCCGTTAATGATCCAGTCATCGCCGTCCTGTTTGGCCATGCACTGCATGCCGCGCAGGTCGGACCCGGCACCCGGCTCGGTCATCGCCAGCGCATCGTATTTCTCGCCGCGTACAGCCGGCAGTAAATAACGTTCGCGTTGCTCGCCTTCACACGCCGCCAGAATGCCGGACGGTCGACCGAAGAAAACGCTGAGCGCCATGGACGCCCGCCCCAGCTCACGCTCTATCAAAGTAAAATCCAGCTCGCCGAGGCCACCGCCACCGCATTCTTCAGGCATGTTTGCTGCGAAGAATCCCAGATCACGGCATTTCTGCGCGATCTCTTCGCCGAGCTCACGCGGTACGACACCGGTACGATCAACTTCATCTTCGTGCGGATAGATTTCCTGTTCGACAAACTTGCGAACGGTATCCACCAGCATGTGCTGTTCGTCACTCAATCCAAAATGCATGACCTGCTCTCCGCCCCGCCGGGCTTGTCTGTTGTTATCACCTTCCACGCAGTTCGTGGACGCACTACCCTTGACCTTGCGAATATGAATTGCCGTCGGAACACACGTGAGACACAGCCGCCGGCATCATTAACCATGTCATCCCCGCTTCTGCCCGACGAATCGCCCCGCCCCGTCCGGCGGCTCAAGCGCCTGATGCTGCTGGTGTATGGCCGTCAGCCGGTCCAGCACCTCGTCGCCAGCCGCACAAACAGAACCGGCTTTGCTGTCCACATGCAGCAGCATCTGTTCGGCGTTCGCAACCAGCACGTCGCCATCGGCCCGATAAATACTGTGAAAGACATGCAGCCTCTTTGAATCTACGTGCAGCACCTGGGTCGTACTGTAAAGGCGCTGTCCCAGCCTGGCCTCGTCACGATGCTGGATGTGGGTTTCCACCGTGTAATAGCTGTGACCGCCTGCCACGTAGTCGGCGTTAACACCAACCATTTGCAACAATCGGTCGGAGGTATCACCAAACACCTGCAGATAGCGAAACTCCGTCATGTGGCCGTTGTAGTCTATCCAGGCCGGCAGCACGTCAAACTCCAGCATGTGCAGCGGCTCACTGGAGTCATCTTCCGTCACCGGGTCATCCGCAGTACGCAACCGCACCCGCTCATCGTGCTGAGCCAGTACGTCGCCAGCGCCCCATCGCCGATCTTTCAAAGCGCGCAGAATGCCCACCAGGTTCTGATCGCGAATACGTTCCAGTTCGCGAATACCGTAGCGGCCCGATTGTGCATCGGACTGTGTGGCGATCTTGTCGATCAGTTCGTCGGTGAGCTCCGGCACGTCCATCAGCTTGGTCCACGGCCATGCAAGCGCCGGTCCAAACTGGCTAATGAAATGCGCCATACCCTCTTCGCCGCCGGCCAGTCGATAGGTTTCAAACAGCCCCATCTGGGCCCACCGAAGACCAAAGCCGTAGCGAATGATGTCGTCGATTTCCTGCGTGGTGGCAACGTCGTCATTCACCAGCCAGAGCGCTTCGCGCCACACGGCCTCGAGCAGTCGGTCGGCCACATGAGCGTCGATCTCTTTACGTACAGCCACCGGCTTCATGCCGATCGACTCAAGCGACTCGCGCACCTGATCCAGCATGGCTCCGGAGCCTGCACCGACTATCTCAACAACCGGAAGCAGATACACGGGGTTGAACGGATGCGCGACAATGATCTGCTCAGAAATCGCGGCTCCTTCACGCAGTTGGGTAGGCGTAAATCCCGACGTGGACGATGCTACTACGGCGTCACCAGATACGGACGCCTGAATATCAGCCAGCACCCGGTGCTTAAGATCAATGGACTCCGGCACGCTTTCCTGCACCCAGTCCGCACCGGTCACAGCCTGCTCAATGGTTGGGGAAAACTCAAGCGTTCCTTCCGGGCCAAGCGGTACATCGAGCGTCGCCGGCACGCTGAGCCGCGCGTTGTCGATGACTTCCATGACTTTGCGCTTGGCCTGCGACGCAGGATCGTAAACCCGCACGTCCCAGCCGTTCAGCAGAAACCGGGCGGCCCACCCGCCGCCGATAACGCCGCCACCGACAATGGCTGCACAGCGCCGTGTCATGCCGGCGCTCTCTTGACCAGACCCAGCTTGTCCCGCACGTCCTGAGGCGACATCAAGCGGGCACCGAGACTGGTCACGATGCCAGCTGCGCGTTCTACCAGCTGTTCGTTCTTAGCAAGGACCCCTTTGTCGAGATACAGATTGTCTTCCAGCCCAACGCGCACGTTACCACCGGCTAAAACGGCCGCGGCCACATACGGCATTTGATGCCGACCGATAGAAAACGCGGAGTACACCCAGTCCGGTGGAATGTTGTTCACCATTGCCATCAGCGTGTTGAGATCGTCAGGCGCGCCCCACGGAATACCCATGCACAGCTGCACGAGCGCAGGTCCCGGCAACGTACCTTCATCAACGAGCTGTTTGGCGAACCACAGGTGTCCGGTATCAAACGCCTCGATTTCGACGCGCACACCGCACTCGACCATCATGCGTGCCATTTCACGCAGCATGCCCGGCGTATTGGTCATGACGTAGTCGGCTTCGGCAAAGTTCATGGTGCCGCAGTCCAGGGTGCAGATTTCGGGACGGCACTCGAGCACGTGCTCCATGCGTTCTTCGGCGCTGACCATATCCGTCTGCTCCGGATTCAACGGCAGCGGCCGACTCGCCGGACCAAACACCATGTCGCCGCCCATACCGGCGGTCAGATTAAGCACAACGTCCGTATCCGATGCGCGGATGCGTTCGGTGACTTCACGATACAGGTCCACGCGTCGCGACGGAGCTCCGGTTCGCGGATCACGTACGTGACAGTGCACCACGGCGGCGCCCGCCTTTGCCGCCGCGATGGCGCTGTTGGCGATTTGCTCCGGGGAGCGCGGCACGTGTTCTGACTTGTCCTGCGTACCCCCTGAGCCCGTGACGGCGCAGGTAATAAAAACGTCTTTGTTCATGGTTAATGGCATGTCGGTCACCCTGGTCAGACAATCGGTAAATTTTTTGTTGGGTTAAAATCAGGCGGACGCACTTCTCTCGATGACTCTGAGGCAGCTGTTAATTTCATTCAGGTCAATATAGTAGCCGCGCAAATGTCGATAGCCGGATGCCGGATCGAAACCGGTGCGACCATGAAGCACGCGCTTGTTGGCCATCATGACCATCTCGCCTGGCTGCAATCGATACTCAACGCGATACTTCTCGCTGCGAACCCGATGCATGAGATTTTGATACGCGGCATAGAACTGCAACATCTCGTCAGTTTCCAGATCCGGCACGTCGGCAATGTGTGCGTTAAACGTGAAAGCGTCGAACTGACCGTCGGCCCGCTGCGTAATCACCGGCCAGCGAGACACGATGTCGCACGTGTCGTCGAAAAACCGCCACGGCAATGTTATGCGCTTCAGCGTTTCGAATGCGTCAGGCTCCTCACGCGCCAGGTCCTGGCAGATTTGAAAACCGTCGGCAAACACCGAATCGCCGCCTTCGGCGCTGTTGGCGATACAGTGTAAAAACTGCGCACCGGGAATGTAGTCCTGGTTGGGCAAGTCCGTGTGCAGCGGCAGCGACAAGGCGGTGTACGCCAGATTGTTCGCATCTGGCTTGTTCACCACGTCGAACATCACACCAAAGTTGGTGCGCCGTTTAAACCCGATCAGGTCACCGAACGCTTCGCCGGCCATAGGATCATCATCAAGCTGATCGATTATCACGATGCCATGCGATTTGAAGGCCGCCAGCATGTTCCCAAGCTCGGCCGCACTGTCGCGACAGGCCTTCGCTGAAAACCTCGGGATGGTGCCCAGCGTATCGGCCGTCCAGGTTTGCTGCTCGATGGCGGCCGCGTCTGCACGGGGCACGCCTGGCCGGTGCCGATAGAGCCAGCCCGCATCGAACACCGATTCGGCGTCTTCGTCCGGCCAGCGCAGGAGAAGGCTGTTCGCAGTAAAACGAGGTTGTTTGGGGCGGATATCGAGAGCAACGGTCGTCAGGTCAAACGTGCGTTCGTGGGTGACCGGATGAAAGCCGGCGGGATCATTGTCGCGAAGCCAGATGTGGGGAAACGACGCCCGCACGCCATTGCCAAAGGACACATGAATGCTGGCATGGTCACAGTCAATTGCCGTTAAGATCATCTGAGCTTCCCTTTGGAGCGACAGCCTCTGATGAGTCTGATCGCATCACAACCGATCGGGATTAACCTGGTGCTTTCTGGAACAGAGTCGTCATCACCGGTTTAAATCGGTAAACACATTGGCCGTACCCGAGACTAACAGCCGTTGGTACGACGCACCCGTGGCAGCGGGAGCTGCCTGAGATTCAGGAAGTGGGTGGTGGCCACCAATCCAGAGTTTTTACGTAACCGCGCATGTGGGACATAGTACTTTCTCTCCCTCTGTCCTTTGAAGCTACTCCAAGATTTGCCCTGTGGCAACATATTTAACGGAGAACATCAGGTTAAAACGGGCAGGCGCAACCCCAAACGCAACGCGCCGTCCGAAGCGAGCTCCGGACGGCGCGAAACGTACTTATGATAAAAATCGGGTGCTAGCGTACGTAGCCCAGCTGCTCGAGCTTGATCAACATGCGATGGGCCGCAAGGTCAGGCGTGAGCTGTCCCGTATCAATCACCATCTCAGGATTTTCAGGCACATCATACGGATCATCGATTCCGGTAAAGCCTTTAATCAAACCGGCGCGTGCTTTGGCGTAAAGACCCTTACGATCCCGCGCTTCGCACACTTCGATGGGCGTAGCCACATGAATTTCGATAAACCCGCCGTTCTGCGAAATCAGCTCGCGAACCTGGCGACGCGTTGCGGCGTACGGTGCGATCGGTGCACAAATGGCAATTCCGCCGTTCTTGGTAATCTCGCTCGCCACGAAACCAATACGCTGGATATTCAGGTCGCGATGCTCTTTGGAGAAGTTCAGCTCACTCGACAGGTTCTTTCGCACGATGTCTCCATCGAGCAACGTCACCGGTCGTGAACCGTCTTCCAGCAGCTTGACCATCAGCGCATTAGCAATAGTTGATTTGCCCGAACCGGACAGGCCGGTAAAGAATACGGTAAAGCCCTGCTCGTGCTTGGGTGGATGAGCCTTGCGCAACTCTTCGACCACTTTCGGGTACGAAAACCACTCCGGAATATCCAGCCCTTCGCGAAGGCGACGGCGGAACTCGGTGCCCGACAGGTTGAGCACGGTATCCGTCTTGTCGACTTCGTCGGCCGGCATGTACTCGGCTTTATTCTCGACGTACACCATCATCTTGAACGGTACCATCGCGATATCGAGCTCTTTCTCGTGTTTCAGAAACAGCTCCTGCGCCTCGTACGGGCCATAAAATGGATTGCCGTCCTTGTCGTTGCCAGGCCCCGCATGGTCCCGGCCAACTACAAAGTGGGTACAACCGTAGTTCTTGCGAATAATCGCGTGCCAGATCGCTTCGCGCGGTCCGCCCATACGCATCGCAAGGTTCAACAGGCTCAGCTGAGTGGTTTGCTCAGGGTACTGCTCAAGCACGTGCTCGTAGCATCGTACGCGCGTGAAGTGATCGATATCGCCAGGCTTGGTCATACCAACCACCGGCTGAATAAGAAGGTTGGCTTCGACATCGCGTGCGGCGCGGAACGTCAGTTCCTGATGCGCGCGGTGCAGCGGGTTACGGGTTTGAAACGCCACCACTTTGCGCCAGCCCATTTTGCGAAAACGACCGCGAAGTTCTGACGGCGTGTCGCGCAGCAGTTTGAAATCGTAATAGGTCGGAGGTTCGATGCCTCGAACGATACCGCCGAGGTAAACAGGGTTCGACTGGTTCTTCAAAAAGGCTACGGCAGGATGCAGGTCGTCCGTCGTACCGTAAACCCGCTCGGCTTCCGACATCAGGTCAGGCGCGTAAATATCGGAGACCTCGAACGTCGCCAGCAGCACGCCTTCAAGATCGCGTAGCGCAATGGTCTGGCCCGCTTTGATCGAATCGGCAAACTCCTGACTCACATCAAGCGTAACCGGCATTGGCCACAATACGCCGCTGGTCAGACGCATGTCGTCGCACACGCCGTTGTAGTCAGCTTCCGTCATGAAACCTTCAAGCGGGGAAAAGGCGCCGTTCATCATCAGATCAAGATCACAGATCTGTCGCTGCGTCAGGTCCCAGGATGGATAATCCTTGGCCAGTTCCTTTTCCTGGTCTGCCCGGTCCTCGGACATGTACAGCTCTTTGAGTTTGCCGCCATGCGGCTCTTTAAATGCGCCCACGTTATTATTCCTTAAGTTATCGATGCCGAGGCATCAGTTAGTTCATTGGTTGTTAGTCCACTGAGCAGCAGGTCGGTGCAGTGCTGCACGACGCTGAACAAATCCAGTTCCGGATCCCTGACAATCAGGTGTCCCCAGGAATTACACAGCCCAATCACCGAATGGGCGGCCATCCTGCAGTTGACGCCGGTGCGCACGTCTCCACGCGCCTGAGCCTCAACAAAAATATCTTCCAGCGACTGCCGGTAACCGCTGCCCAGTTCATGCAGCGTGGTTCGCTTCTCTTCCGGCAAATACAATCGCTCGTCGTTGTAAACCTTGAGCGCCTCGTTGTTTTCCCGATAGCACGACAAATGCGACGTCACGCTGGCCATCAGCTTGGCCGCGAACGGCTGCTCAAGCGCGACGATAGAGGCCATGCGGCCCGCGTATTCGCTCAAACCGAGCAAACACACTTCGTGCAACGCTTCTACTTTTGATTTGAAGTAGTAGTAGAGGCTGCCCTGCTTGATGCCCAGTTTCGTCGCGATGTCTTTTGTCGTCGCCCCATGAAAGCCCTTGTCAGCGAACACGCTGGCAGCGGCCCGTATGGCGGCTACCCGTTGCAGCTGATACTTGTCGTCGTCCGTTGTCGTCATGGCTTGGTTCTCAAGAGGAAAACGAATTCTATTGATCTATAGAATAATTGCAAGGGATTTATCATGCGAATTAATTTATTAATTATAACAAATAGTTATAAATCAATATTCTGAATTATGTTCTATCGCTCAATAGTTTATTGATTTCGCGCGCTCATCACGGTCGTTTGAATAGACTCACGGAGCGTCAGAAAAGAGCAGGCAACAGTACGCGGACAGCCAGCACTGCAAGTGAGACGCCTGTCACAGTTTCGTCATCGGAGATTAGAATAATCCCCGGATTTTCAGTAGATTGTCGCGTTAGTGCTTTGATACTCTGTCAGCTATCAGGCATAAGCGCATGAATAGAATCGTGTTTATGAGCAATCACGAAGACGCTAAAAACCCGTTCCAACCATGTGACCAATGCACAACAAAGTGATATCCTCCGCGCACTTTTACCCACGCTCGATCCATTAATGGGCACTCCTTAATAGATAGAGCAACAACGTTTACTCCCACACAGGGGAAATTTGATGTTCAAACGATTGAGTATTTTCAGCACGTCGGCACTGCTTGCCTTCGCAATCGGCATGCCGGCCATGGGCCAGGGCCTGGAAGAGGTGGTCGTCACCGCAACCAAGCGTGAAACGACCCTTCAGGACGTGCCCGTTGCAGTAACCGTCACTGATGGTGAAACGCTGCAACAAGCACAAATCATCGATATCGGCGACCTACAGTCGATCGTACCTTCGCTGCGTATCACGCAGCTGCAAACGTCCGGTAACACCAACTTCGTGATTCGCGGATTCGGTAACGGCGCCAACAACCCCGGCATCGAGCCCTCGGTTGGTGTGTTCATTGACGGCGTTTACCGCTCTCGCTCTTCGGGTGCGATTTCGGATCTGACCAACATCGAGCGTATCGAAGTCCTGCGTGGACCACAGAGCACACTGTTCGGCAAGAACGCATCCGCCGGTGTGATCAGCGTGATCACCAGCAAGCCGTCATTCGAGTTTGGCGGCGGCGGTGAACTCACCGTAGGCAATTTCAATACCCTGATGGGTCGCGTGAACGTCACAGGCCCTATAAATGACAAGGTTGCTTACAGCCTGAGCGCCAGCGGCAACCAGCGCAAAGGTTACTTTGACAACCTGCAAACCGGCAACGAGTCCAACGAACGCGAGCGCTGGTCTCTGCGCGGTCAGCTCTTGTTTGAACCCACTGAAAACAGCTCCTGGCGAGTGATCGCCGATCTGGACCAGATCGATGAGTACTGCTGCGGTGTGACCAATCTTCAGGATGGACCCACCGGCGACGTCATCCGCCTGATCGGTGGACAAGTGTTCTCGAACGACCCGTTCTCACGAGCCGGCTATTTCAACATTGATTCGGTGAACGATATTGAGAACAGCGGTATTTCATTACAGGGCGACGTCGATTTCGATCGCTTCTCGCTGACCACCATCACCTCCGTTCGCAGTCAGGACAAATTTGAAGTGGCTGACTCTGACTTCACCAGCGCCGACCTGATTGGCTACAACCTGCTGGAGACAGAACTGGACACGTTTACTCAGGAAGTTCGCCTGACCTCAAACAGTGACGGCAACGTCGACTGGATGATTGGCGCTTTCTACTTTGACGAAGAAGTGAAGTTTGCCAACGATCTGGTGTTCGGTCAGGACTTCCGCGCCTATGCTGACACGCTGGCCATGGGCGGCATTAGCGGTCTCGAAGCGGCACTGATGCTGCCTGGCGGTACGTTCTCCGCACCTGGCCAGGGCACATTCGACGTTTCAGGACAGGACGATACGGCGCTATCCATTTTTGGTCAGGTTGACTGGCATATTAATGATCGCACCACGTTGACTCTCGGCCTGAACAACACGAACAACGAAAAAGACGCGTTTGTTACCTCTGTTTCTACAGACGTGTTCTCAGCGGTTAATCTGGTTGATGTCGGTTTTGCCGGACTCTTCTCAGCGCTCACCGGTGGACAGGCCCCAACGCCTGCCAACTTTGCCGCGTTCCCGGCCCAGTTCACCCAGGCGCAGGCATTGAGTACGGTTCCGTGTTCACCAACCACCGGCCCGCTGTGTAACTCGGCGCTGGGACTTCAGCCGCTGCAGTTCATTCCGCCGTTTGTGAACTTCCCTAACGCGGTTGAATCAGGTAACTCTGATGACAGCGAAACGACCTACACGGTTCGTCTTGCGTTCGAAATCAATGACACCGTTAACATGTACGCCAGTGCCGCTACCGGTTTCAAATCGACGTCATGGAACCTGTCACGCGACTCTCGCCCGTTTGCTTCGGACATTCCAGCGCTTACAGCCGCCGGCCTGAACACACCCAACCTGCGCGCAGGTACGCGCTTCGCCGGCCCTGAAGAAGCCACCGTGTACGAAATCGGTTTAAAAGCACAGTTCGAGCGCGGCGCTGTAAACCTGGCCGTTTTCGATCAGAGCATTGAAGGCTTTCAGTCAAACATCTTTACCGGCACCGGTTTCGACCTGGCTAACGCCGGTGAGCAGTCCACGACTGGTCTTGAAATCGATACGGTGTTCACACCTAACGACCAGTGGAAGTTTACTTTCGCCGGCACATTCCTCGATCCAACGTATGACTCGTTCGTAAATGGCACAGGCGTCAACGGACCTGAAGATCTGACGGGTCGCGACCCTGCCGGGATTCACAAAGTGAGTCTTAACACATCGGGCACGTACTACCACGACTTCAGCAACGGCCTGGAAGGGTTTATCCGCGCTGACTATACGTACGAAGATAAAGTACAGATCGTCGAAAACGTTTCGGCCGACCTCGCGTCACGCGAAGTCAGCATGCTGAACGCCAGTTTTGGCCTGCTGTTCGACAACGGATTTGAGCTGACGGTCTGGGGCCGCAACATCACCGATGACGAGCACCTGCTCAGCGCCTTCCCTACCGTAGTACAGACCGGTAGCTTTAGCGGCTACCCTAACCCGCCGCGAACCTACGGTCTGACCGTACGTAAGAGCTTCTAAGACTGGCTCTAACGCAGCACCACGCAAGATCAGAAAAGCCGGAGTTTATCTCCGGCTTTTTTGTTGGCGATTTGTGAACGGTGACAGGTAGACTTCACCAATTGTTCACCGCAAGTTCACCCGGGTGCGGGCAATCTGAGTATCCATCAGATTCACTCACCGGGGAGACGATCATCGACTCTTTAAGCAACCAGCAAAGGGAGACAGGCATCCACCCTTCAACCAAACGCGGCATCATAGGGATTGCCATCGCCGCCGTACTCGGCATTCTCATCGCACTGGCCGGTAACTCAGGCAGCGTTACAGCCTTCGGCACAGGACTATTCGGCCTGTGTGTCCTGCTTGCGTTCGCGATTCAGGTGGTCGTGTTTCTGCCCTCGTTCATGGCGCAGACCGAACACTATTTTGATCTGACCGGGTCCGTGACCTATCTGTCGGTTGTCGTACTGGCGCTGGCACTAAGCCCCGTACTCGACACCCGTTCGCTGATCATTGGTGCGCTCATTGCGGTCTGGGCGATCCGACTTGGAACGTTTCTGTTTCGACGCATTAAGAAAGACGGTTCCGACAGCCGCTTTGACGAGATCAAACCCAATTTCGCCCGCTTCCTGATGGCCTGGTGCCTGCAAGGTGTCTGGGTAAGCGTCACGGCAGCGGCCGGACTTGCAGCCATCGCCAGCCAGACCAAGACCGAACTGGGCCTGATCGGCTGGGCAGGTATCGCGATCTGGCTCACCGGGTTTACGATCGAAGTCATCGCCGACTGGCAGAAGCGGCAGCATCGCGCCGAGCACCCGGGCGAGTTTATCAGCAGCGGGCTGTGGGCCTGGTCCCGACACCCGAACTACTTTGGTGAAATCGTTCTGTGGATCGGCGTCGCCATAATCGCGCTGCCGGCACTTTCCGGCTGGCAATACGCCACGCTGATTTCGCCCGTGTTCGTGTATCTGCTGCTGACTCGCGCCAGCGGCGTGCCGTTACTTGAGGCCAAGTCAGATAAACGCTGGGGAGACGACCCCGCGTACCAGCACTACAAGGAAAACACGCCGGAACTCATGATGCGAAAGCCTCGATAACGATAGATTTTCAGCGCGGGCTGTTACCTCAGCGTGACAGCCCGCTGTCTTCGTGGTGCAATAGCGGAAACCCACCAGGTTACGACTATGTCACTTACCCATCACCGCGCACACGCCGCTGTTCCTCAATGCTGCAAGGGACACTTCGATTTTGCCCATGATCGGCTAACCTCGCCTTCGTCGGATATCAGGCTTTGTAGCCGGCGTCATGACGTCGGCCAGAGCTCGCGCGGCCCTGCTCCGGCCCCAGTTCCGGCTTCGGCTTCGGTTCAATCGCAATGACACGCCCACAGGATGTCACCCAGCCGCTGGCAGGACTGCGTGTACTGGACCTGTCGCGCGTACTGGCCGGCCCGTTTGCGGCGCAAATGCTCGGCGACCTTGGTGCAGATGTCATCAAGGTTGAGCATCCCGACCGCGGGGACGACACGCGCCGATGGGGCCCACCGTTCGTACCAAACAACGCAGGCGAGCGCGGTAACGCCGCGTATTTTTACTGCGCGAACCGCAACAAAACCTTTAAAGGCATCGACTTCAAAACCGCCGAAGGCCAGCAGCGTATTCGGCGCATGGTCACTGACGTCGACATACTTATCGAAAACTACAAAGTCGACACGCTGAAGGAGTACGGCCTCGACTATGCGTCGCTTAAAGCAATCAATCCCGGTCTGATTTACTGCTCGATAACCGGGTTTGGCCAGACCGGACCCTATCGGAACCGGCCCGGATACGATTTTATTATTCAGGGCATGTCGGGACTCATGAGCATCACCGGAAAACCCGATGACCAACCGGGCGGCGGCCCGCTGCGAGCCGGTATCGCCGTCGCCGACCTGTCGGCCGGACTGCACGCCGTTACCGGCATCCTATCGGCACTGCATGCGCGCCTCTCAACTCAACAAGGCTGCCACATCGATATCTCGCTGCTGGATACGCAGGTGTCAATGCTTACTCACCACGCCAGCAACTACCTCAACGGCGGCGGCGTACCTGCTCGAATTGGCAACACGCACCCGAACATTGTGCCGTACCAGGTGTTTGATACCGCCGATGCGCCGATCATTGTTGCCGTAGGCAACGACCAGCAGTACGGAAAACTCTGCAGCGCGATGGGCCAACCTGAATTAGCCACAGACAGTCGGTTTGCCCACAACCACGATCGCGTTACCCATCGAGAGACACTCGTTGGAATCCTGCAGGATATTCTGAAAACACAGACCGCTGATCACTGGCTGGATTTGCTGATCAGCGCCGACGTGCCGGCGGGCCCGGTTAACAATTTGCAGCAGGTGTTTGAAGATCCTCAGCTGGTGTCCCGGCAGATGTGTCTGGAATTCGATACCGAAGACACCAGCGGCGTTCGAGCGGCCGCCAATCCGATTGTGTTTACCAGGTAAACTTCCCGGGGAATCTTGCCGGGTGAGCCATTCGCGAATGACTCATGCAGGGTCGGTCGTGTTGACGGGAGAATCAGCACTTCGAGAGTACTGACCGCGATTACTTCACGGCGACGAGTCGCGGCCCTGGCAGCTTGTGGCTTGTACGCAAAGCGCGGCGATCATAATCAGCCACAATCTCCTGAAGAGCTTTGCTGATCTTCGTGCAGTTGCGGATCATTTCAATTTTCGGATACGTGGCCTGCTGCCCTTCGGTGATCAGGCTCATGAGTTCTTTTTCAGTCAGCCGGGTCAGCAGTCGCATCGGATTGAACCAGCGCGAGCGCGGGGTAATCGTAATGTCGCCGGTGTATTCCTGCGTCGCTATCGAGTAAAAACTGCGATACAGATACTCAATGGAAGGAAACGAACGAACCATCTTGTGAGTCATCGGCTGGGTAGCGCGCAGCCATTCCTGATAGCTTCTGAAAGCGGCATTAACGCCCGTGGACCACAGATTCTGCCTCGCTTTCGGATCCTGCAGGAACCACAGCACGTGCGGGTTAACCTGGCTGGCAATATAGTGATTGGTACCGTAAAGACGTGACAGTCGCTTAACCGGCATGTCCTGACTCATCGACCCGTCAATCCATTTGCGCGATGGCAAATACGGACGACGTTTTCCGGTGCTCACGCTTTTCGCATCCAGCGTGACGGCCGGAAATACGCCCGGTATGGCGCACGACGCCATGACCGCTTTGCGCACGTAGACATTCGGAGAAGTAATCGCATTGAGCAGTCGGGATGTCTGATGCTGTTCGTAAGGAGCCACCGACACATTGATCCATCGGCCGCTGATTTCAAACGCTTCAGCGAAAGTCACGTCGGGCAACATCCGTTCGAGCACACCCTCGAGATCACGAACGTCAAGACGAGGCGCCACAAAGGGCAGCAGGTTTTGCATCCAGCTGGCTTCGGTTTTTGCTTCAATGACCAGGTTGGATGGCTCGAAAAAGTAGTGCAGCTCATCATCGCTGTGCGTGCCCAACACGGCGGCAACCAGAGACCCGCCGCTGGAGCCTGAAATCACGGACGGCAATACAGACTCGTCGCTAAGCGCTTTGGCCACGCCCACGTGAAAATGGGACAGCGTTGCGCCACCGCTGAGCATTAACCCTGACTGGCCAAAGCAGTGGCTCGCCCGATGAAAAAACTCGAGTCGCTCGGTAAAACTGATGGTGCGGGATCGCGTTGTGGCCAAATGCTGGAGCGCGGTGACCTGCTCATCGATGTAGTCGCTGATCAGGTCCTTGGTACCAAACTTCGCCTGACGATACAGCTTGCTGCTGCCCATGCCGCCGATGTTGCCGTGAATGCCCTGATTAAGCGTATACAACAAACCGCGATGATCGTTGGCCTTGCGTAAGGCACGAAGCTCATCCAGACGCTGCTGAATAGCTCGATAGTCATACATTGGAGACTGGGCTTTTTTGCGCCAGGCTGCTTTGCCTGTGGCAATATCATGCGCCTTGGCGGCCTTTACCCAGGCAGAGTAAGAAGGCGCATCGCGCATTTGAAGGAGAAGTTTGTTCTTACTGACTAATGGCATAGGCGGTGTGTGTTCTCATCTGGGTGTTCATTACAGGCACGGCCTTGTGCGCTTGCAGCATTATACCCACAGCTCGGCCTCGCAGACCAGAGCAAAGATTATGTCTAACCTGCGGGTTTTCTATGAATAACAACAAGTTGGGATATATGCGTAGCATTTTTTAACCGCCCCATCGCCTGATTAAGTCCTGCATGACCCCCGACTGACCGGATTCCAGCCGTCACGCGGGATGAATCTCATGCGAAAAATGTTGCCCGGTGCATACCGGTATACTCCCGCCATGCAGGATCTCACCACACTGTCGTTAGGCATAATGATCGTCGCCGCGTTCCTTACCGGCGTTCTTCACGGTGCCGTTGGCCTGGCCGGCGGCGTGCTGATGGCCCTCGTGCTGACCCACTTCGTCGGCCTGAAAGTTGCCATTCCGATCATGACCTGCGCCCTGCTGTTCAGTCACGGCAGTCGGGTGTTTCTGTTTCGACGAGATACGGAATGGCATACGGCGGCCTGGGTACTCGCCTTCGGGCTTCCGACGATCGCGTTCGGCGCGTGGATCTTCACGCGCATCAGCGAACAAACGGTGGCCGTGATTTTTGCCGTGTTTCTTTTGACGTCGCTACCCGTCAAACGCTGGGCCAGAACCCACAAACTGACCACGACCCGCCCGCTGCTCGCCGGAGCCAGCGCCGTCTGGGGTGTTCTTGCAGGCAACGTGATCGGACCCGGCTTTTTCCTTGCCCCGTTTCTGCAAGGCACCAACATGAATCGGCTCGCGTTTGTCGGCACGATGGCCACCATTACGCTCGCCATGAACGCGACCAAACTGATGGTGTTCAGCTCGAACCAGCTAATGGACGCGCAGGCGTTCGCACTGGGCGTGATGATTGGCGTCGCCACGATACCGGGAAACTGGGTGGGCAAGCGACTGCTTCACCGGATGACGGACGGTCATCATGGGTGGGTGATCGACGTGTTCACGCTGCTGATGATTGCGAACTTTGTCTACATCGCACTGACGGCCTGACCATCTCGCCAGCTCCAGATCGAAGTCAGCGGTAATCCGGGAAAAAATTGCCCTTGCCCTTGCCCTTGCCCTTGCCGATTGGTGATTGGTAACAGGTGACTGGTGGCCAGTAGTTAGAGTCGACGGACTAACGGTCTGCGGTTATCGCAAATCCAGACGAACGCCTTCCCGTGCCACGTTGTATCCGGCCGCTTCAACCAGGCGGGTTTCCTCGCTGTCAGCCCTCAGCAGAGGGTTGGTATGGTTCATGTGAATAAACCACACCTTGTTTCGCTCGCTCTGGTCCAGGTCATCCAGCAGCGCCATGCTTTCGCTGACAAACGGATGCGGAATTTTCGACATGTCTCTGCCCGGCAGTTCACCGTCGGCAAAAAACGCTGCATCGATCAGCGCATAGTCTGTCGCGGCTACAACGGCGGTCAGACGTTCATCCCACTGATTCCATTTGTCGATATCGGGAATAAATACAGCGCTTTTCCCGGAACCTTCAATACGATAGCCAGCGGTTTCCGAAAACTCGTCCCGATGCGGCACAACAAACGGCGTTACGGTGACGCCGTCGACGTTCACCGCTTGATTGTTCACCAGCTCACGCAGCGTAATATTTTCAAACTCAACCAGCTGACTCCACGGGCCATTGTTTTGCAGATAGCTCGTCATGCGTGGCATGGCATACACCGGCACCTGGCGC
This sequence comes from uncultured Gammaproteobacteria bacterium, assembly GCA_963922815.1. Taxonomy (GTDB): domain Bacteria; phylum Pseudomonadota; class Gammaproteobacteria; order Steroidobacterales; family SZUA-146; genus SZUA-146. Next base: position 68,382 of record CAWUKD010000001.1, read on the forward strand.
GCGCCCATGGCTTCGTGTCCGAAGAACATCAGACCCGCGTAGTGCCCGATGTGCGCGTGCGTCACGAACACGCCCGAGAGCGGGTGGGATGACGAAGGCGCCTCCTGCTCCAGTCGGTATAGCTGCGAGGGTAAATCAGGCGTCGCTTCGAACAGATATTTGCCGTTAGCCGTTATCAGACCAAGCGATACGGCACCACGCTGACCGCCCGGGGTTTCCCAGCCTGGAAGACAATGCGGCTGGTAGCAGCCCGCCTGGGGATAACCGGCGTCCTGCACGACGCCGAGGATATAAAGATACTGCGTGAGCGTATGCGGTACCGCCTCGCTGCCAGCGACGGCCGGCGTGTGAAACGAATCCGGTGCCGCGCCGGGCAAGCCTCTCTCGCCGGATCCTGCATCCGACGGTGAGCTGACTATCACACCGGGTCCGGCCGTTCTGAAACCCTTTACAAACCCGGCAAGACCGGATATCACCGCTACGACTATCAGCAACCAGACGCTTGCCTTGCCAGCGGCAGGTAAACCGACGTTACGCGCGCGAACCTTCCTCCCGGAACGTTGCATAGTGTCCTCCGATTAAAGCTCTAAAACAGCGCGTGCGAGTCCGCCAGGCGCCTGCTACGTCACCGACAATAGTCGATCAGGCTACCCGACTGTTAGCCGCATCCAGCTGAGTGCTCAGATATTCTTCGTACGTGCCGGAATAGTCGTTGATTCCGGTGGGTGTCATTTCGATAATCCGCGTCGCCAGTGACGACACAAAATCGCGATCGTGACTGATAAAAATCAGCGTGCCTTCGTAGTGCTCCAACGCCAGATTAAGGGCCTCAATCGATTCCATATCCAGGTGATTGGTGGGCTCATCCATAACCAGCACATTAGGTTTGAGCAATATCAGCTTGCCAAACATCAGCCGGGCCTCTTCACCACCGGAAACCACGTTCACGGATTTTTCAGAATCGTCGCGAGAAAACAGCATGCGGCCAAGCGTACCGCGCAGGAACTGATCGTCCGCGCCTTTCGGCCGCCACTGCGCCATCCAGTCGAACAGCGTCATGTCTGTGTCAAAGTCGGCCGAGTGATCCTGTGCAAAATAGCCAACGCTGGCGTTCTCGGACCATTTCACTTCGCCACCACCCAAAGGCTCGTCACCAATGAGGCAGCGTGCCAGCGTGGTCTTGCCGATACCGCTGGGTCCAATGATGGCCACGCGAGAGCCGGCATCGACGTTCAAACTGAGGTCTTCAAAGAGCGAGCCTTCGTCGAATGCTTTGGTCAGGCCTTCGGCCTCAACTGCAAAACGACGCAGGGGTTTTTCCTGCTCGAAACGGATGTACGGGCTAACACGGCTCGACGGTTTAATGTCATCAAGCTTGATTTTCTCAAGCTGTTTGGCACGCGATGTTGCCTGCTTGGCTTTCGACGCATTGGCCGAGAACCGGCTGACGAACGCCTGCAGATCGGCCATCTTGGCTTTCTTCTTGGCGTTGTCAGCCTGTCGACGCTCCAGCGCCTGGGTGGCCGCCGTCATGTATTCATCGTAGTTGCCGGGGAACAGCTGCAGCCGACCGTAGTCGAGGTCGGCCATGTGCGTGCACACCGTGTTCAGAAAGTGGCGATCGTGCGAAATGATCACCATGGTCGAACGGCTTTCATTCAGAAACTCTTCGAGCCAGCGAATCGTATTGATGTCGAGGTTGTTGGTGGGCTCGTCGAGCAGCAGCACGTCCGGATCGGAAAACAGCGCTTGTGCAAGCAGCACACGCAACTTCCAGCCCGGCGCGATTTCACTCATGGGCCCTTCGTGCTGGTCGGTTGGAATACCGATACCTTCGAGCAGCTCGCCGGCCCGCGATTCAGCCGAATAGCCGTCCATCTCGGCAAACTCGATTTCAAGGTCAGCGACGCGCATGCCTTCGTCGTCACTCATGTCGACTTTGGCATACAGCTCATCGCGTTCCTTCATGACTTTCCAGAGCGTCTCGTGACCCATCATCACCGTGTCAAGCACCCGGTATTCCTCGTAGGCAAACTGGTCCTGACGCAGCGTTCCGACGCGTACGTTAGGTCCCACCGACACATTACCGGAACTCGGCTCCAGCTCGCGCGACAGCAGTTTCATAAACGTGGATTTGCCGCAGCCATTGGCCCCGATCAGGCCGTAGCGCTTGCCGTCGCTGAAGGACGCAGACACGTTTTCGAACAGAGGCTTGGCGCCAAACTGGATGGAAAGATTGGAAGTTGTAATCACGATAAAATCCCGGCCGACGTCGGCGCTACATATAGAGAAAAAACGCCGGCCGTTACGGCTGGCGCGGGGATCATAACAGAATCCGGCCCGAACCACCGCTTCGCCGCGACAGGCCTTAAAAATACCTTCCCGTACAATAAGATAGCGTAGTCGGAAGAACGCATGGCCGCGCCGGAACGGGTGCTGTTGTTCCTACCGCAGCCGGGCCTCGACCCAGGCGATCACGTCGTTCACCACGTCAACTCGCTCAGGCTCATTGAAGATTTCATGATAGAGACCAGGAAACAATTTCAGCGTCTTGTCTGTAGAGCCAATACGCTCAAACAGTATTCGGGAAGCGTCAGGGGTCACAAGGGTATCGGCTTCGCCGTGCATAACCAGGGCCGGCAGCGTGATGCCAGGCAGGCCTTCATGCGTTCGCTTCATGCCGGTAAACATCGCCACCAGCATGCTCGCCGTGAGCTTGCCGGTGTAGACCAGCGGATCATTGACATAGCGGGAGACGACTTCCGCGTCCCGACTTACCCCGGCCGCGTCAAGTTGCAGCGCGCCCATGGACGGCGCAATTTTGGCCAGAACCCGCATGATGGCTACCTGCATCCAGCCCGGTTCGGGATCGGCAAGCACCGCCGCGCCGGAAAACACAGCGCCCTGAAAGCGCGTTTGATGGCGCTGAAGGTAGAGCGATGCCACCAGTCCACCCATGCTGTGACCGACAAGAAAAAAAGGCACCGGAACTACGGCCTCCGGGTTATTGGAAGTGCTTGATCGACTGTCCACAGTAAAGTCTTGTTCTGCATAATCGTGTGCCAACTCGACGGCTCGCAGGTACTCATCGATATCGCGTACACAGCATTGCTTTCCATAGGACTTGCCGTGGCCCGGAAGGTCTACCGTGGTGACGGCAAATCCCTGCGAATTCACCTGCGACGCAAAGTCCGCATAGCGGCCACCATGTTCAGCGGCGCCGTGTACGACCAGCATCACAGCCCGCAGCGGTCCATCCGGTCGCCAGGACTGATAGTGGAGTGACTGACCATTGCCGGCGATAAGTGTGTGTACGCTGTGCGTCAACGGGAGCTCCCGGGTCAATCGCTATGTCGATAGCATGATCGGACAAAGCGGATATGTGAGTTTAGCGGCCATACTCGAATTCGCTGACCCGTTGTGAAACGTATTGCGTTGGCCAGCGCCAGACCGTGATTGTTCGCTGCTTAAAAATGCAGTGTTTTAACTTCCTGGTAATCCTCAAGCCCCATAACGCCACCCTCGCGCCCGTTGCCGGACTGGCGATAACCGCCAAACGGCGATCCGTAGTTGTACGCGGCTCCGTTCACATGCACGGCACCGACACGCAGCTGACTCGCCACACGTTCCGCGCGCTGACGATCACTGGTCTCGATATAGGCCGCCAGCCCGTAAGGCGTATCATTAGCCAGTCGTACGGCGTCCTCTTCGCCGTCAAACGGAATGATGACAACCACCGGCCCGAAAATTTCTTCCTGCGCCACGCGCATATCGTTAGTCACACCGGCAAACACCGTTGGCTTTACAAACCATCCGGTATCACAACCCGCCGGCTTGCCTGTACCGCCAGCGACCAGAACGGCACCCTCATCGATTCCGACCTGAATCATGTGTTGAACGCGGTCAAACTGAATCTTGTCAAACAGCGGCCCCAGATGATCCCCTTCCTGCAGCGGATCACCTACGCCTTGTCCTTCGGCCGCCCGCTTTGCAATATCAACTACCTGATCATAGCAGCTGCGTTCAACCAGCAGTCGCGTCGGCGCGTCGCAGGACTGGCCCGTGTTGCTGAAACAATTCAGTACCGAATCGGTGACGCACTTTTCAAGATCACAGTCGGCAAACACCAGATCAGGCGACTTGCCGCCCAGTTCAAGCGTCACGCGCTTGACCGTATCAGCGGCAGTGCGCATCACGGCAGTACCTGCCCGGGTTGAGCCGGTAAACGACATCATATGAATGTCCGGATGCGCCGACAGGGCTGCCCCCACGGAGGGCCCATCGCCCTGCACCAGATTGAACACACCGGGAGGAAATCCCGCTGCGTGAATGATTTCGGCATAGATCATTGCCGACACGGGCGTGTACTCGGAAGGTTTGAGAATACACGTACAGCCTGTGGCCAGCGCCGGGATGACTTTTAACGCAACCTGATTAATGGGCCAGTTCCAGGGCGTGATCAGCCCGCATACGCCAATGGGTTCGCGTACCAGAATGTCGCCGTTGCCCAGCGTCTCACGCTCTTCCAGTGATTGAAGCGATTCGACAAAACCTTCCAGATGTCCCACGGCCGCATCGGCCTGCATGGATCGGGAAAACGATATGGGCACACCCATCTCCGCCGTCATGGCCTGGGCCATGTCTTCCATGCGCTTGCGCGTTTCCACCAGCAGCGATTCAAGCAGATCGAGGCGCTCCGACTTCGACGACTGGCCAAAGCTCGCAAAGGCCTCGGAGGCCGCCGCCACCGCGTTGTTTACATCGTGCTCATCGCCGAGATGAATTGTGCCAATCTGAGCTTCCGTAGCAGGATTGTTAACGGCGAACTTGCGAGTACTGTGTGGCAACACCCACTCACCGTTAATATAAAACTTGTCGAGATTCTGCATGGTTAAGTCCCGTCGTCTGTTTGGCAAATGCCTGGCTGATACAAGAGTGCCATCTTAACTGACCGGCCGCCATGCCAGTGTGCTGTATACGCCATCATGTAATCTGCTATAACGGGGCCTGGTACAAAGTCCAGGGACCGCAAGGGTAACCCGGGACACATTGGGCCAGCAGGTGGCGATGCCGCATTCGTCAGTGACGACGGCTTCGGAAACCTTTTTCGGGATCGGAGATCGGCCATGCCATGCTCAACAACCCCATTTGATTCTCTGCACCAGTCCATCCTGGACTGCCGGCTATGCGCTGAGGAACTTGAACACGGTGTAAGACCGGTCGTACAAGTGCACCCCGCCGCAAGAATCCTCATTGCCGGACAGGCACCGGGCAGCAAAGTGCACGCAAGTGGCATTCCCTTTGACGATGCCAGCGGCGACCGTCTGCGAGCGTGGATGGGTATCGATCGTGATACGTTCTACGACCGAGCGCGTATTGCCATTGTGCCAATGGGGTTTTGTTATCCAGGCACAGGCAAATCAGGCGACCTGCCTCCCAGAACCATTTGTGCAGCAACCTGGCGTACACGGCTGCTCGCCGAGCTACCCAACATTCGGCTAACGCTTGTTCTTGGCCTGTACGCACAGAAATGGCATCTGACTTCGCCGGGCAAGAATCTGACGGAAACGGTCTCGAACTGGAAAGACTACGGCACTGCAATCATGCCCATGCCGCACCCGAGCCCTCGCAATGCACTCTGGCTCAAAAAGAACCCGTGGTTCGAAAAAAACGCGCTACCGACACTCAAAAAGCGCGTCACCAAAGCGCTCGGCTAACATTTTGACTCATTCATGACGGCACCCACCGAGCGTTGTTGCCGACAAAATCCCCTTGGTTTCGCAATGACAACGTTGGACAATGCGTTTCAGATTTGGCGACAAAACATAACGCCATTCCATCAACGCGCCAGGTCGCAGCCGTCGGTTGGATCAGGGCATCGTTTTCTTTACACTACGGGCGTCCAATTCGGGGCACGACGCCCTTTTTTCTATTAGAACAACCCCCTTTTGCCAGAAGGAATGCACTGTGAATCAGGATCTCGAACAAGAACTGCTGAATAGCTGGATGGAGCGTCAGGAATACGCCGAGCTGATGCAGCCACTCGTAGGTAAGCTCTATCGCGAGCGGTCAGTCGAAATCAGCGTCTTCGGCCGTTCGCTGGTCGGTGCGAGTGCTATCGACATTATCAAGGCCCATCGCAGTGTGCGCCTTCACAAAGGCACCAAACTGAGACTCCGGGAAAGCTATCCGCTACTTGAAGCCATTAGTAAACTGTCCCTGCCTCAGCTCGAAATCGATCTGGGCAAACTGGCCTATCAATTCGAATACGAAAACGAATCTGATCAGTCTGTCGAAGACTACCTGCAGGACACCTTCAAGGACGTTCTGGGCACGACAGACCAACGCGAACCGGTTGATATTGTTCTCTACGGTTTCGGTCGTATTGGACGACTGATGGCGCGCCTGCTGATCGAACGACAGGGCAAAAACAACTCCCTGCGTTTGCGCGCGATTGTCACTCGGGGCGGCAAAGACGGCGACCTCGAAAAACGGGCGAGCCTGTTGCGACGAGACTCGATTCACGGACCGTTCAACGGCAGCATCACCGTGAATCAGGAACGCAACGCGATCAAGGCCAATGGTGCCTTCATTCAGATGATCTACGCCAACAGTCCTGACGAAGTGGATTACACCAAGTACGGTATTCACAACGCGATCGTCATTGACAATACGGGCATGTGGCGCGATCCCGAAGGGCTGGGCCTCCACCTGAAAGCCAAGGGTGCGAAGAAAGTCATTCTGACGGCTCCCGGCAAAGGCGACATCAAGAACATTGTTTACGGCGTCAATCACAGCGACATCGAAAACACCGACACCATTCTGTCTGCGGCCAGCTGTACCACCAACGCAATAACGCCCGTACTCAAAGCACTCAACGAAGAGTTTGGCATTGAAAACGGTCACGTCGAATCCGTTCATTCGTTTACCAACGACCAGAACCTGATTGACAACTATCACAAAGCCGATCGTCGCGGTCGCAGCGCTGCGCTTAACATGGTGATTACCAGCACGGGCGCGGCAAAAGCGGTGGCGAAGGCCTACCCGGAGCTTGGCGGTAAACTGACCGGCAACGCGATTCGGGTGCCAACGCCGAACGTCTCACTCGCCATTCTCACGCTCACCCTGAACAAAGACACCGACAAAGAGAACCTCAACGATTTCCTGCGTAAGCAATCGCTCTTTTCCGACCTGCAGCACCAGATTGACTATACGCAATCCAAGGAAATTGTATCCACCGACCTGGTGGGCTCTCGAGCCGCCTGTGTGGTAGACGCGCAGGCCACCATTGTGTCCGAGAATCGCGCCATACTGTATGTGTGGTACGACAACGAATTTGGCTACAGCTGCCAGGTCATGCGCGTCGTGAAACGCATGGCGGGTATCAGCAGCCTGACACCGCACTGGGCCTACCAGGCTTAGGTCGTACGGGACAAGATCTGCGCCGCCCCGGCTCGCGGGGCGGCGATTGCACTACCTTCAGAATCATCTGCCGCATGGCCGGTCGCACGCGCGTGTCGGTAACACCACGTGGATGGCCGAAACCTTAAACTACGGTACTGTGAGGGTCGCTAGTCGAGTACGGGCAGCGGCCAGTCTTCGAAATCGCTTTCTGCCACCGCCGCCTCCCCGGATCCATTCGCACTTTGAAAGCTGATATCGATACTCTGCGGTGACACCAGGTGAATAAACTCTTCCATATGGGGCTGAATGACCGCGTTTTTCTTGAACCCGATCCAGGTTGTGCTGCGTGGAAATAACCCGGACGCATCCAGTGCCACCAGATCGGACTCCTGCCCGGCGTCGAACGCCATGCTCGCGACAATGCCAACCCCCATACCCATACGCACATAGGTTTTAATGACATCGGCATCGCGCGCGGTAAACACCACATCCGGTTTCAGGCTGCGAACATCAAACGCCTGGGTCAACGATGACTCCCGGCCAAAACTGAACACGTAGGTCACCAATGGGTAGTCCGCAAGGAGCTCAAGCGTCAGAGGCGTGTCCAGCCGGGCCAGCTCGTGCTCGACCGGCACCAGCACAATCCGGTCCCACTGAAAACAGGGCACACGCACCAGGTCGCTGAAATGTTCGTCCGAGCCACTCGCCATGGCGAAATCGATTTCGTCGCGCTGAACCAGCTCGGCGATCTGTTCCGACGTTCCCTGGTGCAGATTCAGTTTGACGTCCGGATAGCGTTCGCGAAAACGAGCAATAATTTCCGGAAGCACGTATCGGGCCTGGGTATGCGTCGTCGCGATGGACAACACGCGCTCTTCGTCCCGGTGCTCTGCGGTACGTGACTTGATGCTCTCCACGTGGAACATAACGCGGCGAGCATGCTCAATCACTTTTTCGCCGGCGGGCGTTATCCCGGTCAGACTCCGCCCTTTACGATCAAACAGAGGCACACCCAGCTCGTCCTCAAGCAGCTTGATCTGCTTGCTGACACCGGGCTGCGACGTATACAGCCGCTCCGCAGCGGCTGTGATACTGAGGCGGCTGTCCACCACCGCAAGTAAAAATCTGAGTTGCTGTAATTTCATATCCTGATGCTACAGACCGCTCAAGACGGCCATACATTTCGTGCACGGAAAATAAAGTGTCCAAAGACACATCGTCAGGCTCGACGTAATTACATTGCGGACAAAAACGCACGAAGGAGTCGTTGCGCTCCCTCTTTAGCGGAATTTTTTACGCGCCCGCAAGCTGAGATCAAATCGGCGCAGTCCTTACTTTAGCGTCGGTCGTTCACTTGAGTCAATTCACGGCAACCGGTTTCAGTTGCAAGGTATTTTCTGACTGCGGCTGAAACCACTGCTGGGTCTTTGCGTACGCGGCAACTTCACCAATAATCAGCATGGCCGGCGCCTCAATGCGCTCGCGTTTCGCAAGCTCGGCGAGCCCCCGAAGCGTGCCCACCGATACGCGCTGATCAGGCCTCGTACCGCGCTCAATGACCGCTACCGGCGTGTCGCCGTGCCGGCCATGCAGCTGAAGCTTTCTCGAGATCTCGCCAAACCGGGACACGCCCATATACAGCGCCAGCGTTTGCCGGTCACGAGCCAGAGCACGCCAGTCGTGCGTATCCTGGGAGTCTTTGCCATGGCCTGTGATCAGCGACACCGACTGCGCGTGATCACGATGGGTCAGGGGTATGCCTGCGTAGGCCGCGCAGGCCGACGCCGCCGTAATCCCGGGAACGATCTGATAGCGCAATCCCTCCGCCTGCAAGGCGGTTACCTCTTCTCCGCCGCGACCGAACACAAACGGATCACCACCCTTCAGCCGGCACACGCGCTTACCTTCACTAACCAGCCTGATCAGCAGGGCGGTCGTCTGGTCCTGCACGTGGCTGGCGCAGCCGGTTCCCGGCAACGGCTTGCCGACGTCAATAAACTCGGCGTCACGTCGTGCCATGGCGAGAATCGCATCCGGCACCAGGCGGTCGTGCAACACAACATCGGCACGATGCAGCAGCTGCTGGGCACGCAGGGTCAGCAAGGACGGATCGCCAGGACCCGCTCCGACCAGCCACGCTTCCCCTTCTCCGCTTGCTGCCGAATCACGTGCAAAAGCTTCCAGCTGGTGATCCATCGCGTCATCGAGCTGCTGCGGGTGTTGTGTGTGAGCCGCCTCAACATGCCGCGAAAAAAACGTTTCCCAGAACCGTCGCCTCGCCGTTAGCGACACCAGCCTGAGCTTGACGCGGTCTCGCCAGCGAGCAGCCAGACGGGCAAGCGACGCGTACCCGTCTGACAGTTCCCGCTCGAGCTTTTCCCTGACCATGCGCGCCAGCACGGGCGCCGAGCCACCGCTTGAAATGGCAATTACCAGAGGCGACCGGTCGACAATGGCCGGCGTAATGAAACTGGAGTGATCCGGATCGTCAACCGAGTTGCTTAACATCGCGCGTTGTTCAGCGTCCTTAAAAACCTGCGCATTGACGTCCGGCGAATTCGTCGCAGCAATGACCAACACGTTACCGGGCAGAAACATCGGTGAATAGACGCCAGGTACGTAGTCAACGAGCGCCGCAGCACTCATCGCCTGAACCTGCGGATTAAGCTCTGGTGCTACCACGGTAACGCGGGCGCCAGCCTCCTTCAGAAGGCGGATTTTGCGCAAGGCCACGTCGCCGCCGCCGACGACAAGACAGCGGCGGCCCGACAGGTTCGCAAACAGGGGAAAATAGTCCATGGTCAGGAATCCGCGACCGACTCGAGTTCGTGAATACCGCATTCACGTTTCAGGCCGAAGAAACGCGTGTCTTCAACGCGATCCACCTCATGCAGCGAACGCGTGGTGTGCACGTCGCCAATAGACACATAGCCCTGCTCCCACAGCGGGTGGTACGGCAGGTTGTGACGCTTTAGATAAAGAAAAACGTCTTTGTCCGTCCAGTCGAGGATCGGATGCGCTTTCCACACGCCGCCGCGATATTCCACAAACGGCAGTTTGCTTCGGCCATCGGATTGACCACGACGCAAGCCCGCAAACCAGGTACCCGCGTTCAGCTCGCGCAGCGCGCGGCGCATGGGCTCAACCTTGTTTTCCGCATTGTACGACTCGATGCCGCTCACACCGTGCGCCCAGCGCTGGCCGCTGCGTGCCTCCTGCCAGGCCGCACTGACCTTCGGGCGAAACACCTGCAGATTCAACTCAAGCCGGTCGGTCAGCTCGTCTATGAACTGATACGTTTCAGGAAACAGATACCCGGTATCCAGCAGAATAACGGGTATATCGGGAACCTGCCGGGTCAGCAGATGCAGGGAAACAGCCGCCTGTGCGCCGAAGCTTGACGACAGCACGTGAACCGATGGCAGGGTTTCGAGCGCCCAGGTTACGCGCTGCTCTGCCGTGAGCGCCTGCAGGCATTCGTTAGCTCGGGCAATCGCAACCTGCCGGCTACCCGACTCATCAAGCGTCAGCGCGCCGCAGGGCAAGGATCGGGGAAAGTTTGAGACGACGGATGCCTGTGCGTTCATACCGAAGCCTCCTTGAGCACCGTGTGATCGTGAAAATCAACGCCATGCCGGGTTGCGACGACCACGCCGGTACGCACGCAAAAATCACCGAACGCTTCGTCCGGATGGCGTTGTTGTGAATAGTCTTTAAACAACGGATCCAGCACCGCGAGAATGCGAGCCTCGTCAATGTTTTCAGCCACCAGTTTGTTCAGTCGCTCACCGTTGTGACCGCCACCCAGGTACAGGTTGTAGCGACCGGGCGCCTTGCCTACCAATCCGATTTCGGCAACAAACGGTCGCGCGCAGCCGTTAGGACACCCGGTCACGCGCATCACGACCGGCTGATCTTCCACGCCATGACTACTCATCAGCGCATGCACTTTATTGACCAGATCCGGCAGATACCGCTCTGCGTCAGCCATCGCAAGACCACAGGTCGGTAGTGCGACACACGCCATGGCGTGGGCATGCAGTGCGGATACCGGCGCATGCAATCGATACTGCTCAAGCAACGCCTCAATGACCGGCTTGTTCGATTCGCTGACGTTGGCAATCACCAGATTCTGATTGGGGCTGATGCGAAACTCGCCGTCGTGCACGCGGGCAATGTCTCGCAGTCCGGACTTTAGGAAACGACCACTAGAGTCGGTATCTTTTACCCTTCCGCTGTCGATAAACAGCGTGAAGTGATACACACCGTCGGCACCCTGCTCCCAGCCCAGCCGATCGCCCGTTCCTCTGAGCACCACCTTGTGTGCGGGCTCAAATACCCAGCCCAGTCGCGATTCGACTTCGCGCCTGAACCAGTCGATGCCGTGCGTATCAATGGTGTACTTGAGACGTGCATGTTTGCGATCGGTACGATCTCCATAGTCGCGCTGAGTCGTTACAACCTGGGTTGCGACGTCCAGCACCTGATCCGGCGTGCAAAAGCCCAGGGTGTCGGCAAGCCTCGGATACGTGGTGACATCACCGTGCGTGCTGCCCATACCACCGCCTACGGTAACGTTGAACCCGATGAGTCGTTTGTTTTCGACGACTGCGATAAAGCCCAGGTCCTGCGTGTAAATATCCACATCATTTTGCGGCGGAATAACCACCGCGGTTTTGAATTTTCGCGGCAGGTAGGTATCGCCATAAATCGGCTCCACGACTTCTGGCTCATCCGTGATGCGCTTTCCATCCAGCCAGATCTCGTGATAGGCGTTGGTCTGCGGCGTCAGATGCGCGCTGATTTTGGCAGCCCAGTCATGCACTTCCTGATGGACATCAGACAAGTACGGATTCGGGCTGCACATGACGTTTCGATTCACATCACCACACGCGGCGATCGTATCCAGCAAGGTCTGATTGATTCCCTGAATCGTCGTTTTCAACTGCCGCTTAACGACACCGTGAAACTGAAAGGCCTGACGGGTAGTGAGTCGCAGACTGCTGTTGGCGTGAGCGTCGGCGAGCTGATCGACGGCAAGCCACTGCTCGGGGGTGCATACGCCACCCGGCAGGCGAGCGCGAATCATAAAGCTGTAGGCCGGCTCCAGTTTCTGGCGCTTGCGTTCGCTGCGACGATCCCGGTCATCCTGCTGGTAGATTCCATGAAACTTGGACAGCTGCGTATCGTCCTCGGCAATCGCTCCGGTAATGGCATTGTCCAGACTTTCCGCCAGGGTGCCACGCAGGTGTCGACTGTGCGTTTTGATGCGCTCAACGTCACTCAGTGCTCTTTTTTCCATGTTAGTCATCTCAGTAGACGTCGCGCAAATAACGGCGCTCGCGTTTCATGTTTTTAAGATAGGCGTTCGCCGCTTCTTCACTGTGCCCGCCTTCACTGGCCACGATCGAAACAAGCGCGGCATGTACATCAGGCGCCATTGAAGTCGCGTCGCCGCACACGTAAATACTTGCCCCGGAAGTCAGCCAGGCATAGATTTCGGCACGGTTCTCCAGCAAGCGGTCCTGTACATAGACCTTGTTGCTCTGGTCACGTGAGAACGCGACGTCCAGCCGGTCCAGTGCGTGACGTTTCAGATGCTGCTGCCATTCGGTCTGATACAGAAAATCTTCGTCAAACTGCCGATCGCCAAAGAACAGCCAGTTGCGACCTTTGCCGGTGCTTTCAGCGCGCCGCTGTACGAACGCACGAAACGGCGCCACGCCGGTGCCCGGCCCGATCATGATAATGTCGGTGTCACGACTTTCGGGGAGTCTGAAGCGCGGGTTTTTGTCGATAAACAGCGGCACCCGATCACCTTCTTCGAAGGACTCGATCAGCGCCGTGGAAGCAACCCCGCTATGCGCGACACCGAATGCGTCGTAGGCCACGTGCGCTACCGTGAGGTGCACTTCGTCAGGATTCGACTCGAGCGACGACGAGATGGAGTACACGCGAGGGGTCAGAGGGCGCAGAGTCTCTACAAACGACTGTATTGAACGGGCCTCACTAACAGCGTTAAACGGCCATTTGCGCAGCACATCAATCACCTGATAGTCATCCAGCAGAGCCTGCCGTTGCCCGGCGTCATCCAGCGCGGTCGCCAGCTCGTCATAGCCCGTCAGAGCGGCATACTGAGTCAGGAATGCACCGCTGTTAAGCGTCAGCTCCAGGCGGTGGGTCAGCGCATCTTCGATAGTCACTGACTCGCCGCCAATGCTAACGAAATCGCCATCTATGCCCAGGAGGTCCACGACTTCAGCCACCAGTTCGGCCGGGTTTGGGGTGATGACCCCCACGGCGTCACCAGGCTCGTAGTCGAGACCCGAGCCTTCCAGTGACAGTTCAATATGATGAACCGTCTTGGTCGAACCGCTGCCAGTTATGCGTTGATTGGCCAGCACTTCGGCTTCAAACGGACGGGTTTTCGAATACTGTGGACGATTATCCACAACCTGGAGAGGCACGCGCGCTACGGCGTTATCAGCCGAGGCAGAGCCCATTTTGTCAACGGCAATATCAAGCGTTGATTCAAACCATGCCGCCGCCGGTGCGTCGTAGTCTACGTCGCAGTCGACGCGATCTGACAAACGCGTGCCGCCAAGCGCAGCGAGTCGCTCGTCAAACTCCCTACCCGTCTGGCAAAACTGTGCATAGCTTGAGTCTCCAAGCGCCAGTACGAAAAAGCCAAGTGCATTGAGATTGGGGGCTCGCTTGCTGTTTATGTACTCGAGCAGCAACTCGGCATCATCCGGCGCATCGCCTTCGCCGTGAGTGCTGACAATCACCGCCAACCAGCGCTCTTTGGCAATGTCGCGAATGGTAAATTCGGCCATATCAACCAGCGCAGCGTTAACACCTCGGGCGCTGGCCTGCGCGTACAGCGTTTCGGCCAATGCGCGGCCGTTGCCGGTCTGGGAACCGTACAAAATCGTCAGTGTTTCTGTTGTTTCTGCAGCAGCCGCACCGTCGACTGCCGCCGGCTGTACGACGCCGCCTGACGCCGAAGCAAGACCGGCAAGATAGCCGCTTGACCAGATAAGCTGCTCTTTTGACAACCCTTCCGCGGCGCTGTCCAGGCGTTCAGCCTGTTGCCGGTCGAGAGAAAGTGGAACGATAGCTTCGTTAGAAAGTGCCACGCGCATTGCCTGTTTAAATGGGAGATATTTAAACTACGCGATGCCGCGGCAAATCAGAACGAACTTAAATGCACATACTCATAACCAAATGATATGGACGCTCAGCTACGCACGAGACAGCGAGTTTGTCTGGTCCGCGGCCAACACGTCATCGCGTCGAATGGCTCTCATTAATTAGAGGCTAACGGTTACGCCGAAAACTAATCGAGCTTGAAGGTCAGACCGGAATGCATTTCGAGACGCTCTATCAGCGTGTCACCCAGTAATGTCGCCGGCGTCCAGAAACCACCGGGAGTTGTCTCAGGCACATCCTGTGCTATCGAAGCGGCCGCCTGCCCCAGCATTTTTGCGGTTGAACCATAGCCCGGATCACGGTCACCGGTGACGCGGCCCTTGATGGTGTTACCACCCGGCGTGGTGCCTCTGAACAGCAGCACGTATTTTCCCTTCTCCTGCTGTTCTGGCGTCGGACCGCTACCCGGTTTCGGCAAAATATAGTTTTCCAGCAGCCACCGTACAGGACCAACGGAAGCACCGGCCATAAAGGCACCCAGGCCCCAGAGCATTTTGCGTGCACGACTTTTGCCGGCGTTGCCGCTTCCGGTCATCATGGCTTCTTCATAGGTGAAATCATCACCGTAGCTATTGCCACTCAGGGCATTGGACCGATGAACGATCCGCGTGTTAATAGCGGCCATCACAAAAGGCGCCAGCCAGCTTTCAACGTGATCGTCATATTCCATCTTGATGTTGCGCTGACGAGCTGAAAACCCGTGTCCCGGCGGGCACAGCGAATACGGATCCGTCATCACCCTGCGCAGTTTCGGATCTTTTCTGACTTCCTTGAAAATATTAATCATACTGGCAATGGTGCCACCCGACGCGCCACCTTTCATTACCGCAACGCGCATGCGAACGTCATTGCACATTTCACCGAACTGGCTTTGGGCCTGCTGCTGAAGAAAGTGCACGCCAAGATCGGACGGTATCGAATCAAAGCCACAGCAGTGCACAATCCAGGCACCGGATTTTTTGGCCGCGGCCTCGTAGCGCTCCTGCATTTGCCGGATCCACTGCGTTTCGCCGGTAAGGTCACAGTAGTGCGTACCGGATTCGGCGCAGATCTTCAGCAGCGGCTCGCCGTAAAGTGCGTACGGGCCAACGGTTGACACAATTACTTTCGCCCGGGCGCACATGGCCTTTAGCGCCGCTTCGTCGGTTGCATCGGCAATAATTTCATCAAGATCCGGTGCGTTGAGCTCGGTTTTCAGCTCAGCGAGCTTGCTGTGGGATCGACCCGCCAGCGCAAACGACAAGGAACCGTCCGCAAAATGTTCGTTCATGTAACGAGCGAGAATCTGACCGACGAAGCTCGTCGCGCCATACACAACGACATCGTACTCTTTACTCTTACTCATTGAATTCTCTACTCCGAAAGACAGAAAGCCTGTTGAAACCAGCCGCGCATCAGCGACAGGCGGCGCCATTCAAACACCGGAGTATACGCGTTTCAATAGGCGACGGCCGCACTTACCTGTGCTCGTCCGCGCGCCGGACAGGGCCTGTATACGACCGATCAGCCGCACGGGACTTCAGTTAATTCAAACTACTGGACGGAAGTCTTAACCCGCTGGCTACTGTCAGAGCAAGCCGCTGGGACCCGGCGGTAACAAAAAGAATTCGCCGAGCAGTTCAAAGTCGAGAAAATCCACCTTGCCGTCGCCGTTGAAGTCGGCGTCCTCATCATCAGACTGAAAGCGCTGTGCAAACAAAGCTATATCGACAAAGTTGGTGACCTGATCATCATTAAGGTCCGTATCGCAAGCGTTCCCGAATCCATCCGCATTGCTGTCTCGCTGATCGCTATTGGCCCGATCCAGACAGTTGTCCGCCGTATTGGCAACACCATCAAGATCGCTATCGGCCTGCGCCGCTACTCCGAGGGTTAGTCGCGTTGGGCTCAGACCCACGGCATCCGGCACCAGCAACACACTGCCGTAATAAGGCCCATCCTGTGCGCTTGCCATATCGAACACAACGTCGATAGCTTGTTCCTCGCCGGCGTCGAGCGTAAAACTTTGCGGAATAGCCGAAACGATTGGGCCCGCCTGATCGGTCTCCACCACTACCGTCCAGCTAGCAGGCGCCACGGCCTTGACCGTGCGAGACCAGGAGCATTCGTTTACGCAGTTCAGATCAACCAGTCCGGCCAAATTCATGCGCGACGGCTGACCGCCCTGAGCGGGGTTCGCCGCTTCAAACCCGGCGATCGTTTCGTTCAGTAATAACCCGGCCTGAACCGCAGCCGCCACGTCGATGCGACCGCCGCCGTAATCAAAGGGAGTGGTCGGATCATCTTCAAATTGCTCGTCCAATGGACCCACACCGGTGGTCATCAACGCTGACAGCACTTCAGCGTCGGACCAATCAGGCCTGGCCGATTTAATCAGGGCTATCGCACCGCCACCGGGCCCCGCTGCCGGACCGGTCGCCACCTTGAACGACGCTTCCCCGGTTGGAACAATGACATCAATCGACGGTACGGCAACCGAAGGGGCCAGATAGTCAAGCCCCAGCACCGGGCCCCGGCTGCTCGCGCCGGAAACACGATCGGCCAGCTCCGGATCAATGGGCGCGTCGTTAAGCGTGATAGAGGCTGCATGCCCGCTTCCGCTGGCAAGCCAGGTCCGCAGTAAAGTAGAGTCTGCGGCATTCAGATGAATACCGGGAAACGGGAAGAAATCCGCGTGTACAGAATCAAAGCCGCCGACCACATTAGCGAGCACCATGCCACCGGCACCGGAATCCAGTGCGTTCTGGGCTTTTTGTATGCGTGCAATCTGACCGCGATCACAGACCAGAATTTCACCGTTAAGCGTGCCAGGAGGAAACGGCTCAAGGCACTGCGCAGGGTCAGCAACCGGCACATCGAGACTACCGGCGTACACAATGTTCGCGGTAATTGGTCCGCCGAGAGAACCGCCCAACAAATCACCGGGAGGTGGCGTATCACCGCCGCTAAAGTTTGTCAGCACCTTGAAATTATTGGTTCGGCCATGGGTGCTCGAGATAAACGTTGCCGTCCACGGAGCGGCCAGACTGAGGCCCAGCGTTCCGGGTTCAGGTCCGCCGTTGCCAGTTATGTATGCCAGGCTGACGCCGTTGGCCCTGAGTGAAAGACCCGCCAGCCCGTAGAGGCCGTCCCAGGCCGTACTGATTGACGAGCCGATAAAATGCACGAGCACGTCAACGTCATCGTTGATGGCCTGCTCGAATGCGCTTAGCACACTGGTTGCTGCGCAGCTGGATTCACACGTTCGATACACGATCAGATTGGCATGAGGTGCAACCCCGGTAACGATCGGAAGCCCAATATTGCCAAGACTGGTCTCGCTCAACCGGTTGCCCGCAGCCTGACTGGCCGCCGAGTTGCTGGCACCGTCAAGCTCTTCCGAGGTCAGCTGTGAATCATTGCTGAACGTGTAGCGCCCGATCAGCTTGCTGTTGCACAGGACTTCCGGTGCGGTAAGGCACTCTCCCAGATACACGCCGTCGCCCAGCGGATTGGTGTGCGTGTAACCGTCATCGCCGGTAGCCGCAAAGGCAGGATGACTGCCGCTGATTCCGGTGCCGGTAATACCGATAACAACACCTTCTCCAAGGTGTCCACTATCATTCGTTGCCGAGCCGTCCCAGACTTCGTTAGCACGAATCAAATCCACGACAGGATCACCGCTACCGCCCGCACCATTGCGTTCCACCGTGGCCGTCAGTTCGGTCAATTCACGGGGCGATAGAGACGGAGTCAGCAGTTCGAACACTTCGTCTTTGATAACGGCTTGCACGCCTGGATGGCGACTAAGCCTGGACGCCTCGACGTCGTCCATCAGCGTCGAAAAACCATTGATGACGTGTCGGTACTCCCGCACGACTTTTAGTTCGCGTCCAAGATCGGCGTTAAGCTGTGATCGCACCGACGCCGCATTTGCCGACGATTCAAGATGGACGATGTAGCTGGCTTCCTCCGCCTGAACGGCACACGTCCCGGCAAGAGCCAACACGCAGGCTACGATGGTGTTTCTTAATGACTGAATCATCCCTAATCCCCCCGGATTACTAATTCTTAACGGTCGCAGTTCTTATCCCTTTACTATACACCCACGTTGAAACAGTGTTTAACAAGCTGATTAATATTATTTTTTCAAAGGGTCGTGCGCGCAGACACGAAAAACAGGCCCGGCAAAGAGCTTGGGTACTGACCACGGGCTGTTTTGATGCAGCGCCTGTGTGCGAGGACAGGCGATCATTTGCGGTACGCCCGATCAAACACTCACAGCGCGAATGGCGGGCTAATCATTGGCGGCAATGTGTCGATCTATCAACCGCACAAAGCGTGGCAGTAATTCCTTCGGCAGATCGTGACCCATACCCTCAAACAGCTTGAGTTCAGCGCCATCGATACAGTTGGCGGTGTCGATGCCACCGGCCACCGGAATGAGCACATCGGCCTTGCCGTGAATCACCAGGGTTGGCCGATCAATAGACGACAGCATTTCCCGCCGGTCTCCGTTGTGCACGATGGCCGCCAACTGGTGCCGATAGCCGGGTGGGTATAACGAACGTCTTATCGAGCGCATCAGGCGCTGTCTCAGCTCCTGCTCGCTCGGCATGTAATCCGGACTGCCAATTATTGACCAGGTTCTTAGTCCGTGACTGATCAGCTCTTCTTCATCGGCGCCCTGAGGTCGCGTGAGCAACTGCCGGGTCGCGCGCCAGCTGGTGCCCGGCAGCTTGGGGTTGCCGGTTGTTGACATGATGGACGTTAACGAACGAATGCGCTCCGGAAATTGCGCCGTCACGATTTGCGAAATCATGCCGCCCATTGACGCACCAACGATATGAGCCGCGTCGATATCGAGCGCATCAAGCACGCCAATCGTGTCCTCAGCCATATCATGCAATGTGTAAGGGACATTTACCGACATGCCCAGTTGCGACCGGAACAAGATGCGCGGGATCGAAATGGGTTTCTCAAACGGAATTTTCTCGGAGAGTCCGATATCGCGATTGTCGAAACGAATCACCCGATAGCCGCACTGGGCAAGGCCATGGCAAAACTCGTCTGGCCAGGCAATCATCTGCGTACCCAGTCCCATTACCAGAACCAGGGGCGTATCGTCGGGATTGCCAAACTCTTCGTAGGCAATTTTCAGATTGTTGGCCACCAGAAACTGTTCGTTTCGTTCCTCTTCCATCGCAGCGTGTGTCGCAGGGTCCGTCATTGTTCGATTCAATTCCTGGCTGGCCGTTTAATTCGGGTCGACTTTCGACATCTTGCGCGCACGCTTGCGAATCACAGGCTTTTTGAATGCACGTTTGGGTTTCACTGCAGGCGGACTGCTGGTCGCTTCCGTTTTATCGTCTGCAGCCTTTACAGATGCTTTGCTGCTTGACGCTTTCGTCGCACCTTTTTTCTTGCTCGCCGATTTGCCCGAGGCCTTTTTCTTTGTGGCAGCACGTTTCCCCGACGCTTTTTTGGCTGACGATTTTTTTGCCGTCGCTTTCTTGCTGGTCGCTTTGCGGCCGATCACTTTCTTTTTCGCCGCCGGTTTCGTTGTTTTCGCGCTCACCTTACTGACCGCTTTGCCGTCTTCATCGGCTTCGACAATATTCCGGGTGGCGTCATAAAGCTCGTCGAATGATTCCTGCAGACACTGCGCGTAAAACGCCGGGTCCGGCATCATTTCGCGGCAGCAACATACGGCAATATTAAACGTGCCACAGTAGCTGCCAATGGCGTGGAACAGTCCTGTCCCGTCAATGGGCGGCCCCATACCAAAGCTGCTGATCATGCGGGCGCCGGTAAAATATAGCGGTACCTGCGGACCGGGTACGTTAGTGATCACACAGTTATAAAGCGGCTTGATCCGATTGACCAGCCCCATGCGACTCGCCAGTCGTGCCGCCGACGCGGTCAGGGTTGACGGTATGAACTGCGCGTAGTCCGTCATGCTCTTGGCACCTATGGCATTGGTCAGTTCTTTGGCGTGACGCGTACCCTTACTTACCGACAGCAGGCGCTCGATCGGGTCTTCGATATGACTGCCTATACGGACCGTCATTTGAGACACCTGATTACCCGCCGTACCGAGCTTGTCTTTGGTGCGCACGTTAATGGGCGCCATTGCTGCCAGCGACTTTCGGGGCAATTCGCTCTTGCTCTCAAGATATTTGCGTAGCCCGCCTCCACAAATGGCAAGCGCCACATCGTTAACCGTTACACCTTCAATCGAGCTTTTAATGGCCTTGATGTCTTTGAGCTTGAAGAGCACCGAGTCGAACACACGGTGAGGGGAAACATTGGTATTGAACCGGGTGCGCGGCAAGTCGGTAACGCGATTGATATTGCCTGCGGCCATGCCGGTAACAAACCTGGTCAGCCCGGGCAGCGTATTGCGCGCGACTGAAAACACCCGCAGCGGTGTTTTAATGGTGTTGATCTGAGCGCGCCAGAGCAGTTCGAGGTTGGAAGGCATGCGTTCGGTTTCAATCGGACGAACTTCAGGATATTTTTCAGGTGACGGTTCAAGATCATGAATAATGGACGCAATCTCCACCCCGGATGCGCCGTCTATGGCCGCGTGGTGCATCTTGCTTAATACGGCGAAACAGCCTGGCGGGTATCCCTCGACATTATCGAGCCCTTCGATAATGTACATTTCCCACAGCGGATGGGCCCGATCGAGCGGTCGTGCGTGCAGACGGGATACCTGAATACAGAGCTGGCGCCAGTCGCCGGGTTTGGGTAGCGCGATGTGCCGGATATGAAACTCCGGGTCAAAGTCGCCATCGGCTCGCCAGTAGGGGTGATCAAGACTCAGGGGGACTTCAACCAGCGTATTGGTCAGTGCGGCAATGCGCTGTGCACGAGCGGTCAGGTTGGCCAGAATTTGCTTGAACGTGACGTGACCGCCTTCCGCCGTAGACGGATCGTAGATGGACAGCCCTCCAATGTGCATGGGTGTATTGGCTGTTTCCAGATACAAAAACGATGCGTCGAGTCCACTGAGCTGCTGCACAGGGCACCTCCCTACAAAAAGGCTGATTAGCCGTTCAGACTAAAAGGCCCACCCGCGAAAGTCTATACTTTTACTGGCGCCCATCGATTCCCGTACTTGTCATAATTGAATAACGGGCAATTTGCAGGAATAGCCGATCTATGGCGAACACGCGCCACCAGCTGACTACGGGGGCTGTTACCCATCAAGCGCAAACTGCACGGCGCGGGCTGCGTGCAGGCCGGTCGTATCGTAGAGCGGCACATCCGTGTCGTCCTGACCGATCAACAACGCGATTTCCGTACATCCCAGTATGACAGCCTCGGCGCCGCTGGCCTTCAGCGACCCGACTATCTGCAAATACGCCTTCGCCGATTCGTCACGGATTTCTCCGAGGCACAGCTCATTGAAAATCACATCATGGATCAGGTTCCGGTCATCCGCTTCCGGAACAACAACATCAATGCCGAATTTATCTTGCAGCCTGCCTTTGTAGAAGTCCTGCTCCATGGTGAAGCGCGTACCCAGCAAACCCACCCGACCGATATTGTCGGCAACGAGTTTTTCCGCCGTTGCATCCGCAATATGCAGCATGGGAATCGCCACCGCGGACTCGATAGCAGGCGCTACTTTGTGCATGGTATTCGTACACAGAACGATGCACTCGGCGCCGCCTGCCTCTACCGACCTGGCAGCATTCGCCAGAGTGCTACCCATTGCCTCCCAGTCACCTTCACGCTGCTGCTTTTCGATCTCGTCAAAATCCACGCTGTACAGGCAGATTTTCGCCGAATGAAAACCTCCCAGCGCGGCTTTGACGCCCCGGTTTATCTGGGTGTAGTAACTCGCGGTGGATTCCCAGCTCATCCCGCCTATCATGCCGATGGTTTTCATTGTTCTACCTCAGTGGTCACGCCCGACGAAGGATTGATATCGAAATGTAATACTTCCTCGCGAGTTCCGAGCTTTTCGTATAACGCAATAGCCGGTGCATCTTCAGGACCCGTATCCGCCTGAACGAATACTACATACGCGCCCCGCGCTCTGGCGATTTTCTTAAGTTCATCGATCAAAGCAGTAGCAACACCTTTACGACGGTGGGCCTCGAGAACAGCAAGGTCGTAAAGATAGATCTCGCTGCGCTCCTGCTCAAACTTTTTGAGTTCATAGGCCGCCAGACCGCCTGCGACTTCGTTGTCGACAGAAGCAATCAATGCAATAAACGTGTCATCTGCGAGGAGCGCCCGTAAGTAATCAGGGCCTGGCCGGTTTGAGGAATAGTTTTGCTCATCTTCAAATGCCTGACTGAAGGCGTCCAGCAACATACCCATCAGGTCTGGATCAGTTGGATGAATTCGTTGAACTCTGGTGTCCATGTCAGTTTTATCCCGCTCCATGTCCCTTAGTAAGATAGCTTGCCAGGTTCGACGATCGATTCAGACGACCGTTTCCACCAGAAAGATCATTCCGGAGCCCGTCATCTGACCACCCTTTTCTACCAGCAAAGTAACGCCTTCGTGATCGTTAATCCGAAACTCGTCCCTGATGTGTTCCCACTGGAGTTCGCCCGCCCGCTGCAGCGACGCTAAAAACTCGAATTCCTTTGTGCTCTCAATGGCCTTATCCGCGGCAATCGATCGAATCGCACAGTCACCGGCATCCGGCCCGCCTGACATCACGATAAACCCCAAATGGTCGCCATGTATGTTTGATATAGCGTACGTCATTAGTGTCCTGTCAGATTCGTCTGGCGAACAGCGGGTATGGTCATGCGAACCCGCAGGCCAGAAGGTTCAACATTTTGGGTTTCAACTCGCCCGCCGTGCTGCCTCATCGCGCGTGCCACGATGGCCAGACCCAGGCCATAGCCCTGACCTGGCGCGCTGTTTGACGCGCGATAGAACGGCTCAAAGAGTGCGGCATGTTCATTCGGAGGAACTCCAGGCCCCTGATCCTGAACATCCAGTACGGCGACTCCGTCTTCAGAACGACACGATACGGTAACCGCGCCGCCCTCGGGGCTGTACTTGATGGCGTTGCGCACCACGTTCTCAATGGCCCGATCCAGCAGCTCACCTTTTGAACTGACCGAAACGTCATGATTCATCGTATCGAACTCAATTCGTACGTTTGCTGCCTGTGCATCCATGGCGACGCGCTCTGCCGTTTCCTCAACAAGCTGTGCCAGTGATACGACCGTTTCCGCTATCGGGTTTGCGTCATTCTCGCTTCGTGCCAGCTGCAGCATTTCATCCATCAATTTATCAAGGCGGTCAATTTCAAGGTCTGCACGATCAATATAGGTATCGTCCTGCGTATCCGCACCTCTTGCCAGTTCCAGTGCAAACCGCAACCTCGCCAGCGGCGAACGCATTTCATGAGACAAATGATGCAGCAATCGATCGCGACCGCGAATCATTTCCTCAACGCCATCGGCCATGTGATCGAAATCTCGGGCCACGCGACCCATATCGTCGCCACGTGTCGACAAGTGCGTTCCAACGCGCGCCGAGAGGTCGCCGTTGGCGAATTGATTGATAGCGGCCTGTACCGACCTCAAAGGCGCAGTCAGATTGCGAGCCACAACCCATCCCGCCACGGCGATGCCCACCATTAACAAACCCAGATACACCAGCAGCGTCGTCCGCGTGGCGCCATGCAACAGGTTGCCTGACTCGTCGGGCAGGCCACCGGAACTGCCTCCGGGGCCGCCACCAGGTTCGCCACCCGGGCCGCCCGGAGGACGACCCGGTCCACCGGGTCTGTGTTCCGGCCCTCCCGGCCCACCAGCCCGCCTTCCCGGCCCGACTCGATCCAGCGAGAGTGGTCTTTGGTGCACTATGAGCGCCGTGTCAGGGGGGATACCCTCTCCAATTAACGGCAGGGAGTGCAATTGCTGGCCGTTACGGGGGAGCTCAATGGTGGATCGTTGACCAAGAGACAATCGCGTACTGGAGTCCATTAGCGGGCGCGGCATTTCGCTGTCGGCAGTCTCGCCGTTTTCAAACAAGAACAGAGACAGGCCCCGTGCTGAATACTTGCGGTTAAGCGCCCGCACTCCCGATGCGCCATCGGTTAGATAAGTCTGCCTGGCCAGCGCCTGCAGCGCATCGAGATCGATGTCGTGTTCCACCACGGTCTCACTGTCTATGAGCAAACGTGTACCGAAAATACTGATGCCCAGAACGATAAAATTGGCCAGCATAAAGGCGAGAAGCAGACGCACGTAGAAGGTGTTCACAGACTTAGTCCCCGCCGCCGGTGTCAGCATTGAGCGTCAGAATATAACCCGCGCCCCGAACCGCATCGATGACGGGTGCTTCGGTCCCGGCCGCCCCGAGTTTCTTGCGCAGGCGGCTGATATGAACGTCAATGGCGCGATCTTCCCGTTCCAGCTCGCGGTGCAGGCCCTGTCGGGTAAGCTCTTCGCGACTGATCACCGTACCCGCCCGTTGCATTAATACGGCGAGCACGTCAAATTCTGCGCCGGTCAGACCAAGCTCGGCATCGCCTGACGTCACCAGCCGGCTGGCTGGCGTCAACGACAGGCAACCTGCAGTCAGCGTCGAGGGTGTTACCACTTCCTGGTGGCCACGCCGGCGTACCAGCGCATTGATTCGTGCGAGCAGTTCGCGAGGCAGACAAGGTTTGGACAGATAATCGTCTGCGCCCAGTTCCAGGCCCACCACACGGTCTACCGGCTCTCCGCGCCCCGATAGCATGAGCACCGGCAGAGTGTGGTTCTCGCGGATACGACGCAGTGCCGTAAGGCCGTCGATACCCGGCAACATGACATCCAGCACCAGTACGTCAATATCAGCCTGTCCGAGCGCCAGGCGCTCAATCGCCGCCTCCGCCGTCAGAACGGTGGAAGCACTGAGCCCCTGCCCGCCGAGATAGTCGACCAGCAGGTCGCCGAGCTCCGCATCGTCATCCGCTATCAGTACCTTTGTCTTCGTCATTCCGTTCCATCCTGTTCTGTTCCGGAACTATGCCAGAGCACCGCCCGGCCGGCACAAACTTTACCTAACTTTACGCAGCCGTAACCCTACTTAAACCAGCCCGGTGTTCCAATACTCAGCACAAACGCTACAAACATGGATGAGCCTGAACCGCAATCTCTGCCAAGAGCATTGGCTTGATTCCCCTGACGCTCGAATAGCCTGTTCGATGAGCCCGGCTTAGCTCGTCGGTACCACAGGCAATGAGTAACGCGGTTCTGTGAATACGGCATCGGCGACGTTCGCCGGTGCCGGTTTTTTTGGAGTTGCTCATGCGTCGCATCGAACTTTCAAAGGGCGTAACCCGCAAGCCATCTCGCGGCTTGTACAGACCGAAACGGCTCGCCGAACGCACGCAATGATTATGGCCGCAGCGCTTCAATAAACTGACGAACGGTCGCCTCCTGTTTCGCCACGGATGTCGCAGGCTCTCGATGCAGCGCGGCCAGCGCGGTTTCGGCAAGCATGGCATTGATCAATCGGGCCGACAGCTCCAGCGAAGGAACCTGCACTTCGCCGGCGTCCATGGCACGCTCAAGCCCGCGAAGCATGATCCCAAGACTTGAACGTGCCTCAAGATCCCTCGCCCGTTTCCAGCCAAGCACCTGCGGCCCCTGATCCAGTAATATGGACGCGAATTGCGGGTGCCTGACGGTTTTCAACCAGGCCAGACAGGCTAGAGTCAGTTCCTCCAGCGGGGAGCTCCTTCTTCCGCCGCGTCTTACGGCGCGAGTAATCGCGTCGTCCGAGGCCGCAACAAATACCGCCTCAAACAATTCCTGTTTGCTGCCGAAATGGTGATAAAGCGCTCCGCGCGACAGGCCGGCACGAGCAAGAATGTCGTTCGTATGCGTGTTGTCGTAACCGTCGCGAACAAAATGGACGCGTGCCGCATCAACGAGTTTGGCGCGGGTAAGCTCCCGCCTTTCCTGCTGGGTTGCCATACAGATACTTTACAGACTCCATGTCGGTTTGCTAGTGTAATCCGATATTACCGACACCGTGTCGGTTTATTGAGGAGCTGACCATGGCCGATTATCCGGAATCATTCGATCACATGCTGGCCGCCTGGAATGAACAGGACGCCACCCTGGTACGCGGGCACCTTGAGCAGGCGCTGGCACCTGGCGTACGGTTTGTGGACCCTTCTGTTGATGTGACCGGCATCGATGAATTTGAAGCCAATGTTCACGAAGTGCATGGCCGACTGCCTGGCGCCGTGTACTCGCGCACTAGCGGAATTGATTCACAGCGCGGGTTTCATCGCTATTCCTGGGCGATTCACCTCGAAGGCAAGCTCGTACTGCCAGGTTTCGATGTGGTCGAAACAGATAAGTCTGACCGGGTCGTTCGCGTCATCGGATTCTTTGGACCCTTGCCTGATAAATAGCCGCGGCCTCACAGCAGACTCAACCGAACTCAACCGCTGCGAAAGCGCATGCCAACCGGTTCTACAGAGCACAGAGCACAGAGCAGCAGCGCGCCCTCAAGCCAGGCGCACAACGCTTCAGGGAGAAACGCAGGGGTAAAAGTCGTGTTTCATTCTAAAATCATACCGAACGCGCCTGACCGAATCAGTGAACCCCTCTTGCAGTACCGGTTTAAACTGCCAGCGACTCATTGCGATTTTGATCGCCGGAAAGTAGGGCTGGTCTTTTGACGCGTTCACCAGGCGAATGCCATACGCCTTACCCACCGGAGAGATCTTGAACGTAACGGCAATATCCGGGTGATCACAGCTCCCCCCTTCATCATTAGGTAATCGGGCAAGCTGCTTATGCCGGACCAGCGGCCCGTCCGTGAACAAGGGCTTGTAGTCACCGGCCTTTACCGAATCGGACGCAGCGGCACTTATCGACGCGAAAGCCAGAAAGACAAGCCCTATGGCGCGCCAGGACGCATGCGCTCGCGCAGTTCTTTTTATTGCAACAGATACCTGCTGAACCGATGAAACGGAACGTGTACTCAAGATGCCAGAGGAAACGACCGCGCACCACAGACCGTCGTACCGACCGTCGGTAAGATATCCGAAAACTGATGGCTGTAATAAGAGTCGCATCCTGAACCGCCCTGCCGTGCTGTCCGTTTTGAAGATTCGCGCCTCAATGAGCAACGCGAAGCTCAGCGTACGATAACGCCCCTGCACAAACCGGAAAGATCAATACAGTACAACAAATAAATTACGGCCCGACAGGCGGGCCGTAATCTGAATTCACCGGTTCTTCCGGCTACTTCCTTCTCGAAAACCCCAGCAGGCCAGCTATGCCAGATAGTAACAGCCAGACAGCTGCAGGCACAGGCACGGGTGCCGCCACGACCAGATAGCTTCCATAAGGCTGAATATTGGACAGTGAATCAGAGATCACGGTGAGGCCTTCAACTTCGTACGTAGTAAAACCAAAATCAGTCTGATAAGCACCCATAGCATCGTGACCCGCACCATTGACGTTGGCCGTCAGGCCCGAAACACCTGCCGGATAATCAAATGCCGCGTAAATCGTCCAGGTATTACCTAAAAAACTGCCGGCCAGTGCCACATTGGGGTCAGCACCGGGGCTCGAAGTCGCAGCACCAGCGGACAGGTCTATACCGAAGTTTGCCCACAGTGCCTGGACTTCGGCGTTAGTTGCGTAGCGAAAGCCTTCAAATTCTCCGCCGGCGCCAAACTCGCCGCTTACGTAGTCGTACGTCAGCCCATACGTTTCCGTCAGATCCAGCCACTGAAGTCCGCTCACATCATCATACGTCAGCAGATTATCTCCGGCGCTCTGCCAGTCCGTACTGACGACCGATGCCCCCACACCCACCGAACAAAAAGCGAAGCAAACAGCCGCTGCTTTTACTAGTGTATTAATACTCATATTTGAACCCTCTTATTCTTTTGAAGGCAACAGGCGCTGCCTGTATCCAACGATAGAGGATGGTTCTATTAATTTCCAATCAGAATAATTCCAAAGAGAACATTTTTACATAAGCGAGTTGTTATAAAAACGTAATGAGAATCGTTACCATTATTCGTAGCCGATGGCACAATTGAACCACTGCCGAATCAAACGTTCACTCTGAAATAGTTAACGAATACTCTGGAACTTTGAACCGCTGCATCAAAACACCAGACTGATCGTCGTCCCTTCTGTATCGGATTTGATGGCAATCTCGCCACCATGAGCGATCATGATTTGACGGCTCAAACTTAGTCCAATACCGCTGCCGTCCCGCTTGGTGGTAAAAAACGGCACAAACACCTGGTCGAGCACACTGTCCGGTATGCCCGGGCCATTGTCCTGCACCTGGATAACCGTTCTCCCATAGTTCAGCCTGGCGAGCAGCCGGACTCGCGGCGCTGTCGTTGACTCCAGCGCCGATACGGCGTTCTTCACGATGTTCAACAGCAGCTGATCAAACAGCGTGCGGTCGGCGACCAGTTCAAGCGACTCCGGAGTAATGCCCACCTCAACATCGATGTCGTTTAATTCAGTTTTCAGCAGCGTCACCGCGTCGTCGACAGCGGCGCGAATTGAAAACGTTTCGGGGTTGGGCTGCGGAATGTGCAGCAGCTCACGATACTTTGAAACAAACCGCATCAATCCATCGCTGCGTCTGGCGATCGTGCTAACGGCCGACCGAATGTCCTCGGTGGCGTCTTCGTCGTCGAGCAGTGACTCGCACGTATTCGCCAGCGAGGTCACCGGAGTCAGCGTATTCATGATTTCATGGGTCAGCACCCTGATCAGGTTTCGCCACGCGCTCGTTTCGCGCTCGGTTAACTCACCCGACAGGTTTTCAATCGAATACAGCCGCTCGGTTTCTCCCGCCATTCGAATCTCGGATACCGACACGCGCAGCTCAACCGGTACTTCGCGTATCCGGGTTTGCAGCAGCTGTTGATCACCGGCACGAATAGCCCGCACCAAAGCCGGAAGCTGGGCATCGAGTTCGGCCAGTTCGTCAAGATGGCCCAGGTTGGGCATACCCGTCAGCCGTCGGGCCGGATTATTCACCAGACTCAAACTACCGTCTGCTTTCGCGGCGAAAAAAGGCACCGGCACGTGTCGCACCACCGTTTCAAGGTAGTTGGCCTGAAGGTCCCGCTCGGCGCGAGAATCCTGAAAACGCTCGAGTATGCGGTTGAATGCGTCTTTGAGTTCGGCGTCGACGTCGTCCGCGATAAAACGACGCGTAAAGTCTTCATAGTTAATCGAGGCAAAAAAGTCCTGCAGCGTTTCCACGTGCGCCTCAACCGAATGCAGCAAAGCCACTACCTGCAGGACCACGACCACTCCCAGCACGATCGGAACAGCCGTGTGCCCCGTTGTGAACACAGCGTAAACCAGCGCCGCGATGGTTATGACCAGCAGCACTACCTGCAGCGTGATGATCAGCCTGAAGCGTGCACGATAGCGCGGTTTCACAGGTCGAACTTCTCAATGCGACGATACAGGGCCGCACGCGTAATGCCGAGCACATCGGCGGCGCGCGAAATATTGCCTTCATTGCGCTGCAGAGCTTCGACAATCAGACGCCGCTCGTTTTGTTCGAGATTCAGTGACGCGTCCGGTGCCGCGTTGACCGCCGGTTTGAGTACAAAGTCGTCCACACCCAGCGCGTCGCCTTCCGACAGGATCATGGCGCGTTCTACGACGTGCGACAGTTCACGCACGTTGCCTGGCCACCCGTGCGCTCGAAGCGCCGCGAGCGCAGCCGCACCGACGGACTTTTCTTTAAGGCGGTACTTGCGGGCAAATCGCTTGATAAAGTGTTTGGTCAGTGCCGGCAAATCTTCCAGTCGTTCGCGCAGCGGTGGTAGTTCAATCTCAATAGTATTCAGTCGAAACAAGAGATCCTCCCGAAACCGCCCCTCGGCTACCATGTATTCAAGCGGCTGATTGGTAGCGGCCACCAGGCGCACATCAATCGCAACGGGCTGATCACTGCCCAGCGGTACCACTTCCCGACTCTCCAGTACGCGAAGAAGCTTGGTTTGTAGTGCCAGAGGCAGGTTGCCAATTTCATCCAGAAACAGCGTGCCCTCGTGAGCGGCCTGAAAGCGACCGGCACGCGAGCTTGTGGCGTCAGTAAACGCGCCCTGCCTGTGTCCGAACAACTCGCTTTCAAACAGATTCTCGGGAACGGCACCCAAATCGACGGTCACCAGCATTTTCTCACTGCGCGCACTCTGCCGATGCAGCGCCTGAGCGATGAGTTCTTTACCCGTACCGTTTTCACCACGAATTAAAACGTTGACGTCCGTGGGGGCTACTCGTTCAACGACTCGCAGTACATCCTGCATCGCACTGGAGCCGGCCACCATATCCGTGACCGGGCGCGGCACGCTCATGGCGCTCACAGTAGCCCGGGTTTTTCGAAGCGCCGCGGCCACGCCGAGCGTTGCCAGCAGTTTGTCGTTCTGCCACGGCTTCAGAATGAAATCGGCAGCACCTTCACGCATGGCCCGCACCGCCATATTAAGATCACCAAAGGCCGTCATGAGTATCACTACCGCATCAGGATCGAGTTCGATAATGCGGTTGAGCCAGTGCAACCCCTCTGCCCCGGTATTGCGGCCAATGGCAAAGTTCATGTCCACCAGAAACACATCGATACTTTCGCTGCGCATCAGCGTTTCGATGTTGGACGGGTCTTCCGAGGTCAATACGCGCGAACAGTGCTTGCGCAGCAGCAACCGCGCGGCGGTCAAAACATCAGCGTCGTCGTCTACGATCAGTATGGTTGCCTGCATCATGCTGGCCACTCTATCGGCATGAGTGTCCGAAATCGATCACTTTGTACGATTCCGTACACTGCTCCCACCCCACACCCACCCTATCTTATTGATTTTCTTGGCATCTGGATTGGCACAGAGATTGCATTTTTAAAGGCATGAGCCCATCAAATACCCAAACCCGTCACTCGTCCATGGATCGGGGCATCGAAAAAAGCCGCCGCAAACCGATCATGGCAGGCGTCATCGTCGCGGGCCTCGCCGCTCTGGCGTACATCGCCTGGTCGTCCATCGACGCCACGACCTCGTTCACGCTGGACGGCCAGCGCATTCGCATTGCCGAAGTCGACAGCGGTGTCTATGAGGATTTTATTCCGCTGCGGGCGGCCGTTGAACCCGAGCGCACGATCTATCTGGACGCGATCGAAGGTGGCCGCGTCGAAGCCGTGCTCGTAGAAGAAGGCGCGATGGTTGAAAAAGGCGATCCGCTCATCGAACTGTCCAACACGGCTATGCAACTCGACGTCATTGCACGCGAGGCGCAGGTCAGCGAACAGCTGAACAACCTGCGCAACACACAGCTGGCCATCGAGCAGAACCGATTGGCCCTGAAAAGTGAGCTGATCGAAATCGACTATCAGATCATTCGCCTAAACCGTCTGGTCAAGCGCTACGACGAACTCGATGGCAAACAGTTTATTTCCCGAACCGAATACGACAACGGTCGCGACGAACTGGCGTACTGGAAGAAACGTCGGGACGTCACGCGCGAGAGTCAGGCGCAGGACGAAAAGATTCGACTCGCCCAGATCGAACAGCTCAACGGTTCTGTGACCCATCTGGAAAAAAACCTGGAGTTAACGCGGGCCAACCTCGACAGCCTGCTCGTACGTGCCCCCCGCTCGGGCCACCTGACCTCGCTGAACGCTGAAATCGGCGAATCCAAAGGCCGCGGCGAGCGCCTGGGACAAATCGATGAAGTGGATCGCTTCAAAGCCGTGGCGCTCGTCAACGAGTTCTATCTGAATCGGGTACGCGCAGGTCAACGCGCTCTACTCAGCGTAAACGGTCAGGAGCACGAACTTGAGATCAGCAAGATTTACCCGGAAGTTCGCTCAGCCCAGTTTGAAGTGGACCTTCGTTTTCTGGGCAGCACGCCCGCCGACATCCGCCGCGGTCAGACGCTGCAGCTTCGGCTGGTTCTCGGTGACACCACCGAACAGGCCGTTCTCTTGCCCAACGGCCCGTTTTATAACGACACCGGCGGCGCCTGGGTTTTTGTCATGGACGCAGACGGCAAAGGCGCCACCCGCCGCGAGGTGCAGCTGGGCCGCCGCAACCCGAACACGATCGAAGTGGAAGCCGGGCTGGAACCCGGCGAGCGCGTGATTGTTTCTTCTTACACCAACTTTATTGACGTCGAACGATTGTTCGTCGACCAGTGACATTCTTATCAGGGGATACTGACATGATTCAAATGCATGATCTGAACAAAGTCTACCGAACGTCCAATGTGGAAACGACCGCGCTGAACCATATCAATCTGGAAATCAACGCCGGTGAGTTTATCGCCATCATGGGCCCGTCCGGCTGTGGAAAATCGACTCTATTGAACGTGATGGGCATGCTCGATACGCCCACCACCGGTCGCTATACGTTTCGTGACGAAAACGTGTCGGACTACTCCGAACGAAAGCTGGCCGACTTCAGAAAACACAACATCGGTTTCATTTTCCAAAGCTTTAATCTTGTCGATGAGCTGACCGTTGCCGAAAACGTAGAGCTGCCGTTGCTTTATCAAAAAGTGCCCGCCAAAGAACGTCGTGAACGCGTTCAGGCGGTTCTCGAGCGCGTCAATATCGCGCACCGGGCCGACCACCGGCCGCAGCAGCTGTCAGGTGGACAACAGCAGCGCGTCGCCGTCGCGCGGGCCGTGGTAACCAACCCCAACCTGATTCTGGCCGACGAGCCAACCGGTAATCTTGATACCGTGAACGGTGAAGAAGTGCTGGATCTGCTGAATCAGCTGAACAGTGACGGCACGACGATCGTCATGGTCACGCACGACCCGAGTCACGCCAACCACGCCAGCCGCACCGTTCACATGCTCGACGGTCGGGTGCTGTCCGAAAACACGGTGAGTCTCCAGGAAAAAAGCGAGGTGCGCCGTGCTTAGTAACTACCTGAAGATCGCCTGGCGCAATATTACCGGCAATCCGCTATTTAGCGTCATCAATATCATTGGTCTATCCATTGGTCTGGCGTGCTGCATCATTATTACGCTGTTTGTTCGCTATGAGACGTCGTTTGACCAGCACTGGACCAACTCCGATCGCATCTATCGGGTGACTCGCGATTTCTTCGGCAACAATCTTGAGCTGGCGGCCGTCGCACCCCCAATCGCGCCCTTGCTAAAAGAGGACTTTCCCGAGATCGAGGATATTACACGCCTGCTCTCGGTTGGCCGCGCCACAATTTCCCGCGGTGAAGACAGCTACGTCGAAGAAGGTGTTGCCATCGTCGACCCCAACGTGTTCGAGTTTTTCAACCTGGAATTTGTCAGCGGTGATCCGGCGACCGCGCTGGTCAGGCCCACCGACATGGTGCTTACGCAGCGCGCCGCCGAACGCTATTTCGGCAGCGAGAACCCGATTGGTCAAACGCTTAATTTCATGGGACAAATGGACGTAACCATTACGGCGGTCATAGCGGACCTTCCCGACAATACCCATATGGTGTTCGAACTACTGGGATCCCTCGAAGCCGTTACGCTGATGATGGGCGAGGACGAAATGCAGAACTGGGGCAGCAACAACTACTACACGTACATGCGCCTGCCCGAAGGTTACAACTATCAGGATCTCGAATCACGATTCCCTGACTTTCTGAACAAGCACCGGGGCGAAGGGGACAGCGACACAAACGCGCTGAATTTGCAGAAACTGCAGGATATTCATCTCGATTCGGATCGCGATGGTGAATGGCAGGCCAACGGCAGCCGCGCCATTGTCTACACGTTTTCCGCAGTTGCTCTGGTCGTGCTGCTCATCGCCTGCATCAATTTCATGAACCTGACCACCGCACGCTCAACGCAGCGCGCCCGCGAGGTAGGTATTCGCAAAGTGGTCGGCGCGCACCGCAGTCAGCTCATAATTCAGTTTCTTGGCGAATCTATTCTGCTTACGGCACTCGCTATGCTCCTCGCCGTTGCCATGGTTGAGCTACTGCTACCGTTTTTCGCCGCGTTCCTGGAAAAACCGCTGTCGTTTTCGATGACCGACCCGTCAACCCTCTCGATACTGGGGCTGGGTACGCTCATCGTCGGCCTGCTCGCAGGCTGTTATCCGGCGTTTTATTTGTCGAAATTCCGGCCGGTAGAGGTACTCAAGGGACAGGCGTCCGGTTCTGGCTCGGCGCTGCTCAGAAAGTCACTTGTCGTGTTTCAGTTTGCCACCTCAATCGCCTTGATGATTGCCACGGGCGTGGTTATCGCGCAAATGAAGTATGCGCGCGACATTGATCTTGGCTACGACAAGACGCGCAACATCGTCGCCGGGTTACCCTTCTTTGCCGACTTGTGGGAAACCTACGAGCCGCTCAAAGCCGAGCTCGAATCTCACCCTGATATTGTGTCTGTAGTTTACTCATCCCGCGTACCCGGCAATCGCAACCTCGATGGTTCCGGCTACCTTCCGGAAGGCAGTCAGGCCACGATGGAAAACGTCATGGGCCTGTCCAATATCAAGGTGGATTACCAGTGGTTTGACCACTACGACGTGGAATTCCTGGCCGGAAGAACGTTTCGGGAAAACGAGCGCCGCGTTGAGATGCCGACCGAAGAGAACCCGGTAACCCAGGGCGCGGCAGTTCTTAACGAATCTGCGGCACACCGGTTTGGCTGGACCCCGCAGGAAGCCGTCGGCAAGATCATCCGCGAGCCCATGAGTCGGGACCTGCAGTCGTTTGTGGACCGGGAAGTTGTTGGTGTTATTCCAGACATCCATTTCGCCTCGCTGCACAATGAAATGAAGGCCACAGTTTACGCCGAACCTCACCCGGGATATGGCCGCCGCGTTTCAATCAAAGTAGCGGCGGGCGATCCGGCGGCGGCTATTGCCTACATTGAGTCGGTGTGGGCGCGGCTGATCCCTGCCGATACGCTGCAGTGGGCGTTTCTCGAAGATAACTTTGACGCCTTGTATCGCACAGAAGCCCGACAGGCAAAAATATTCGGCATGTTTTCAGGGTTGGCTGTCTTCGTTGCCATTCTCGGTTTGTTTGGGCTCGCTTCGTTTACTACCGAACGACGCACCAAGGAGATTGGCATCCGTAAGGTCATGGGCGCGTCAGTGACCGACATTGTCATGCTGCTGACCACCGATTTCACCAAGCTGGTACTGGTCGCCAACCTGATCGCCTGGCCCATCGCCTACTACTTCATGAATGACTGGCTGAATCGGTTCGTCTACAAGGCACCGTTCGCAGGATGGGCGTGGCTCTTTATCGCGAGTGCCGTTGCGGCGCTGGCCGCAGCCTGGATTACGATAGCTGTACAGGCAGGCAAAGCGGCCCGTTCAAGGCCCGTGAACGCTTTGCGGTACGAATAGCAGCCCTCCATAAAAAAAGCCCCGCTGATGCGGGGCTTTTTCGTTTTGGTCAAACAGAAACCTACGGTGCCACACCACTCGGTCCAGGTGGTTGCAGGAAGTAGTCCGGGAACAGCGCATAGTCTGCGAAGTTACAGCTACCGCTGCCATCGAAGTCCTCGTCAACGTCACCACACGGTGTGTTGAACAACGGCGTCCACAATGCGATATCCGCAAAGTTCACCACGCCATTGTTGTCCAGGTCGGGATCACAGGCGTTACCAAACCCGTCGCCGTTCGTATCGCGCTGATCGGCATTTTCCACCAGCGTGCAGTTATCCGCGCTGTCGTCAATGCCATCGCCGTCGGTATCGATGCCCGTGTCTTCGAGCGCGGCGGTCAAACACCAGGTGTTCACAGTACCCGGATCACCGTTAAACGAATCGAACGCGTCCAAACGCCAGGTCGCACCAAACGATTCGCCGGCAAAATCAGCTAACGTTCCTTCAGGATTCAGAATGCCACCAATGGCCGGTGGTGCTCCGTTACATTCGGTTTCTACCGGAATGGATGAGTCATCGTCGAATTCAACGTTGATACCGTCGAGTGAACAACCCTCGGCGCTGGCCGGAACTCCCGGACGATCCATCAGCACAACGGACGTTCCGGTGTCTTCATTGACCAGCGTGAGCGTGACATCACCAACCCACGTATGAGAGGCATCCACGCTAACGGTCAGACTCTCAATAATTCCTGAGTTCGACACCGACAGCGTTTGCGAAGTGCCCTGAAGGTCGAGAATCGGGAAGCTCGTACCCGAACACACCGTCGCGCTTGTAGTGAAGCTCGACACCGCACTGCCCGTTCCCGCACCACATGAGTTGTCGGCTGACACTCTCCAGTAGTACGTGGTTTGCGGATCAAGCGACATCTCTGTCATGTAGCTGTTCGTTTGAGACATGCCGCTCTCAACAATCGAGGTAAACGCCGCGTCGGTTGCGACATCAACGGCGTAATTACTGGCTTGCGCCACCGCATCCCACGTCAACACCGGCATAGTCGACTGGTTGGTCGCACCGTCGGCCGGCGCTGTTGGCACCGGAACGCCTGGAATTTCGGTACTCAGCACATAGCTAAGCTGCGCCGATCGTGTGGCGCTGCCATCAGTACCATCGACACCAATCGTATAGCTACCGGCTGCCGGCGTGCCTGCGGCGATAACACTCAGCAGACTGCTGCCGCCCGGATTCACGGGATTGACGCTGAAGCTGTCGGCAGTCCCGGCAGGAAGCCCTGAGGTACTCAGCGTAATCGGGCTACTGAACCCTTCAAATTGCCCAACATTAATCGTGTACTGTGCCGTATTCGGTGCGCACACGAAAGCAGAATTCTGAGCGGCACCCACAGAAAAATCGGGACCCAGTGTGTTCCTGTCCAGATAGACATCGGGATCATTGTGCCCGCTGCGTACAGCGCGATCGTCTGCCCACTGAATATAGGCCACCGACTCGCTCTGGATTTGCTGATCGTAGTCACCGTGATAGCACGACGCGAGACCAGGATCGATATACACGGGTGAACTTTCGTCGGAGACGCGTTCCGCAGGCTGCCACGTTGCACCGCCATCAGAAGACACGCGCGCGTAGTAATCCAGCATAATGTTGTTCTCATCAAGGCGCCGGTCGTACCATGCAGCAACGTAGCGTCCACTCGGACCCACGCTGAGCGTTG
Source organism: uncultured Gammaproteobacteria bacterium (assembly GCA_963922815.1). GTDB lineage: Bacteria > Pseudomonadota > Gammaproteobacteria > Steroidobacterales > SZUA-146 > SZUA-146. Next base: position 106,023 of record CAWUKD010000001.1, read on the forward strand.
GGAAAAACTGATCACGTTCGGTCGAATCGTCGTTGAGCCTGATTTCAGGTTCCCACGTCGCACCCTGATCGGTGGAGCGGCGGAAAAACACGTCGACCACGTCGCCCGTATCCTGTCCATCCGGATCGTAGGAATAGACGACGGCCACGTCACCGTTGGGAGCCACCACTAGCTGCGGCGACGCCAGGTAGCGAATGTTGCCGGCCAGCGCAGGACGACCACAGGCACTGGTGGGACCGGAGGCTCTTGGGCTTGGCTCATTGTCGAGCGGTCGCGCGGTAGGCGTGAAACTCACGCCGCCGTTGTTCGAACGTGACATTTCAACGCTCACGTTATTGCCGTCGAATCGTCCCCAGGACACATAAACTGTACCGTCCGGCGCAACGCCCGGCCATGCACCCTGAACCGGCGCATTAACCGCACTCAAAGCCAGAGGCGCTGACCAGTTGGCACCACCATCAGATGAAAAGGTGTTGTAGATGCGGGCACCTGCATTAAAGTCGATGAACGACACGTGCATGCGGCCGTAGAAGGGACTGGCGGGATCGTTATCAACCGTCAGTATCTCCTTATCGTCACCGGTGCCGGCATGAATCAGTCCGATGAAATCGAACGTGCCGCAGTCGTCGGTGGATCGCCACAGGCCCAGACCACTGGTGTGCAGCGTGGCAAAATAAAAGTTGCCGTCGAGTCGGCGCCACACGAGGCTCGGATCGCCGTTGCTGTTTTGACTCAATGCACCGCGATCGTCAAACGTTACGCCGTCATCGACTGAACGCGCGAAGCCCGTAAAACCACCCGTTGTGGTGACACCGCTAAACGCATCGTTAAAACCCGAGCACAGCGTTCCGGTCACTTCATTGCGGGCCAGTGACGTTTCGTTCTGTGTCTGCGTGGCTCCAAACTCGCCGGTCGGGTCGTTGACCAGCGTGTCAGTCCCAGGCGCTTTGCCAGCCTGCGATTTGAATTTTTCGGATTTAACCCGACCCAGTTCGTCCTGTCGTCCGCACATAATGAGCAGCTTGTAGAGCAGACCATCCATGCGTACACGAAGCTTGGGGTCGTCCAGCATGGCGCAGTTTGCGGCAAGTTCCCGACTGCTGATAGGTAAGGCAACGTCTTCAACAATGGGCGCCAGTTCGGGCGCCTTGCGTTCGGCGTCGGGCTCGGCAGCCTGCGTCCCGAAGGACAGCAACAGTCCCGTAGCGATGGCTAGTAACCTCGTGGTGGTTTTCATTCAATTCTCCCTGATTCGATGTCCAGCCCAACACGCAGCGACGCACGAGCCGAAGTAATACCGCTTGTTATTGTTTATGCGATTCACAACAGAATAGCGACGCTTTGGACACACGGGAACGGAAGTCAGCCGGACTTCGGTTATATAGCGGGCAGCAAAGTGTTGTTATTCTTTGCGTTCAACCTTATCACTACTTTTGGACTGAAGCTGTGGGAAATTGGCTACGTTAATGGAAAAAGTGGCGGATCGGGGCGAGAGCGATTGCTGCAGAGCAACGTCGCAATGCCTGATCTTAGGTAACAACTGACAACCCTATCAATGGACAAACACCTTGAAGCGACAGGCATTATTATCAATTATGGGGTGTCCAGATAGCCCTCGACGCCGGGTACCAGTTCATTGAGTTCAATAAACGCCATCCAGTCCTTAACGGACTTTCGATACCACGGCTCGAGGCGAAGACATTCTTCAAACTTTCCGGCCGCCTGCTCCCAGGCCTCCTGCTGAAAATAGCACCGACCCTGCCAGAATTTTACGTCGGCGGATTTGGGCAATACCAGCTCGGCCGTTTCGAGTATGTTCAACGCTTTTTTGTAGTCGCCCTGACCGTAGGCCAGCTCAGTCTTCTGTTGCCAGTCGTGGGACTGGCGATCGGCGAGCAGTTTGTGATTGCGAAAATGCAGAAAGGCAATGATATTGGCAAATACCAGCAGGAACACGATCAGCCACACGGCGATCTCAATAGTTTGCACACTGCGCAGTAGATCAAGATGCACGGTGTCCCCGAGGAGCGTTGCCAGTTCATCACGCATGAGCATCAACACCTGCGATTTTTCTCGAATTTCCTGAATGTTCGGCAGGCAAATGACCCGTTCCTCTAAATAGCCTGTGTGAATGACTTCTCATGACACAAGTTTAGCGTAAACGCCACGACGGTGCGCGGCACACTGAGAGTACTTCCGACATCACAACGTCAATTCCATATCAACACGATCAAGACCCACACCCCAGCCGTCTTTTGTAACGGAGACAACAACCGCCCCAAAACGCTCAAAAAACGGCACCACTTTCTGACTTGTTGCCAGCCCCAGCACCTGACATGTTGATGCACGTGCCTGCAACAGAACGCGATTCATTATCAGGGAACCAAGACCGGAACGCTGTGACCCGGGATCGAGCAGGATCCAGCACAAAACCGTACGCTGCTCGCTCTGGCGCCAAAGACCGAACGCACCCACCACCCGACCGTCGATTTCACAGACCTCATAGCCGTCGGCTTCTTCATCGAGAAACGTCATGTAGTCCTGGCGCTCTTCGGGAGCGATAAACTCAGGCGTGTTGGCATCCAGTATGGCCAGGCAGGCCTCGCGGTCTTCGATCGTCCATGGGCGAAAGAATGCGTTGTCGATCATTTAAATACGCCTGCCCGGATCGTCCATCTTATCCGTTGCCCATGGCTTTGCGGAGCCGCCGTCATTACAAGCTGCATTCCTGATACAGAAGCACTTAGCGTCGTCGCCACAAATAGATGATGGCCACCAGCGCGGGCACTATCAGCAGCAGAACCACCATCGGCACACTGGCCTTGATCACCTCTACGTTGAGCGCATAGACGGACACAACGTCCGATACGTCCGTCAAAACGCGAACCATCAGCATGACCATGAGCGCCATGCGCGAGCGAAAGAGCAAAGCGGCGATCAACCCAAGAGCGACGGTCACGTTTCTGGTGATATACAGCTGCGTAACGTAATTCAACTCGGTCACATCCGGAATAAAATCCCCAGGATTAATCGCCGTGCCTGCAGAAAAAAACAACACCAGGGCAATTTGCAGAAGAACAATCCCCCATACCCAGACTGGAAGAAATTTATCAACCTGATTCATGCGCCAATCCTCAAAAACCTTTCTCCAAGATTACGATTCGTAGTACTTGCACAGCAATTCCGGTTGCGATCAACATTCATGCCAGAACATCAATCACCTCACATGCGATTCAGCATACCTTGAACAACGTCAACGGTCATGTTTGAAGCATTCCGACCCAATACGGAAGCGCCCCGACCAAATCGATATCGTGTTGGACCAGTTCGGATCAGACGCACACACTGTTGTCGTGATCAAACGAAGATCCGGACAAGGTATACCTCAGACTCCTGGCAGTCAGGTTAAGGCAGCGCGTTCAGATACGCATTCAGGTCATCACCCCAAAGCGACGGATCGTTCGTCAAAAAATGTCCGTTCAATCCCGGTGCTCGCGTGTAGACATTGAACTCGCCGAGCCCGCCTGCAGTGGTAAACGCGTCGAAATTCGATCGACTGTGCTCGACAGTATAGAAGGAGTCATTATTGCCGTACAGCCAGAGCGTATCGTCGGGAAACGAGGCGCCTTGCGTGAATAGCGTGCGATTGATGGCGATATAGTCTCCGCATCCCTCACCGGTCCAGCCGCCGACAAAGTTTACAGCACCCAAAAACACGTCGGGGCGATCGGCCAGATGAACCAGCGACAGGACGCCCCCGCGGGATACGCCTGAGCTGAGCATACGGGTAGTATCGACGTCCGTGCGGTTGCGCAACCAGTCCACGGCCGCGTTCACATCTTCCAGAGCCCTCTCTGCCCCCGCCAGCGAAATGTCGGCCTGACACGAATAGAACGTTCGATTGGCATTGAAGCCTTCATCATACAAGCCGTCCGATTGACCGCGGCCGCGACGCTGCGGGAACGCCACCAGCCACCCTCTGTCGGTAAAAAATTTGGCGACGGTTTCGGAGATTGTGGTCAGGCTAAACAAAGAAGGGTCGGAGCCGTCGCCGGTTGATCCGTGATTAAACATCACGGTAGGAAACGGCCCGGGTCCTGCGGGCTTGAAGATCACCACTTCCAGCTCTACCGACGTGCCGTTTTCTACAAACGGTGTATTGGCGCGTTCGTCAAGCCTAACGGAAAACGTAGTGCACGCAGTGCCGTCCCAGGCGCTGGCCGTTTCGCAAACGCCGCGGAACGTGAGGGTGTCGAGCGTGGTTGCGCCATCGGCAAGTACAACATCGACAAAGTCGCCGGGCAACGCAAGCGGAACGGTTCCTGTGGCGGCGTTTGACAACACCGCGCCGTCCACGGTGAGTGCGGGCGCAGTGGTATTTGATGTGGTCCAGCTCAGTGAACCATCGCAGGACGATTCACCGGTAGGTACTTCGCAGCTGGTAAAACTGATGGATCCGGTCGCCACGGGCGTCGGCGCCGGGCCGGGCGTCGAGCCTCCGCCACCACCGCCTCCGCAGGCCGACAGAAACAGCGCGAACGTCAATCCGAGGGTGCGCCACGATCGACGATTGGTCTTGGCGCATGAGTGATGCAGATCGTTTGGGTACGTGTTCATCGGTTGATCCTCGGAGTCGGTCCAGCCTGTCAGACATTAGGTGCATTGAGGCATGACCGGGCGCTCTCCTTTGCCCAAAACCAATGCCTGAAGCCAATCATACGCCGCGTTGACTGAATGCTCGCTGAATGTACCTGAAGCAGGTAGTGACGGACTGGAGAACCGTTAGCGCTCACACCCCCGTCGACCGCGGACGGGGCCTGGATCAGTTCTGAATCACCGGATGCACTCGAACGCTGGTCGTCAGATAAACGGCAGTTCCTGGAGCACTCCTGTGCGCTTTTCGCCGTGGCACTCGACGGACACTTCTGTGCCAACCAGCGCATCCACGGTGACCAGTGCATAGCCGATATTTTGTTCGAGTCGATAAGACCAGGTGCAGTTGGTCAAATCGCCGATGCGCTCACCGTTGGCGTAAATATCAAACCAGTCGTACGAAGGGGGTACCGCTGTATCGCCGGTCAGCCGCACGCCGAGCTGATGACGTTTCGGACCTTCGGCATGAATTTTTCGCAGCGCCTGAATGCCAATGGTGTCGTCGGGCACATCAAGATCCACAAAATTGCCAAGGCGTACTTCATACGGATTCGTCGTGTGATCCGTGTCTCCGCCCCAGGAGACCAGCCCGCTCTCGGTGCGCTCGCTCGAATTGGGGTTCCCTGGACCGATGTCCCAGGCGGCACCGGCTTCTTTGACCAGATTCCATAGCTTATTGCCTTTGCTCCCATCCATCAGATAAAGCTCGAAACCACCCTGCTTGGACCACCCGGATCGCGCGACCGCCAGCGGTATGTCATCGAGTCGGGTTTCTTTAAACCAGAAGTACCGCAAGTCTCTGACCCAGTCGCCAAACATGTGGGCAACAACGTCTTCGGCTTTGGGCCCCTGTACGGCCAGCGGTGACACGTCGGGCTCGGTTACCGACACGTTGAGCTTGCGTTCTGATGCGATCGCACGGGCCCAGAACAAGATATTTGAATCGGCGATCGACAGCCAGAATTTGTCGTCATCGAGTTTGAGTACGATAGGGTCATTGATAAGAATGCCGCGGTGGTTGCACAGCGCCACGTACTTGCCCTGTTCCGGCACGCATTTACTCATATCGCGCGTACAGAGTATCTGGGCCAGCCTGGCCGCGTCCGGCCCTTTGAGCTGAACCTGCCGTTCCACCGCAACGTCCCACATGGACACACCGTTGATAATCCGCCAGTACTCGGCCACCGGATCACCGTAGCCCGTGGGCATCAGCATATTGTTGTACGGCATCGCGCTCAGCGCACCGTCGGCCAGCGTCGACTCGTAGTACGGTGACACCCGTAATCGGGCGGAAGGCGTTAGCGTTAGCATGATCAGCTCCTGTTAAGGCGCCGCCGGTTGGCGTAGCAAGTGACACGCTTCCCGGAACGGATTGTCGTACTCCCTCACATGATTCCCAAGCTCCTGCGTATAGGGCTGCCCGGGCGTATACTTCTTCCAGTTCGGTAACCCGTTCTCATTCGGGTCGCCGTTCCTGGCGAAATTTGTCCAGTAACTCACCATCGTACTGGTCAGCGTTCTGTCGCTGGCATTCATGGGCAGCCACTCATCGTGAGTGTCAAACACATACGGTATCTCTGCGCCATGGTACGAACGGATACCCCGATCGCCTGCACGCTCACGCGTAAACAGGTAGTGATAGACCGGCAGGTCCTGTTTCACCGCGCCGTCTGCAAGTTCGAGCGCCGGACAGTGAAAATCATACGCGCCGGTTATAAAGTCTGCCGCTTCCAGATCCGACCAGTCCAGTCTGTTCTGATAATTGCGTACCAAATCGACCAGCGCCTGCGACGCGCCCGTGTAACGAACCGCATCGGCCACCGGGTCGGCGCTGGTGTCGTCCAGATACATCAGCGACTCGTGACGATTGGTGCCAACCATCAGCGGAACCGCTTTGTCCTCCGATTCGTCCGGAGACCCGACGAAAACACCATCCTCAACCGGATAATGGTAATAGTCGCTCCGGTTCGCATTCGCCCACGCGACGTACTCCTGCCAATGCACGTCGCGCGCCTGCTCCGCCGTTTCAACAGACAGCGCTTTGAACATCTTGTGAGCCCGTGCGGAGGCAGTGTCCGCTGAAATCGCTACAAAGTTACCGGCGCCACCGCTTTGGATAATGGCTTTGTCGATCAATCCTGCGGCCGCCGGTCCGGTCAGGAGTGCCGCAATATTGCCGCCGCCGGCCGACTCACCGAACGCCGTGATGTTTTCAGGGTCACCCCCAAACGCCGCTATGTGTTTTTGTATCCACTCCAGCGCCACCACCTGGTCCGAGAGCGCAAAGTTGCCGCCTGGCTCATCGTCCAGCACATGGGGCAGGAAACCCAGCGGACCGAGACGCGATTGAACAGAAACGACGACAACGTTGCGTCGGACCAGCTCATGCCCACGATAGTTGGGTTCGTGCGACCAGCCGTTGATGTTCGAGCCACCGTGAAACCACACCATCACCGGATGGCCGGACGTCGCAAACGCAGGCCGCCACACGTTCAGATACAAACAGTCTTCCGAGATATTGTCCTGATCAGGAACCACGTTGCGGCTGGCGCCGAAGTTTTCAGCCACGCGGCGATACCAGTTCGGATTACCCTGGTCTTGCGGACAGGCCGGTGGAAATCTGGTGGCCTCAATCGACCGCTCTTCGTCAAACGTCTTGTGGACAGCATAGCGAAAGCGGCGCTCTCCTGTCGGTGGCTCAGCAAACGGAATACCCAGGAACCGGCTTACGCCGGTGAGCCGAGTGTCACCATGAACGCGAATCAATCGCTCGCCACCTGACTTTACAGGCACGTTGATCTGAACGGTGGACCGGGACTCGAGCGGCTCATGTGCTATTGGCGTAACCGCGACTTGACACCCGGTCACCGCGAGGACAGTGAAAATGGACGCGCTGATTTTCAATCCAATCATATGTTCACCTGTGCGTGTGCCACGTCAGAACAACCCTTCGACTGTGGCGTGCTGGTACTGCCTGGCCGTACCGTGGTACGTTTTCAGTGTCCGTTACCAGCATTCGATTCACCGCAAGGCGCTCCTGAAAGCGACCAGGCAGCTCGCCTGAACAGCACGGACAAGACTGAGACTTTTGCACGAGCCGTGCCTCAATCTGACGGGCATCCGCGGCAACAGTCACGGTACACATGAGCAGTTTTCCTGCTCGCACAGGAAATAGCAACATCCGCAGAAGGCGTACCGGCGAATGAACCCAGAATCTTCGACATCGGAACCAAAAGGCCTCGCACTCAACACAGCCGTGCTGTCACTTTTCGCCGCCCTCATGATCACGGGCGTGTTTTCCTCCCAGGCTCTCGCCGACGTCAGCATAGCTACCGGACCAACGCCCATCCCCCGAGGCGATGCGGTTGGCGCAAATGACATTACGGTTAGCAACGAATGGTTTGCGATAAGCATCGCCGTAGACACCGCGCCACCCTGGGGTGTTGCCCGTGGCGGCATACTGGATATCGCGCTGATCCGTGACGGTAAGATCGGCTATGACATAGCCTCTCTGGTCGATTTCATGCCGAACCAGTGGTCGAGCTGGCCCACCAGCTATCAGCGAGTCTCGGTAGAAATGCCTGAACCGGGGCACGCGGTCGTTCGGACAGAGCGCGACTGGGGAGAAGTTGAGCTGGTAACCACGTTGGGCATTCGCGACGACGACCGTCAGATTCACATCGTTACCAACATGACCAATCGCGGAGAGTCGCCGCTTAACGACCTGATATCGGGCTACATCGTCTGGCCGGACGGTGGGAGTCTGTTTGGTGTACCGGGCCTCGCCGGGGAATATGCCGGCTATGAAACGGCGGCCATGGCGCGCTGGTCAGCCGCCTACGGTAAAGACTGGACGCTTGGGTTGCACGCCCCTTTCTCGCAGTATGTCGACTACGGTGGCCGCGATCGCTATCAGTCACATACTCTGCAGCCCGGCGAGTCGCGACAGTTCGAAGCGTGGCTGCAGATCGAGCACGGGGGCGGACTTACCCCTTTGGTAAACGCCGAGATTGAGCGCGGGAACGCGGCCGCCGGCAACGTTTCGGGGTTTCTTCGAACGATTGACGGGAGCGAGACCGACAACCCGGCCGTCGTTTTTTTGAAAAACGGCAAACCCTACACCTGGGTCATGGGCCGCGATGGCCGTTTTACCTGCAGGCTACCGGTCGGAGAATATGAAGCGTATGCCACGGCGCCCGGTCACGCCCAGGGAGCAACGCGTTCGCTGACCGTAACCAATGGTGGTGATGTCACGCTGGATTTTACTGACATTCGACCGCCCGGTCAGCTGCAGGTGACCGTCTCCGACGCACGGTCAGGCACACCGCTTGATGCGAGAATCAGTATCCGCGAAGGCTACCGCCAGCTCATCAGCCACTTTGGGCGCAACACGTTTTTCACGGACCTGGACGACGTTGGGCGCTCGGTGATCACCATACCACCCGGCGACTACACGCTCGACGTCTCCTCAGGCGGCGGCTTTACGTCACGACGGCAAACGCACGCCGTTCGCGTGGAGAGCGGTAACACCCACGAGCTGGACGTTGCGATCGAGTCGATCGTGCACCCCGGCACGCGACATTGGCACAGCATCGATCTTCACCATCATTCCGATGTTCTGGACGGCTTCACTGAAGCGTCGTACGTGCTGCGTTCGCAGCTCGCCGCCGGTCTGGATATCGGCTTCTTGAGTGACCATGATTCGGTCGAGAACAACGCACGCATGCAGGCGCTATCCGAAGCGCGCGCGTATCCGTTCATTGCGGGCACCGAACTGTCTCCCTCCTGGGCACATTTCAACGCCTTTCCGATTGACGACGACAAAGTGGTTGAGATCGATACGGGACAGGCAACCGTCCAGGAGGTCTTCGCGGAAGCCCGGCGGATGGGCGCCGACTTGATCGAAGCCAACCACCCGTATTCCCGATACGGCTACTTTGAGAGCCTCGAACAAGAGGTCCACCGCGACGGCGTACTGACCAGCGCCGTGCCGGGCGGTCTCGACCTTAACTTCGAGCTGGCCGAAATTGTACCCGGCGATCTTGAGGCCAACACCAAAACCATCGAGCGCGTCTGGCGCTTCTGGAATGACGGTCACCGCATTTACCTGGCCGCCGGGTCGGATGTTCACGACGTCTGGTTAAGCGAATCCGGTTCAGCGCGAACATTTGTTTTTGCCGAGGACCCGTCAGACACCCGGGCCGTCGTCAACAGCCTCAAGAACGGTCACGCATTTGCAACCTCCGGACCCATGATCTACCCGGACATGGTATTCGGCTCAAAGGTCAGGGTTGCGGCGGGCGAAACGCTGGCGCTGCGCTACACCGCACAGTCCGTATCCGGCATTCAGTCGATCGGACTGGTCGAACGAGCTCGTCACATCGACTCCAGGACGTACGACAGCCCCCGACTCGAAGAACGGGCCGAATTTATCGTGCAACCTGTGGCCGACACGTGGTACAGCGTTATCGTTACGGACGCCGCTGACAAAGTGGCCTACAGCAATCCTGTCTGGGTGACCGTCAAACACCCGGACACAGTCAACGCACTGCAGAAAAAAACCTGGTTCACAGTTGGTGCCACACTACTGTCGCTAATTATTATCATTCTTGCCATGCGCTTGCGACGCCCTGATACACGTCCCTGAATCGCAGTCTGGGTCTTCAGCACGCAGCGACGCGGCAATCTCCATCAGG
>CAWUKD010000002.1:0-73777 GCA_963922815.1 uncultured Gammaproteobacteria bacterium
ATGCCGATGCGCCGGAACGCTTCGTCAAAAGCCTTCACGACACCGGATTTGGCGTATTAACGCAGCATCCGCTGCGTCAGGAGCAGGTCGATTCGATTTACAGGCACTGGAAGGCGTTTTTCGCCGGCCCATCCAAACAGGATTATCTGCGCTCCGAGGCCAACGACGGGTTTTTTCCGATCGAGATGGCAGAAGCTGCAAAAGACTGTGAAATCAGGGATATAAAAGAGTATTTCCAGTTCTATCTGTGGGGCCAGTGCCCGGCAGAGCTGCGCGAAGAGCTTCTCGAATACTACGAAGACACCTGCCAATTCGCGGCCGAACTGCTCGGCTGGATCGAACAGTATAGTCCCGACGAGGTACGCGAACGCTACAGCCAGTCGCTGTCCGGTATGCTCGAGAACTCGGAGCAGTCCATGCTGCGGGTTCTGCACTATCCGCCGTTAAGTGGTGATGAGGTACCAAGTGCCATTCGAGCGGCGGCCCACGAAGACATTAATTTAATTACCATTCTTCCTTCGTCCCGCGAACCAGGCCTGCAGGTGCTGCGCCGCGACGGAAGCTGGATGGACGTCCCGTGCGATTTTGGCAATCTTATTATTAACATCGGTGACATGCTGCAAGAGGCATCGGGTGGATACTTCCCGTCGACCACGCATCGAGTGATCAACCCGGCGGACGCCGACCACAATCAGTCCCGGATTTCTCTGCCCTTGTTTTTACATCCGCGACCCGATGTCGTGCTGTCAGAGCGTTATACGGCCGACAGCTACCTCAAACAGCGTCTAGATGAGCTGGAGCAAGCCAAAAACTGATGGCTCCTGACGCCGCCCTTACCGCGCCCCTGGACGTCATATTCGATACCGATCTCGGCGTCGACGACGCCATGGCGCTCCTGTACCTGCATGCCTCTGAGCATATTCGTCTGCGGGGTATCTGTACGGGAGTCGGCAACGCGCCGGTGGAGATGACGACGCGCAACTGCCTGTACATGTGTGAACGGTTCGGTATAGACGTGCCGGTCTTCGAAGGTGAGGGTGTGGGTCTGGATGGCACCAACCGACTGCCGCCGCCGCATATGATTCATGGCGATGACGGCCTGGGCAATATCGGCCCGGTCGTGCGCTCGCGCCAGGCTGAATCGCAGTCGGCGGCAGACTATCTGGTGGCCGAACTGAATCGGCATCCGGGCCGGATTACGGTGATCACCGTGGGCCGGCTGACCAATCTGGCGCTGGCGCTTCAGCAAGACCCGGCTGTGGCGGGCCATATGAAGGATCTCGTTGTTATGGGTGGGGCAACGGGCAGCCATGGCCATACCGGGAACGTCTCGCCCGTGGCGGAAGCCAATGTATTTGGGGATCCTCTGGCGGCCGACCAGGTCTTTGCCGCTCCGGCGCGCACCGCCATGGTCGGGCTGGACGTGACGCAGCAGGTGTTTATGGGCGAAACGGATTTTGATCGTCTGCGCGACACTTGCGGTGATGCCGGGCAGTTTATCTACGACATCAGCCGGATTTATAACGCCTTTCACCGCGACTGGAAGAACCTGGACGGGTGCTATGTCCATGATTCCTCGGCCACCATTTATGCCGTGCGGCCCGAACTGTTTCAGACCCGTTCCGGGCAAATTCGGGTGCAGGACTCTGGGGTCGGAGCGGGCCAGACCATATTTTCACCCGGCCGTCAGTCGTGGTTTGTGGATGAATGGAAAGGTCGCCCGGAGGTCGAGGTTTGTGTGGCGGTCGACGAACAGGCTGTGCTGGACGACTATCTGGCAGTTCTGCAGCGACTCGCCTGACCGGCGGGCGCGAGGAAGAGTCTCAGGAGCTTCGCCAGGTTCTGCGGCGTCATGTATCAATATCCGAAGGTAGTTGAAATTAAACGGAGTGCGCCGCAATGAGTAAATCCGAGCCCGGCAGGGTCGTGGTGATCGGCAGTACCAATACCGACCTGATCATGCAGGTGGCCGAACTGCCGGTCCCAGGTGAAACCGTCGGCGACGGCCGCTTTTCGCAGGCCCGGGGAGGCAAAGGCGCCAATCAGGCGCTGGCCGCCCGGCGTTCGGGCGCCAGCGTCACCTTTGTCAGCGTGGTCGGCGATGATGCCTATGGCAGAGAGGCTCGCGAGGCCTATGCGTCTGAAGGCATTGATGTGACGCACATGGGTTCGCACGTGGAGCCCACCGGTACGGCCCTGATTTTCGTCGACCAGCACGGTGAAAACTGTATTGGCGTGGCCCCGGGGGCTAACGCCCGCTGCAATGAGGCTCATATCCATACGGCCAGGCATCCCATTGAAGAAGCCGCCGTTGTGCTAATGCAGCTCGAGATTCCGATGGACTCGGTCCGAGAGGTGCTGAGCATTCACGTTCGAGGCAGAGTGTTGCTCAACGCGGCGCCGATGCTGGACCTGGTGGCTGCCGACCTGGCCGGCCTGGATACGCTGATTGTGAACGAAACGGAGCTCGAACAGATTGTCGACTGCTGCGTAGCCAAGGATATTGAGACGCTACCTCTGGATGCCGGTGGCGCTTGTCTCGAGCTTCACGCGCTCGGGGTTACCAATGTGGTGGTCACCCTGGGTAGCGAAGGGGTGTTTCTCAGCAAAGAGGGCAATCAGGCGTCGATCGCAGGCTTCAGCGTAGACGCGGTGGACACCACCGGCGCTGGCGATACGTTCTGCGGTGCTCTGGCGGCGAGGCTGGCTATGTCAGAGCCGCTTGAGAACGCCGTGAGCTACGCGCAGGCTGCAGCCGCGCTGACCTGTACGCAGCTGGGAGCGCAGGGCGCTATCCCGGACGAGTCGACGGTGTTTTCCTTTATGCGTCAACACGGCTAGGCCGTGCCGGGCCAGCTTGCGTTAGCGATATCCGTCGCCCTGAAGCTGGCGGTATTCTTCAAGCTCTTGTTCCGCAATGTATAAATCGCGGGACAGCTGCACCAGTTCAATCCGGTGTGCCTCTGAGTTGCGGGTTTTCTCCCGAATTTCGTTAATCAGTCGCTGACGGTTGCTCGCGTCACCCGGATCGTCTACGAGTTCGCGCTCCAGATCCCTGATCTCGTCTTCATCGTCATCAAGATCGCGTTCAATGCCGTTTATGCGTGACTGCAAATCGCTGACGGCCTTTTTGAACCGGTACATGACCCGACCTTCGTCCACGGCCTCGACAAAGTACGGTTCAAGATCAGCCGGGCAAACGCCTTTGTAAGAGTAGCCGTTGCTGCCAAGTGTGTACCCTTTGGCTGGCACACAAAACTGGCGCAGTCCATCAGCGCGGCCCGTTTCATACGCGTCCAGGTCCGGCGTAACGCCTGCTTTGGCACAGGCCTTGCGGTGGTCTCCCAGGCGACCGGGGCTGCCTTTCAGTCCGTCTTCGTATCCTACGGTACGCCAGTCGGCCGTGCGGCATTCATCGGCGCTCATCGAGGCACAGCCACCCAGCAGGGTAACAGCGAAAATAGTCAGTATTAATCGGTACATAGAAGCCTCACAGTGATGTTGGGCAGAGTCGTCCTGACGGCTCTTGATGCAACTGTCGCACACCTTGCCCATACCTGCGCTGAACGCCGGAAGGGTTTTAGTCGGTAATCCGACCGGGTGGCCGTCGAAAACTCTTACAGTAACCATTATGTTCCAGCGATTCTGCCCGTAGTTCACAGTTTTGCAAGCCGCTCACTGGCCGCCAATGGCTCCTATTGTGTGATGCGGTTCACAGTTCTGGATGCCAGTGTCCCCGTTATGTCCCAAGACGGGTCTCACGGGGCGTTCTGGCCCGGGAATTGCTAATAGATACCTGACAGCCACCGAATCAGCGGTTTAAAGAGGCCAGATCATGGAACGGTATGACGACAGCGGAAGTTGGCAGGACGTGTACGGAACCAGGACAACCAAAAAAAGAAGTGGCGGCATAACCTGAGAGAATAACTCCGATCCCCATGGAGTGGAGTTGAAGAAGCAAATAAGAGCGGAATAACGGCCAGGCTTCTTCAAGTAACTTGCCCTTCATCGTTTACGGTGAAGGGCTTTTTTTTATCAAGCAGATTCTCCAAACCTGAGCTAATGTAGTGAATCTGCAACAGGTTGGCTCGGCCGTTGGGCTATTTTATGCCGTTTCAAATTCTGTGTTTTTTGCCCAATGTCAGAAATCTGCAACATTGGGTTTGTAACCTGCAAAGCTAAGTTTTAGAGTACGCATTACAGACGTTTTACACCGCCGGAAACTTTGGGGCTCCGGACTCTTAATGACCAATCCTTCATTGGGGAATTTACATGTTTCATCAGGCTCTTAGCGCGGCTCGTCAGGTCGTGTCCGGGCTTGGGTCTGTTTCGTGGTTACACCCCGGCAATGTCGTTTACCGAGGCTGAATCTGCGCTTATTGAAGCAGGACACCTGAAACCATAGTTTTTTTTGGGCATACGCTTTTCAACTGATAATCATTTCTACGAGGGTCACTTATGATTAATCATCTTTCTGCCGGTACCAGCACGCAATCACTGCGTCTGGGAATACCGGTTTTCCTACAGCGTGTTGTGATGGCGGTTTTTGCCACCATGCTGATCGCATTACCCGTCGCGTCACAGGCGCAACAAACCAGTTCTGCGGTACGCGGTACAGTGACCAGCGAAAGCGGTGCACCGATCGCCAATTCGACCGTAACGATTCGAAACGAGCAGTCCGGCTTGACGCGGACCGCTACGACCGACGCCAACGGTGAGTTTAATTTCCGCAATTTGCCGGTTGGCTACAACTACAGCGTTACCGCATCGAGCAGTGGCTACGGCAGTGAGCGCTATGAAGACATCAGCCTGAATCTTGGTAAGACCGCAAGCGTGAACTTTGCACTTGCTGCCGGTTCTGCCGTGGCAGAAGAGGTCATGGTCGTGGCGACGCGTTCAGAGCTGTCACAGATTGCGGTTGGCCCGAGCTCCACGTTTGGACTGGAAGAGCTTGAGCTGTCGCCAGCTATTAACCGAAACATTACTGACGTTATTCGTGCTGATGCTCGAATCTACGTTGACGAATCACGTGGCGACATCAACGCGGTTCAGTGCGGCGGCAAGAACCCGCGATTCAACAGCCTCACGGTAGACGGTGTTCGTCTGAACGATTCGTTTGGACTCAATGCAAACGGCTATCCGACCGAGCGCATGCCGTTCTCATACGACGCCATCAAGCAGGTAGCTGTTGAACTCGCACCGTTTGATGTTGAATATGGTGGTTTTTCCGCGTGTAACATCAACGCAGTCACCAAATCAGGTGGCAACGAGTTTTTCGGATCGACCTTTATCGATTACACCAGCGACAGCCTGCGCGGTGACAGCCTGGAAGGCGAAGACATTACCAGCGGCAGCTATACCGAAACCCGTTACGGCCTGAGCGTTGGTGGTCCGATTATCCAGGACAAGCTGTTTTTCTTTGCCGCTTACGAAAAGCTTGAAGGCGCGAACCTGTTCGACCGCGGGCCTATCGGTTCTGGTGCGGTCAACGAAGTACAGGTTACCCAGGCGGAGCTTGACGAGATCGTGTCTATTGCCAATACGCTTTATCAGTACGATCCGGGTGGCATTCCGGACAGTCTGGATCACACCGACGACAAACTCCTGATCAAGCTGGACTGGAATATCAGCGAACAACAGCGTCTCGCTTTCACCTACAACTTTAACGATGGTGAGAATTTCTCGACTTCTGACGGCGACCTGGATGAATTCGAGTTCACCAATCACCTCTATGAGCGCGGTGCCGAGCTGAACTCCTATGCGGCTACACTCTACTCCGACTGGACGCCTGATTTTTCAACCGAGCTTCGCATTGCGACGCTGGAACTCGACAACCGACAGCTTTCTGTCGGCGGAACCGATTTCGGTGAAATCCGGGTTGAACTGGATGACGTGGACGTCTATCTCGGCGGCGACGACAGTCGGCAGTCGAACAAGCTTAAATACGATGTTGATACAATTGCTCTGAAAGGCAAATATCTTCTCGGTAATCACGACATCACGTTTGGTGTCGAGCGAGAGGCATTTGACGTTTTCAACCTGTTCGTTCAGCACTCTGAAACAGAAATTCGTTTCGATGGTATTGACAACTTCCGCAATGGTTTTGCCGACGCGATTTACTACAACAACGCGCCGTCCAATAACGTCAATGATGCAGCGGCTGACTGGGGCTACGACCTCAACACGCTGTATATCCAGGACGAAATTCAGATTAACGATCGTCTGAGTGTGGTTGCTGGCCTGCGCTACGACTTCTACTCAACGGACTCTGCACCTGCAGAAAACGCTGAGTTTGTTGCGGATTACGGTTTCTCCAACTCCAACACTGTGGATGGCGAAGGTCTGCTGCAGCCACGATTTGGCTTCACGTTTGACTGGTCTGATACAACGACCCTTCGCGGTGGTGTTGGCCTGTACTCCGGTGGTAACCCTAACGTCTGGTTGTCCAACAACTACTCAGCCAATAACGTGCTGCAGTTTGGCCAGCGTGGCCGCTCATTTGGTTACACAGATGGCACCCGTTCGCTGTTTGATGCCGATGTTGTTTACCTCGGCCTCGAAGACGGTGTTCCAAACGGCCCTGGATACGGCATTCCTTCCGAACTGTTTAACGCAGTAGCGGGCGGAGTGGGCGACAACTTCGAAATCAACTATCTTGATCCCGATTTCGAACTGCCTTCTGAGTGGAAAGTTGCACTGGGTGTTACCCACATTTTCCCGAACGACTACGTATTTAATGCGGACGTGCTGTACACGGACGGGCAGGATACGGCGATTGTGCTTCACGGCGATCTTGAACAGACGGGTACAAACCCGGACGGCTACCCGATCTACGACAGCGTGCGCGCACCCAGTTTCGTGCTGACCAACAGTAATGTTGGCGACCAGTCACTGAACTTTTCCATGAGCGTGGCTAAATCGTTTGACAACGGGTTCGACTTTACCGCGGGCTATTCGTACAGCGATTCTGAAGACATTAACCCGATGACCAGTTCAGTAGCCTTTTCAAACTACCAGAATCGTGCGTTCTTCGATCCACAGGAAGATGTTCGTTCGACTTCGAACTACAACATCAAGCATCGCCTGACGTTTACGTCTAACTACCGCAGAACGCTGTTTGGCAAATATGACACCACACTGTCGTTCTATGGTGCTGCCAACTCTGGCCGACCATTCAGTATTGCGTACAACGGAACAATCGATCCTTATGGCTTCACGCCGTTCCTCGATTTCCGCGACAACGTTTTGTTGCCAGGTGCCACGCGTAACAGCGAAGAGGGATCCTGGTGGCGCAAGCTGGACATGCGTGTGAACGTGGACTTCCCTGGGTTTGGCGAAGGTCATAGTGCGTCTGCCTTTATGGTTATCGACAACCTGACCAATCTGCTCAACGACGAGTGGGGCGTACTGAATCAGCACAATTTCCCACGTACCGTTGTTGAAGGTACCGAGGAAAGCCGTATTGGTGACGCATCTCGCTACGAAATCCGATTCGGATTTAAATACGCCTTCTAATAGGGCTTGAACGTGTACGGTCTGTCCTGCAGGGCAGGCCAGGCGCAATAAAAACACCCGCATAATGTGCGGGTGTTTTTTTTTGTTCTTACTAAATACGCAGATCGCCGCATCCGTTTACAGGGAGCACGATGACAAAAACAGCAACCGATCATTAACATGAAGCGCGAGTTGATGTTGAGCTGGCCCAGCCTCGAGGGGGTAAGGCCAGTTAGTTGCTTAATTGATGGGTTTTTCAACCTTGTAGCATCTATAGCCAAGTGCTCAAGTGATTTTGGAATTGCTGCTCATTCCGAAAGCGATTACACAAAGGCTCAGTGTCTTAACGAGCGCATGTGCCGGACTAGGTTCCAGAGGGATAGATCAACCCGCAACGTCAACATTGGATAAAATTGGTTTACCTAAATTCCATTTTCCGCCAAAACGAGCTGGGTTTTAACGCTTGAAACGCCCTCTAGTCCTGATATTTCGTCTCGTAACTCAGCCAGTCTGTTCGTATCTGGGCAAGCGGCATGCACTAATAAATCAATCTCACCTGAAAGGCACTGTGATCCGACGACGTCTCGTAGTTTGATGATTCTTTTTGCTATGAGAGGGTTAGGATCTCCGTTAACAATGCTGACAAAGAAAACGGCTTTGGTTGATTTTGCGAGCTCATCGAGAATAACGGTATAGCCCTTTATGACACCTCTGCTCTCAAGACGATGGATACGATCATGGGTTGCACTTCGGGAAAGGCCAATATCTCTTGCCAAAGAAACCAGGCTAGCCCGAGCGTTCTTGCGAAGTGAAGCAATAAGCAGCTGATCTTTACTATCTAGTTGATTCATTTTATTGATTTATATTAATCGCTGATTCAGGTCTTGGCTAAAGCACGCGTTTGTCCTGTGAAACCGACATTTCGTTCGTTCAATCCGGATCTACTGCTATGTACAGTGGACGAACGTTCTTAAGTCAGGGTAAACGTATTTAGCTATGCTTTCAATTGATGTTCTATTCTTGTTTTCAGTAACAACGTTCTTTGTTGTTTTAGCTCCAGGCCCTGCTGCTTTGGCCGTAGCAGTCGAGGCCGCATCAAATGGCTTTAAGCGATCGCTATTGGTTACATTGGGGGTTGCAATTGCTAATGTCGTTTTATTCATATTGTCTGCGGCAGGCGTAAGTGCGGCTATAGTTGCCTCTCAATTATTATTCTTAATCGTTAAATGGATAGGCATAGTTTATCTTTTATATTTAGGATTTGGTGCCCTGTTCAGCGCTACAAGCGCCTTAACGATACAGCCTGGAAACAGGGTGACAGGGAATCTGTCACGAGTATTCTTTAGAGGGTTCATGATAGAGCTGTCTAACCCAAAAGCACTTTTATATTTTACTGCTTTGCTACCACAGTTTGTCGACGCTAATTCTCCGATTGTTCCGCAAATCGTCATTTTTATTACGATTACAATGATATTCGATTTTGTTTGTTATAGCTTGTATGGATACGTTGGATGGCGGTCGATTAATGCAGGAATAAGCGAACGAGTTGTAAAAATTGTAAACAAGTCTGCTGGCATGACATTAATTGTGGTCGCAATATTAGTGATTAGCTTAAAGCCTGCCTAGAATTCTAGTATTCATTTCATAGATTAATCTTAATCTTAATCAGTAATCACAATGACTTTCCCCAATTCCTATGGTCACGCGATACTCAGGCTCTATCTGAGCTGACTGTCTTTGCTGCCCCTGCGGTTAATGCCGCTTTGCCGGGCGGCATCGGCATCTTCCTGTTCCTGGCAGGTGACACACAGCCTGACGCCGGGTACCGCGGCACGGCGGGCCTCCGGTATCGGAGCTTCACATTCTTCACAATGAGACCGGCCGGGTCCGCGCGCAATACGGTCGCGGGCTTTTTTGACGGCGTCTTCTACGCTTGCGTCGATTTGTTCCTGAACGGCACCGTCGCGTGCCCATCCACCAGCCATTGCTACATCCTTTTAGGTAAGTGCACTAAACCTTATCACAGGGTTTCAGGGCTGAAACCGGCTGGGAGCTTCAATGCGACCATCAACCCGGGGTGCTGGCCATGGTTTTTTATAGATTATTGCCGGAGTATTCCGGGCTTTGTCGTGCTTACTGCCTCTTACAGGGCCCCGGGGGCCGTATCTTTGTCAGCGTCCAGTCGGCGATATGGTTCGCCTGGCGCGCGGTCATTAAGGTCGGCAGACTGATGGGCGTCGGATCTCCGACAAGCTGAAACGTCAAAGGTTTTCCAATTCGCGCGGTGGTTGTCGAACCGCTTTCGAATGGTGTCTCGCGGATCGCTTCAAGAGAATAAAAAAAAGGGCGCAATCCGGACGACCACCAATCGTCAAAACTACGCCCACGATAGAATGCGGGGGGGAACCCACAGTGCCTAATTACATCTTCATAAATTCTTCTTTCACGGCCTGAGCAAGAATGTCCGGGGGAAGCAGCCCTTGCGCCAGGATAAAGTCGTGAAACGCCTGGGCGTCAAACCTGTCGCCCATCGCTATCTCTGTTTGAGTGCGCAGAGCCTGAAGGTTCAAATATCCGTAATAGTAAGCTGTGGCCTGACCGGGTATTCGGTAGGTGTAGCGTTCTATTTCGTTCTGTGCCCAGCCTTCACCCAATACGACATCGTCCGTCAGGATTCGTTTCGCTTCTTCCGGCGTTATTTTGCCCAGATTCAGCATCGGGTCCAGAAACATGCGCGCGGCACGAGCCAGTCGGTACTGCAGCGATATCATCTGTGCATCCAGCGGCATGAACGGTTTCGCAATGGCTTCGGCGTAAAGCGCCCAGCCTTCGACGTTCGCACTATTAAAGGCAAACACGGCTCGCGTAATGGAAACGCCCCCCTCAATCATGCTCGAAAACTGCAGTTCATGCCCCGGTCGTGATTCGTGCGCCGTCAGGGTCCACGCGCCGGCTTTGTAGGTGTCGTCCGACTCTGGCCAGGTGCCGTCGTCGTTTTGCACCAGCAGTGGCAGTACGAACTGGGGATACTCGCCGGTGTTGCCAATCAGTCGCGGCACATCGAGGTGGGCCGCAGGCTGGGCAGCGGTTTCTGCGGCGCTACCGATGCGGATGATGGACGGTCGCTCTGGCAGGCTGACCAGACGTTCTGCCCTGATAATGTCTTCGAGCTTGCCCAGTACTTCCTGGTAGTAGGGCAGCAGCGCCTCACCAGTGATGCGGTCTTCTTTCAGGCGACGGATGACCTCGCGATAGTCGTCGGTTTCGAACCCTTTCTGCGCGGCAACCAGTGGAGCCAGAGCCACCATTTCATTGCGAATATCCATGTACCCGGCCGTTGCCTGTTTGATCAGGTCTTCGGGATCAGCGTCCACGCCCCAGTTCTTGAGCGCGTCCCGGTACATGACGTCGGGAAGGCGGTAATCTTCACGCGCACGTGGAAGGATTTCGGCTCTGACCCAGTCGTTGTAGTCGCTAAGCTGTTCCGCGAGCTTGCCGTAGGCGTCTTCCCAGCCCTCGAGCTCGGTGCCTGCCAGCAGGTCCTTAATGCCGGAAATAAAGGTTGCGCTGCGCTGGAGGTCCTGCTCGACTTCGCCTTTGTACGGGCCTACGAGACCTTTTACCTTAAAGCGTTCCCTGGTTCGCGCCTTGGCGAGTTCAACAATTGGCGTATAGCCTCGTTCGACGCCGGCATACTTGTTCAGGCGTACCAGGGCTGCCGGGTAGCGCTCTTTGGGAATCTGCGGGTCGATAAGACCACGAATGCCACTAAATACGGTTTGCGACACGTTGAAATAGGGCAGCATGTTTTCGCGGTCCAGCTCGGAAGACAGAATGTTATCGTCCAGCGCCTTGATCAGAATTTGCAGATCCTGACGAACCGTCGGGTGCTCTTCTTTCTTCAGACGCGCCTTGAGTTCTTTGTTGGCTTTCTGGATGTCCGCCATTGAGCGCTCGTAAATACGTTTATCGAGATCGCTGATTTCTTCATCCAGTCCGTCCACACCAAGACTGCCGGCACCTTCCGGACTGTATTTGGACATGACCTTCAAAACGACCTGAGCGTGATCGTTACTGTCTTCTACCCAGCTGCTGTCCGCTGCGCCTGATTGAAGTGCCATCAGGCACACAGAGAGCGCCAGCAGTAGGGTGCGGGCGGATTTTGGAAACGGGAACATATGGGTACCTCTGTTGTGGTGTGATGAGGGCGGTCTTGCCGCGGCTGTCTTTATAGACGCGTCGGCGGTCGAAAGGGTTGCGACTGTTATGAAGTGTGCTTACCTATTGTTTTTATTGAAAAAAAGGCTTCTGCCTGGAGCATCGACCGCAGAGATGGCTTGGCTTGACACATTGACAACGTTGTCAATTTGATTCACGATGGGCGTTGCGTGTTAGATAGCGGCCGGTACCCGAGAGGGAGTCGGTGCCACGCAGCTGATGCAGAGGTCGACGGGAACGCGGCATTTGCCCACAGGCTTGAGACAATAAGCCGTCCTTCGTGTGAAGGAAATAAAACGGGTAAACGTCGGTGTAGCGACCATTGGATAGGCAGAAGCATCAGCAAGATGGATAATTCGGAGTTTTTATGTCGAAACGCGGCTTGTAGCCCGTTTAGACACGGTACGATCTGGTCGAAGCGAACAATAAGAAATGGCAAACCAGGCCGTAGCGCAAACAATGCGCTGCTGTTCTGAACAGGGTAACCCTTGAATGTCCTTCCGATCGTTCACCTTTTTCAAGGCCGTGGTCGATGCTTTTGAGTTAACCGGTGGCACATGTCGCGACACGTCGGGGCTGATTGTGGGGATTAGCAGCGACAGATCAACGCTGACAACCGATTGGAAATATCTCGCCGGAGCTTCTCTAACACGCTCTTTTTCACGTTCGTACTACGCTGGCACAAATAACATTGGAACATGATGAATAAAACTAACAGGTATTCGCTCCCATTTGCCGGTGCGACACTCAGAACGATCGCACTGGCCGGCATGGTTTTTGTTTGCGCCGGGGCGCAGGCGAACTGTTCGGTCAATCCGGATTGTCCTTTGGTGTGGGCTGACGAGTTTGATGGCAATCAGCTTGATCAGAGTAAATGGAGTTACCAGATCGGAAACGGCCAGCTATACGGTTTACCTGGCTGGGGTAATAATGAACTCCAGTACTACACAGACTCGAACGACACAGTAGCTAACGGCGTACTCACGATCACAGCCAAAAACGACGGCGCGGGTGGCTATCCCTATACCTCTACGCGAATTCGTTCGCTGAACAAGGGTGATTTCACTTACGGGCGTTTTGAGATGCGCGCCAAGCTGCCGACGGGGCAGGGCATGTGGCCGGCGTTCTGGATGTTGCCCACGGACAGTTCAATTTACGGTACCTGGGCTGCCAGCGGCGAAATCGACATCATGGAACAAACGGGCGATGATCCCGACCACATTTTTGGAACCCTCCACTACGGTGGATCGTTTCCGCAGAACACCTTTTCCGGCAGTGGAACCAATTTGCCGACGGGTTCCGCCAACGCCGAATTTCATACGTATGCCATTGAATGGCAGCTCGATGAAATCCGCTGGTACATTGACGACGAACTCTACGCGGTTCAAAGCGCCTGGTTTTCCCAGTCTGGTCCTTACCCGGCTCCATTTGACGTAGATTTTCATATGCTGCTCAATCTTGCGGTCGGCGGAAATCTGCCGGGAAATCCTGATGGTTCTACCGTATTCCCGATGGACTACGTCATTGATTATGTTCGCGTTTACCAATTGGAACCTGACGTGCCACCGGCCGCGTCTGTGCTGTTTGATGATCTTGATCACGGTGCCCCCGGCGACAACGGCTGGTTCAGCTTTAACGGCCAGGTGGGCGGCGGAGGCATTAGCGCCGTTTCCGGAAACGTTCCGCCTGTAGTGGGTGGCAGCTCGGCGCTTGAAGTGGGCTTTGGAACCGGAGGCGCATCAGGCTTTGCCGGAGGCATCGGTCGTACGGCCCCGACAGACCTGCTGGGCATGTCGCAGTTCAATTTCTGGATTAACCCGGCTGCCAATCAGAATTATCGCATTGAGATAAATTTGCAGGACGATGACAACGGCGACAATATCACGTCAAACCCACCGGATGGCCAGGACGATGAGTATCAGTTTAACTGCGACATCAGTCCTGCCGGACCCTGTGCTGTGGCAGGCGGTGGCTGGCAGCAAATTACGATTCCGTTCTCCAGCTTTTTTGATGACAGCAGCTATCACTGGGGTGGCAACGGCGTGTTCGACCCGTATGCGGGTGGAAACGGCCCGCTGACCGACATCGTCATGACCTTCATTTCTAACGGCACAGGCATTAATTTTGTCACCGACGAGTGGGTGTTTTCTTCGGGGCCGGATAGTGACGGCGACGGGGCTTTTGATGCCGAGGATAATTGCACGGTTTTGAGTAATCCCGAGCAAATTGATACGGACGGCGACGGCTTTGGAAACGCCTGTGACGCTGATCTGAATAACGACGGCATTGTAAACTTTATCGACCTGTCCGTATTTAGCGGCCTGTTCCTTGGTCCAGATACCGTTGCCGACTTTAACGGTGACGGCTCCGTTAATTTTCTGGATTTGATTATCATGCAAAACCAGTTCTTTCTTCCACCGGGACCGGCTGCAGGACAATAAATCAATAACGATTGAGTAACTGGTACGCGAACGCTCTGCCTGAGGTCAGCATAACGACTTCAGGACAGAGCGTTTTTGCGTTGTGATGCAAACAGCCGAACCAATCTCGCATTGAACGGTGAACTGCCGGTTGTGCCGTACGTCAGACGGCGTTCTGTGAAGCCCTAGCCGAGAGACCTGGACCGACGCAAGGTTTTGGCCACCGCACGCCAGACCAGGGGATTGGTTCCAAGACCGATATGTGAGCCCGGAACACGGATGTGCCTGGCTTGCGGGTTATAGCGGTCAATGGCCGCCCGCCAGCCGACAATTCCGTCGGACCGGCTGTAAATAACGGTGAGGGGTTGCGTGATACCCTTGGTATTGACGCTGTGGATGTGCTCTTCGAACGCATCAAGATCAAGGTTTTGTTTCCTGGCATAAAGCTGTGCGGTCGAAGTGTATTTGGGGCCGCCTTCAACCGGCGTACCGAATGTGATGACTTCACGCACCGTGGCGGGGGACAGCCGGGCGGCTTCCCGGGCGATCACGCCGCCGAGACTCCAGCCGACAAGCGTAATTTTTTCGTCACTTTGCCGAACGGAATCTATGTGGTCGATCAGGACTTTGGCGTCGCGCTCGGGGCGGCCTCTGTTGCGGCCCTGCGACCACGGCAGGGCGGTATAGCCCAGGTAGTCGAGGTAGCGCCGCATCGGCCACGTTGAGGTGTCGTCAGCGAGAAATCCCGGTACCAACATGACCTGACGCCCGTCGCCACGTGGCATGCTCAGAAGCCAGGGTGCCGCAGGGACCAGCGTCAACGTTTCAAACGGGGCTCTTGCTTCCAGGTATTTGCCCAGACGTGCCGGTGGTTTGAGCCGAAACTCGGTCTCGCGATTTAGATTGGGTGAGGGCATGCAGGTCGCCTGAACAGGAGGTTAGTGACGGAGTGTAATCGATTACAGCCTGAAATGGTGCTATGCGGCATAAATTCAAGGCCATTCTGTGAGTATTCCCGCTCGGAGAGGCTGCCGTACGGGCATTCCGCGCTCGAAACCTGCTCAATCAGGTCGTTGTGGCACAGTTTCCAGATGGCCGGGTACCCCAGACTGCAGCCGCAAATCTGTCGGCAAGCTACTGAATGAGGCGCCTCCAGGCCGCCGCAATCGCGGCACGTGACAGCGGCACGGCAGATTCTGCTACATTCGACATCGTCCGCGAAGGGAGAATGTCGACTATGGCAAGTGGCCTGATTAAAAGCACCGCGTGCGTTCTAACGCTTGTCCTGGCGTCACC
Source organism: uncultured Gammaproteobacteria bacterium (assembly GCA_963922815.1). GTDB lineage: Bacteria > Pseudomonadota > Gammaproteobacteria > Steroidobacterales > SZUA-146 > SZUA-146. The sequence goes on from CAWUKD010000002.1 coordinate 15,429, forward strand.
GGCCGTTGCCCAACTCCCTGATCCGCTTCCGGAGCCGGTTTCAGCCGGTGAACTGGGCGTTCGCATCGTCGACTGGGTTCAGGTCCCGTCCAGCGGCAATCCGCCGTTGCCTGCTCGCATTAACCTGGCTCATCATGCCCCCGATTCAAGTGGCCGGCTGTTCGTTAACGATCAGCGCGGTCTGTTGCACGTCATCAGCAATGATCAAATCAGCCTCTATCTGAATCTGAACGAGACCATTCCCGAGGCGCTTTCAGTGTCGTCCTTTGGCAATGGCTTTCACTCGTTCGCCTTTCATCCCGGTTTTGCATCGAACGGCATGTTTTATACCGTGCATATGGAAGACCCGTCTACGGGCACGGCCGACCTGTTGCAGCAGGAGAACGAAGACGTTGTTGTGCATAGCGTGGTTACAGAATGGATAGCCAACGTGCCGTCGGATAACGTGTTTTCAGGTGCTCACAGTGAACTGCTGAGGATTGAGCAGCCCCGTTTTGCACACACCATTCAGGAGATTGGCTTCAATCCCAATGCGCTGCCGGTTCACGCCGACTACGGCATGCTGTACATCGGTCAGGGCGACGGGGCGCGGTTTGTGACAGATCGGCCGCAATCGCTGGATTCGCCGCACGGGTCGCTGCTTCGGATCGATCCGTCAGGCAATAATTCGCCCAGTGGTCGTTACGGAATACCGGCGGACAATCCGTTTGCGTCCGACGGCGATCCACAAACCCTGGGCGAAATATGGGCCTACGGATTCCGCAATCCCCACCGCTTTTCCTGGGATACACAAGGCGATCAGAAAATGCTGATTGGAGATATTGGCCAGGCGAATATTGAAGAAATCAATTTGGGTGCCATCGGCGAGAACTATGGCTGGAATGAACGCGAGGGTACCTTTCTGCTCGATACCAGCGCGATTAACGACGTGTTCGAATTGCCGCCGGATGATGCCGTCAACGACTATCGCTATCCGGTGGCCCAGTATGATCACGACGAGGGCAGTGCCGTAGTCGGCGGGTTTGTTTATCGTTCGACGGCGATTCCGGAGCTGGCTGGCCAATACCTGTTTGGCGATATTGTAAACGGCAGAATTTTTTATGTGGACGTTGACTATCTGGTTCAGGGGCGTCAGGCCACAGTTCGTGAATTACAGCTGATTGACGACAATGGCCTGGCTACCAACTTGCTGAGCCTGGTTAACGATACGCGCGCGGACTTGCGTTTTGGGCTGACCGAAGACCAGGAGATTGTCGTGCTGACCAAAACGGACGGCATGATGCGCAGGCTTGAATCATTGAGCCCGTCGGACAGCGATGGAGACGGCGTGGCCGATCCGGTAGATAACTGCCAGCTCGTTGCCAATAGTTCGCAGTACGATGCTGACCTTGACGGTTTTGGCAACGCTTGTGATACGGATACGGACAACAACTGCACCGTAAACTTTATCGATGTCAGCGCGTTCGCAAACAGTTTTCTCGGTACGAGTGCTGTGCATGATTTCGACGGCAACGGAGTCGTCAATTTTCTGGATTTGATTGTTTTGTCGAACAGTTTCCTCGGCGTACCCGGGCCCAGTGCGATTGGCGACTGCCCTTAGTGTGTGATCGGGCAGGCCGAAAAACGCTTTGTTAACAAGCGCCTGGCAGTAACGCACCAGCGTGAGGCGGGCGCGGATAAAAAAAGGCCCGTGGATATATCGTATCCACGGGCCGCAGAGTGTGATGACGGACCAATTAGTCGTTGTGGTTAAATATATGTACGTCGCGCTGTGGAAACGGAATGTTGACCCCGGCGTTATCAAGCGCTTTTTTGACCACTTCGTTAAGGTCGTGTGATGCTGGCGCATACTTGCTGGAATGAACCCACGGGCGCACGGCAAGGTTTACCGAACTGTCCCCAAGCTCGGCAACCGTAACGGCCGGCGCAGGATCTTTGACCACGTACTGATTGTCGCGAATGGCGGCTAGAATCACTTCCCGGGCTTTGTCGATGTCATCGGCATACCCTATGCCGACCACCAGCTCCATTCGACGAAGCTCTGACTCGGTGTAGTTAATGATCTGATCACTCATGATCTGGCCATTGGGAATAATGATCTTGGTTTTGTCCGGGGTGCGCAGCACAGTGGTGAAGATTTCGACTTCCTCAACAAATCCTTCGGTACCTGCCACGCTAACCAGGTCGCCCAGCTTGTAGGGGCGGAAAATGATCATCAACACGCCAGCGGCAAAGTTGGAAAGCGATCCTTGCAGCGCCAAACCAATTGCGAGGCCGGCGGCACCGATAACAGCAACAAGCGACGCGGTTTGAATACCAAGAGCGCCAATGGTTGCAATGATGACAAACGTCAGCAGCACTGCGTAGATCATGTTACGCACGAATTTACGCAGCATGTCGTCCATGCCGCCCCGTTTCATGACGCGATCGGCAACGTTTCGCAGGATTTTCGCAATCATTCGACCAATGATGAATATGGCCAGGGCTTTCAGCGCCAGGAGTCCATATTCAATGCCAAATGCCTGAATTTTGGGTAACCATTCTTCAAAGTTCATAACGTGTCCCTTGTGGAGTTGATCGTTGGCCGACCCGGCCGCGGCGGAGCCTAGGATATAACGAAATTGTCGGCTAACGCACCTGTGCAACAAACGTTTACCAATCTTCGGCGCTTGCAGGGAGCACAATTTCGCCGCATTCTGTGATTATCGATCAGTGAATTCCTGAAGCGTGCTGATAATGACCGAGAACGTACAAATTTCGCGCGGTGCTTACGCCGTCCCCGACACCGAGCTCAAAGACAAGGCTCGCATCGGGGTCGACGCCGGGTTGGGCCGACGCTTCTTTAATCTGCTGTTCGATACGCTGGCGATACTGGTGATTTCAGAATTCCTGCTGCCAATTGTATGGTTGTTTTTGGTCGATGGTCGTGAGCTGGCGGCTGTAGATATGTTTTATATGGAACTGACCCCTGACTTCCTGCCCTTCGTGCTGATTATCTACTACGTGCTGTTTGAGTGGCTGACAGGCCGTACGCCCGGCAAGGTGGTCACCAGCACTTATGTGGTCAACCAGGATGGTCATTCACCAGGTTTTTGGCCGACGGTGGCCAGAAGTTGTGTTCGACTCGTTCCGTTCGAGCTCGTGTCAATCTATTTCAGCGCGAACCGCCGCAGCTGGCACGATCTGGTGTCGCGAACCCAGGTGGTCGTGCGCATTTAGGATCGACACTCAAGAGGTACCATGCTGCGCAGCGCCGTGGATGCGTTTGTGCCCATGCGAGTCATGCCGGGTGGAGCCTGACGATACCCGCAGCTCCAGTCGATCGGGCTTCGCGGACTTCCGGTCACCATCAGTGGCTGCAGCGAGAGTGTTTTGGCGTCGACAACTTTATTAACGTGGTGTCCAAAGGTGATATTAATGACGCCGTTGTCGATCGCGACAGCGGCGACATAATTGCCCAGAATCTTGTCGGCCGGTGGAATTCCGAGAGCTTCATTGTTCACCGGAAACCGGCCATTCAGACGATAGTAGTCAACGACATCCTGCTGGTAGGGGGCTGCGAGTGCTATTCCTTCCTGTATCTGTTTGGCTACGATGCGATTCATGAAGTTGGGCATGGCGTAGCTGCTGACAATTCCCATGATGGCTATGACAATCATCATTTCGAGTAGTGTAAAACCTCTGGCGAACATGGCGTTTCCTTGATGTGCAGTTTGGTGGCGTAGAAGGAATGAATCAGATGGCGCCCATTCGGAAAATCGGACGATAGTAATCGGTAATCATCAGGAACAGAACAATTGCCGTAACGGCGGTGACTATCTTGTTCCATAGAGACGACGCGTGATCAATCGCGCTGTCCACGCGACGCCTGGACTCTTCCAACTGATAGGAGAACTCGTTCTCAACCGTATCCAGCTTCATCGCCAGCTTTAGAGCGTTATCTTGCGACGGGTTGTCCACGGAGACCGCGTGGCGGGAAAGATCGGCACTCTTCGCAGGACTTAACCCGCTGCGCACGAACAGCTGCTGCAGACCTGTAGAAAGGAACTGTTTGAGCGCCGAATTGATGGCGGACACGCCCGGCAAAAAGTGCACGGGCGCTGCGAAGTCTTTGCCAGAGCCCAGGGCATAGCTGCTTTTCAACGAAAGCCCGTACATTAGAACAGACAGGCCGGACAAAATTAAAAAAATCAGGGGATAGCCGAACAGGCCGAGGTGGTACAAAGGTGACAGCTCCACCGGCATAGCGGTCGTGAGCATCGAGTTTATACTCACCATTTGCGGATACACGTGAAAGACATAAACGCAGCTGACGATCAGGCCAACCAGGCAGAGCACTATCATGTACGAGTAGCGAGTGACCAGACTTTGGCGAATTTCGGCCCCGATGTCCCGGAGCTGATCGCCCAGAACCAGTGCCGCCATTAACAGTGCAGGGCGTTGTTCGGGTTCAATGTCCGACTGATCCAGAACCCGGCTTAATCCGCCCAGTTGATTCGCGATAAACGGTTCGGCTGCAACACCATGCCGGGTTGCCGCGAGTCGTGTCAGCAGTGACCGGTAGCTGTCGTCGCATTCGTTTTGCAGCTGAGTCAGCGCCTCGGCATGGCTGTCGCCGCGCTGGCGGAGCCAGTTGTATTGGCGTGCAAGGTGTCTGAGTCGGGCCTCGTCCTGTTGCATGAGTATCCATTGGTCAGCGAAAACGTTGTCGGGTCGACTGGCACTATCATCATCAGGCCATCATACGTTCGCTCGGTGACCCGGCGCAATGTCCATCAAGGCCCGAAACGCGCGTCAGATCACCGCCCGTAACGACGCTCAGGCGGTACTCAGGAATCAGCCTGAACGTTGCGTCGTGCGATTGCGGTGGCTCAAATGACGTGTCGAATACCACGTGCCGGACGCGCGATTTTCGGGGTGGTTATCCGCCGGTAAACGTCGCCCAGATCACGCCAACCACTACCAGAACCAGAGTGCTTAAAACCATGTCCGTTCGGCGCCAGCCAGCATCACTGGCCGACGCTGCCTTCTTCTGATCAACCGTGGCAAACGTGAGGTCTTTGAGTTTTTCGTCGTCAGGTGCCTGGGTCATCAGGCTTACCAGCACCAGTGCCAACACGCAGATGATGAACAGGATAATCGCAAAGTGCAGGAAATTAATATTAACGACATCCAGCAATGCACCTGACAGGGACGCTTTATTCATTTCCAGAAGCAGCCGTCCGATGCCAAGCAGGAAGCCGATCACCAGTGCGGCAATAGCGCCGGTTGAATTAACGCGTTTCCAGAGTACGCCAATCAGGAATACGGCCGCGATGGGTGGGGAAATATAGGCCTGCACGCTCTGGATGTACTTGAACAGCTCACCGGACAACAAGTCCATGAATGGAATCCAGAGGAGCCCGAAACCGACCAGTACGGCCGTGGCTATCCGGCCCACCGTGACCAGCGTGCGCTCCGAGGCGTCGGGCTGAATACGCTTGTAGATGTCCATGGTGAAAAGCGTGGAACAGGAGTTGAACACGGACGACAGTGAACTCATCAATGCGGCGAGAAGACCCGCCGCTACAAGACCGCGTAAACCGGCCGGAAGCAGGGTATTCACAAGCTGAGGCAGCGCTTCGTCCGGGTGATCGAGCGGCATTGATCCTGATTTGAACATGACATAGGCGATTACGCCCGGCAGTACGAACAGGAACAAAGGGAGCTGCTTGAGAAACGCGGCGAATATGGTGCCGCGTCGGGCGTGGTCCTGATTGTGGGCCGCCAGCACGCGCTGGACGATAAACTGGTCCGTACACCAGTACCATACGCCGAGAATCGGTGCACCAAACAGAATGCCGGTCCATGGAAAATCCGGGTGCGACATGGGTTTCCAAAGATCGAAATACTCAGCTCCCGCGCTGGCCTGGAGTCCCTGCCAGCCGCCCACATGATTTAAACCGATAACGGTGACAGCAATTGCTCCGCCGAGTAACACGAACATCTGCACCATATCGGTGTAAAGGACGGCTCGAAGGCCGCCCCAGATGGTGTAAATACCGGTGGCAATGACAACGATCAGGGCACCTGTCCAGAAATCGATGCCCATCAGCACTTTGAACACAATGCCACCCGCGGCAATGGTGACGGAAATTTTGGTCAGCACATAGCCGACGATTGAAATGATGGCGACGTACAGGCGAGGACCCGAGGAGTACCGCCGTTCCAGAAATTCGGGCATGGTGAACACGCCGCTTGCCAGGTAGAACGGTACGAAAAGCCAGCCGAGCAGCAGCAGAATAAGCCCGGCCAGAATTTCAAACTGGGCCACGGCTACACCGCCCGAAGCCCCGGAACCGGCCAGCCCGATCAGGTGTTCTGATCCGATGTTGGAGGCAAACAGGGAGGCGCCAACGATGAACCAGCCCGTGTTCTTGCCGGCCAGAAAGAATCCTTCGGTGTCGCTTCCGCCGGTACGCTGCATTCCGGAATAGAAGGCAACCCCGAAAATAATCACGAAGTACACACCAACAACCACCCAATCGAGTGTGTCAAAAAGTCCCATTCCGGTAATCCCCATTTGCACCAATATGTTGCTCTTTACAGTAGGCGGCGACTGATAACGCTGTCAACAAGAGGTGGGTCGTTCGACAGTTTGGTGGTTGCAGTGGCCTGCTTTTTTCTATTTAACAGCCTGATTAATGCCCGATAAATTAGCCAAATAGGTAGTGTGGGTGAGTGATTTTTCAACAGTTGTCTATAAATCGACCAAATTGACAACGATGTCAGTTCTGGCTATAACTCAGGAGCAGTCCGGCCGAATAAAATGGTGCGACGCAAGATAAATGCCTCGCGCTGTCTTGCATGCCCGATTGCCTGAGACACAGGTAACTGACCGGCCCGATAAAATAAGAATGGATAAGAATTGATGAGTAACCGCTTCGAACAAGGCAACGGTAAACTGACCGGTAGTACCCGGACCGGTGGTGATCTCGAGCGCTCCGATCTCAATGGTTCGGATATGTCCGGAGTGCCAGACTACTCGCGTTTCGTAGCCGACATTGGCGGTACTCACGCACGGTTTGCTCTGGTCGATAACTCCGGGTCACGGCAGCGTTCTTTGGTTGATGTCAAAGTGTTTAACTGTGCTGATTTCGATGGTCCGGCTGAAACCCTGATTGCGTATCAGGAATACCTTGGCCACAGCTTGCCTGATCGCGCGTGCATTGCCGCCGCCGGTCCCGTCAACGCCGGAGAAGTCTATTTCACTAATCTGGACTGGCGCATGTCCGCCAAAGAGCTGCGAAAAGAGCTGGACATCAAACAGGTAGAAATCGTTAATGATTTCACGGCGGTGGCTCATGCGGTTTCGAAGCTGTCCGACAAGGACATCCGAATCGTTCATCAAGGCACCAGGCAACGGGAAGGCAGACAGGTTGTGGTTGGGGCCGGAACCGGGCTTGGGGTGGCTGCGCTGTCAAATATTGATGGACAAGTTAGCGTAATCGACAGCGAAGGCGGGCATACGCGTTTTGCTCCGGCTGATGACGAAGAGCGTGAGCTGCTTAAATACCTGAGTCGCACTCAGGATTTCGTTTCGGTGGAAAAACTGCTGGCGGGCCCTGGAATCAGATCCATTCACAGCGCGCTGTGCCAGATCAATGGCACAACAGCGAAGGACCTGACGGCGGAAGAAATTACGTCCCATGCCCGCAGTGGAGCGCACCCGGACTGTGTGCGCACGGTGCAGGTTTACACCCGGATACTTGCGTCGTTTTGCACCAACCTCGCACTAACCTTCAATGCCCGCGGTGGCATTTATCTGGTGGGAGAGATCTTCCGGTCGATTGAGCCGTTTCTGACGGACCCGGATTTCGAGCGTCGCTTCATTGATGCCGGCGCCATGGTACAGATGGTGAATGATACGGCGGTTTCACTGGTACTTGTGGAAGACCCCGGTTTATACGGGGCTGCGTTTTGCAGCATTAATGAGTCGGGCCAGGCTGCCTGAACATCGGCTCAAACCAGTATCTGACTGCGCTTAAGGCAGTCACTCACGGGCCCGCCCCGTTGATTCCCGCAATACCAAAGATGAGTCAATAGACGCAGATTGCACAGCGGCCGGCTGGCTGTGCAACTGATCCAGTAACAGAGAGGCAGCCCGCTCTCCCATGCGTTTTACCGGTTGTTTGACAGTGGTCAGCGAGGGCCAGACCTGGCTGGCCATGGGGATGTCGTCAAATCCTGCCACCGACAGATCCTGCGGCATGGAAAGCTTCATTTCGTGAGCAACCCGCAGTACGCCCGTCGCCATGTCGTCGTTACTGGCAATAATGGCCGTAGGACGGTGGCTGTGCAGCAGCAGTTTCCGCGCACACTCTTCGCCGGATTCAAAACTGTTGTTACCCTGCATGACCAGCTCATTGTCCATGTCGATACCGCTTGATTTCAGGCCGTCCTGATAACCCTGAAAGCGATTCGCCACGGCCTTGTGATCAGGATGGCCGACGATAAAACCTATGCGGGTATGCCCCAGCGATGCGAGATAGCGGGTTAGGTCTGCGACGGCATCGCGATCATTGGTTGTCACCATGGCGCTTCCGGTATCCGGTTCCACGGCGCCGATACGTACATTGGGCGTTTTGAGCTCCTTGAGTCGTGCAAGGAGATCATGATCGTCGGAAAGTGGCGGAGTCAGGATCAGACCGTCTGCATTGGCATGACGCACGAGCGCTTCGATTTCGTCCGAAATTCCCGGGTCGCGGTAACTGCACGGATGTATCAGCAGGTCGTAGCCACGTCGTCGCGTCTCGTCAATCACACCTTGCTGCACTCGCGCCACGTAGCTTGGGCTTGGGTTGTCGTACAGCAGTCCAATCAGGTAAGAGCGGCGGCCTTTCAGGCTTCGCGCCGAGGCGTTTGGTCGGTAGTTCAGTTCCTTAATGGCTTTTTGAACAACGGCGCGAGTATTGTCACGGACGTTGGGTTCATCGTTGATGACGCGAGACACCGTCTTGATCGACACGCCGGCGCGTTTGGCAACGTCATGAATACTTTTTTTAGTCACCGTGGTACTCCAAAAGCAGGTCCTCCGACCAATCCCGCTGGGATTCCGGCTCGGACAGACCCCGTGCATAGATGAGAGAACTGACGTAACAGTGTACTGGCTGATGAACGGAGGCGAAAGTTTCGTCGGGTAGAGCTCGTGCCGGTTCAGGCCTAATTCGCCAAAACCCGCCTAGAAAATCAGATTGAGCACGATCAGAGAGACCACAATAAATAAAATGGTCATGGCGCTGCCGGCGCGAATAAAATCGGCGACCCGGTAATCTCCAGGCCCCATGACGAGGGCATTTACCTGGTGGGTTGGAATCAGAAACGAATTCGACGTCGAAATGGCCACCGTGAGCGCGAACATGGCCGGATCTGCGCCTGTGGCCACGGCGATATTGATCGCGATAGGCACCAGAATAACGGTTGCCCCGATGTTGGATATAACCAGGGTAAACGCGGCGGCGATAACGGCGAGCATGAGTTGCAGTACCCAGGTCGGTACGCCATCGAATACGTGCAGCGTGTGAAGGGCGATATAGTTGGCCGCACCGGAAGATTCCACGGCGTGGCCAAGGGGTAACAGCCCAGCCAGAAGGAAGACGGTTTTCCAGCTCACCGCGCTATACGCTTCGTCCATGGTCAGCACGCCGGTGACAATCATGCCGACTGCGCCGGTAAGAAGTGCGATGGGCAGCAGAATGTTGGTGAACAGCACCATGCTCAGGGCCAGAGCGAAAAATCCGACAGCCAGTAGTAACTTGAACGGTTTACGCTCTTCTCTTGGGTAGTCCGAAGTAACAATAACCATATCGCGATCGGATTCCAGACGAGCAAGATTGTCCCAGCGTGTATGACACAGCAGGGTGTCGCCGGCCTGGAACGGAATGTCCTGCAGCTTGTGCGTGATGCTCGTATCGCCTCGATAGATGGATAGCAAACTCAGGCCATACGACATGCGCATGCGCGTTTCCCTGACACTCTTGCCAATCAGCGTGGAGTCTGGCGGCACGATAATTTCCGCGATACCGGCGATCGAGCGCGCCAGCAGGTGACGAAACTCAACCAGTTTGGGTCGAAGACGCAGCCCGTTTGCCACAATGAAGTGTTTGAGTTCGTCGTGCTGGGCAATGACGGCCAGCGTGGCAGGTGCTGCGATCGGTGCTTCGATCGGGGGAGCAACGAGTACCTTGCCTGCGTAGCGAGAGGCTACAATTCGAACCTCAAACTCGCGCTGGACGCTTTTTATATCATGACCGACCAGAGGGCTATCAATCGGTACCTCAACTTCGCGTACCGCGGCGTCGACGCCATGCATCCGCCGCAAATAGCGAATTGTACCGGCGCCACGGGTGACAACTTTACGTTCGCCCCGAGGCAAAACGTAGCGACCAAATAGAATGAAATAGGCCAGCCCGGCCGCGACCAGCGCAATACCCACAGGCGCGACAGAAAACAGCCCGAAGTGCTCCATTTGGTCGGCTTCCGAGAGTGACGCATTGGCGGCGTCGAGCAGGTCATTGAGCATGATGAGAGGACTGGACGCAATCATCGTCATGGTGCCGCCGAGAATGGCGCAAAACCCCATGGGCATCACCAGTCGTGACATTGGCAGGCCCGTTCGCGAGGAGATTCGGGCCACTACCGGCAGGAACAGCGCGGTGGCGCCTACGTTTTGCATAAATGCCGAAATAAACGCTACGGTGCTGGAGATCAGCATGACAATTTTTGATTCGGTCTGACTGCCGATTCTCATGATGACCCAGGCAACGCGTTCCATCACGCCGGTCTTGTCGAGACCGCCGCCCAGTATCATCACGGCGATAATGGAGACCACCGCGTTACTGGACAGGCCGGAAAACAGAACGGAGGGGTCGAGCAGGCCGTCAAAGCCCGGTATATAAACGACCAGACCCAGCAGGGTCATAACCAGCAAGGCGGTTACGTCTACACGAAGATATTCTTTACTGAAAAGCACGACTGCCAGCACCACAAGCCCCAGAACGAGCATGATTTCAGTAGTGAGCGAGGGCAGTGCATCCATGTTGTGCACAGAATACCATGTATCCGCGTGATCCGATTATACGAATTGTGTACGGCGCACTGATCGATTCGCCAAACTACTGGCACGCTGCATCATCCGATCCAATATTCGCAGCCTGCCTGCGACCGATCCGTGACCGGAGAGAACAATGAATTCGACCAAGCGCGACTTACTGATGAGCCGCTGGACAGGCTGGGGCCGGCAATGTGACGCGTTAAGCGCCTGCGGGTAGCCTAACTCAAACCGCGCCGACCGGTGGGATGGGCCCCGAGGCCGGTTTGGTCGAGAGCTCCGGGAACTATGTTTTCTTGCTGTTGCGGCAGGCTGCTTCCCAGGCCAGCGTGGCCCAGCGTTTCATTTCGTCCGGGTCTTCGAGGGTTTCGGGAGGCGCTTCGTAGTAACTCATTTTTACCAGCTTGCCGGCTTTGTTGTACATGAACGGCTGTGAACCCGCCGCTTTGAACAAGGATAAGGTATCGCTATCGATCTTCAGGTAAAGCGTGTCGTCGGCTACCAGTCCGATCATGAGTCCGTCGTGATAGATGCCGTAACCACCAAACATGCGTTTGCTGTTGACGCTGCCAAACTCGGCGAATTGTTCCTGCAGGAAATCCACAAATTCAGACATTAGTCATTCCCGTGATGTGATTTCAGGTGACTCGCGAACGTCATTTCGCAAGTGCTATTTGGGGCTTGTCGAATTCTCGCTCTCACGACAGTCAATCCACTCGGTATCGCCGTCGACGTAGAGTTCTTTTTTCCAGATGGGAACCCGAGCCTTCACTTCGTCGATAATGTACCGGCACGCCCTGAACGCTGCATCGCGATGATCGCTGCCGGCGCCGACCCAGACGGCGATGCCGCCGATGGCCAGGGGGCCAATACGATGCTGGCAACGCGCGGTGCGCACGTCAAAGCGCTCAAGCGCTTCGTTGATGATGGCATTTCCTTCGCGCACGGCGAGTGCTTCGTAGGCTTCATAGTGCAGTCCCCGCACGGATCGCCCTTCGTTGTGATCCCGAACCCAGCCCTCAAAGGATACAAATCCGCCCGAGGCATCGTGGGCATGCTCGGAGCGCAGTGCGTCAGTATCAATATCGCTGTCGGTCAATTCGAACACGAGTTGTTTAGCCCCCGGACACAGGCGGAATAAAGACCAGACGATCGCCGTCGCTTAACGCGTGACTCCAGGGTGCAAACTCATCGTTTACGGCAAGCTTCAGGTCGTCAACGGTTTGAGTGAAGCCGTGTTGATTGACGAGCAGTGCATAAATTTCCGTGGCGTCTGTCAAATCTGTACTCAGCGACTGTGAGTTGATACCCGCCTGTTCACGCAGCGCGGCGAAGTATTCAATATGAAGCGTAATCATGCTTGGCCAACGTCGGATTTTCCGCCGGTTTTCCTAACCAGGTGCGTTTCGCGGATGACAATATCGTGAGACAGCGCCTTGCACATGTCGTAAAGCGTCAGCGCCGCTACCGATGCACCGGTCATGGCTTCCATTTCCACGCCAGTCCTGTGCACGACTTTGCAGGTTGCGGTGACCACCAGCGCGTTTGAGTCTTCGTCTTCAGTGATGTCAATGTGGATGCTGTCCAGTGGCAGTGGATGGCAAAACGGGATGAGTTCATGCGTACGTTTTGCTGCCATGACGCCGGCGATAATGGCGGTGTCGATGATCGGTCCTTTCTTGCTTCGCAGTCCCTGCGAGTGCAGCGCGGCAAACACTTCCGGCGGAAACACAACCTGCGACTCGGCGGTGGCGCTTCGTGCGGTGGCCGTTTTTTCGGACACATCGACCATCGTGGGTTTGTTGTGCTTGTCTACGTGCGAGATAGCCACGGCGAAGATCCTGTGTGTCGCGAGATGACCGTAAAGTGTAACGCGAGGCAGGCCTGAAACAAACCTGAATTCCAGCCTGGTGTGATAGAATCGGGACTCTGCTCTGAATAAACGGGGCGTCCGCAGCCAGTGTCAAACATGTCCCAGGTAAACTCCAGCACTTCTCCGGAATTACGTGATGCGTTTGGACGCCAGGTCACCTATTTGCGCATGTCCGTCACGGACCGGTGCGATTTTCGATGTCGCTATTGCATGGATGAGAATCCGACGTTCCTCCCCCGAAAGAACGTGCTGAGCCTCGAAGAACTGGCGCTGGTTGGCAAGGCGATGATCGGCCTCGGCGTGAACAAGATTAGACTGACCGGGGGTGAGCCGCTGGTCCGCCGCGACGTATTGTGGCTGGTGCAGCAGCTGGGTCTGGAATCCGGTCTCGAAGACTTTGCCATGACTACCAATGGATCGCAGCTGGCAAAATACGCGGTCGACCTGGCAAAGGCGGGGCTGAAGCGATTGAATGTCAGCGTCGATACCCTGGATGCACTTACCTTTCGTGACCTGACACGAATCGGTGACCTGGATCAGGTGCTCGACGGAATCAGGCATGCACAAGAGGCCGGGTTTCGTCGTATAAAACTTAACAGCGTAGTCATGCGTGGTTTTAACGACGGCCAGATTCTCCCGCTTCTGGATTACGTTCTGGAACGGAACATGGATATCAGTTTCATCGAAGAAATGCCGCTGGGTGTGGTGACCGACCACAGTCGCAAAGACGCTTTCTTTTCCAGTCAGGAAGTTCGCGACGTGATTGACGCCCGGTATCATCTGGTGCGTTCCTCTGACACGACCGGTGGCCCGTCGCGCTACTGGACGATTGACGGTTATCAGAGTCGCATCGGGTTTATCAGCCCCCATAGTGAAAACTTCTGCTCAACCTGCAACCGGGTTCGACTAACGGCCGAGGGCAAATTGTTGCTGTGCCTCGGACACGAAAATGCGCTTGATCTGAGGGCCGTGACCCGGGCGCACCCGGGCAGCGTTGAAGCGATTCAGTCGGCAGTCCTCGACGGCATCCGGCACAAGCCCGAACGGCACGAATTCAGTCACGAACCCGAAGTCAAAGTGCTTCGATATATGCACCACACTGGCGGATAGCCCGTGCAATGATAGCTGCGGTGCGCGATCAGGTGACCGGCGTGGTTCTGGCAGGAGGGCAATCTCTTCGCATGGGTGGTCGTAACAAGGCGCTCGTGGAGTTTCACGGCAAGCGTTTGTATCAATATGCCGTTGGCAACCTCGAAGCGTGCTCCAGCCGGATCTGTATCAATGCCAATCGGGACGAGGACGTGTTTCTCGAAGCCGGATTTGATGTTGTTGGGGACGGATATTTTGCGGGCCACGGTCCTGTCGCCGGCCTACGTGCAGCGCTAAAATTTGCCTCGACGCCCTACGTGGCGATCGCGTCATGTGATCAGATGGAACTGCCCGATGAGGTCTACCGGACGCTCTGTGCTGAAGTGACCCAGACGTCGGCGGTTTACGCGGTTAGCGGCAGCGACCTGATTCCTACCTGTGCGGTCTTGCCCGTAACATTTGAAGTGGCCGCGACTGCGGCACTGACTTCCGGACAGCGCGCTTTGACCCGATTCATGGATGAGATTGGGCGACAGGTTCGGTTTGATCACGTGACGTTTTCCAATCTGAATTACCGGCACCAGGTTAAACCGGAATGAACGCGGTAATCGTTCCGGCGTTTTTCGCGACGGCATTGCTGTATGCCATGGTGGGATTCGGCGGCGGGTCGACCTATGCGGCCATTCTTTCACTCACCGATCTTGACTATACGCTGCTGCCGATTCTGGTTCTGGTGTGCAATCTTGTGGTGGTCAGCGGGGGCGTCTACCAGTATTGGCGTGCGCAGCTGATTGACTGGAAATTCGTGCTGCCGCTGGTGCTTGTGTCAGTGCCGTGCGCATTGATTGGCGGTGCCATGATCGTTTCCAGGCGTTACTTTCTGCTCACGCTCGGAGCGGCGCTGCTGGTGTCCGGTGTTCTGTTGATCTGGCGGCGCAACGAAGTGGCGGCGGATGACGGAATAACCCGAAACTGGCTGATCGCGGCGCCTGTACTGGGTGGTAGTCTGGGGTTGCTGGCCGGTCTGATTGGTATTGGTGGCGGTATTTTTCTGGCTCCGATCATGCATCATCTAAAGCTCGCGAGCCCCAAAAGGATTGCGGCTACGGCCAGCTTCTTTATCTTGGTAAACTCGCTGGCGGGACTGGCCGGACAATTGAGCAAGCATTCGATCGACAGTCTGGCCCTGGAACGGTTTGGCGCGTTTGTCTGGCTGCCGCTGGCGGTGCTCGTTGCCGGTCAAATCGGTAGCCGCGTGAGCGTACGGTTGCTGTCCGGACGATGGATAAAGGTATTAACCGGCGTGCTGGTGGTTTTTGTCGGGCTTCGCCTGCTGTGGCAAAACGGCCTGGGCTAACTAATGAGGATCTGATGAATCAACAATTCCTGACTATTGCAGTACTCACCGTTTCGGATACCCGAACGCTGGAAAACGATACTTCCGGTGATTATCTGGAGCGCGCCTTGCAGGATGCGGGTCATCAGCTGGCGCACCGATTGCTGGTTAAAGATGACATTTACGACATTCGGGCAGTCGTCTCCGAATGGATTGCGTCCCGCGACATTCAGGTTGTATTGATCACGGGAGGTACCGGTTTTTCCGGGCGCGATTCAACGCCTGAAGCGGTCATACCTCTACTCGACAAACAGGTGGAGGGCTTCGGTGAAGTCTTTCGCCAGATTTCGCACACAGAAATTGGAAGTTCCACGATCCAGTCCCGCGCACTGGCGGGTCTTGCCAACCAAACGCTGGTCGCATGCATGCCGGGTTCAACCGGGGCCTGCCGCACGGCATGGGCGAATCTGCTCAAAGAACAGCTCGACAGTACCCATAAGCCCTGCAATTTCGTGGGCATATTGCTGGCGGGGAACGGGTCCTGATGCATGAATGACCGCGTCTCGTTGAGTCTCGAAGACGCCTGGTCGCGTCTTGAGGCCGCGGTGCCTGCTGCACGACCTCGCATTGAGCGTGTGCCGGTTACGGAGGCTAACGGACGAGTATTGGCCGAGCTGGTCACTGCTCGCGCTGATTCACCGCCTGCGGATAACTCGGCGATGGACGGCTTCGCACTGAACTCGAAAGACGTCCGCACCGGTCAGTCACTCAACGTATCCCAGCGCATTGCCGCTGGAACGGCGCCACACGCGCTTGAGCCCGGCACGGCCGCCCGAATCTTTACCGGAGCCGTTATACCTGACGGCGCCGATAGCGTAGTTATTCAGGAGAACTGCGACTTCAGCGATACTCAGGTGACGATTCGCGAGGGTTTGCGCGCCGGAGCCAACATTCGGCGCCGCGCAGGTGATATTTCGCAGGGTGACGTGGTCGTGGATGCACACACCAGGCTGCGACCGCAGGAAATGGGCCTGATTCTGTCCGCCGGCGTAGCCGAAGTTGCCGTCTATGCGCCTTTACGCGTTGGCGTCATCGCAACCGGTGACGAGCTGATCGACGTGACTTCTCTTGAAGGCCCGGATTCAGGCGCGCCGGCGACCGGGAAAATTTTCGAGTCCAATTCACCCATGATTGCGGCACGACTGCAGGACCTCGGGTGTGTCGCTAGCCGCTACAGGGCGCGGGATACCAAAGTGGACACGATCAGCGTGCTGTCACGCGCGATCGATGAAAACGATATGGTGCTGACGATAGGCGGCGTATCGGTAGGCGAAGAGGACCATGTGCAGGTCGCGCTCAATCACATAGGTCGCACTGAATTCTGGAAAATAAACATTAAGCCGGGCAAGCCGTTCTTGTTTGGAACCGCATCGGGCAAGCCGGTCATGGGTCTGCCCGGTAATCCCGTGTCGTCATTCGTCACCTTCCATCTGTTCTGTACGCCCTTTTTGCAGCAGCTTCAGGGTGGTCGGTTTACGCGACCCGTGCGACTGCCGGCCGTCGCCGGCTTTAGCAGTGACCGCGTCAGTGATCGTGTTGATCATCTGCGCGGGCGCATTGTCTCCTACAGTCCTGAACTGGTGGTTGAACCGGTCGGCACCCAGTCGTCTTCCATTCAGGGGGCCCTGTGCGCGGCCGATGTGCTGATCGTGATACCGGTCAACACACCGGTGGCGGTCGGTCAGCCCCTCACCGTCATGCTGCTGTAAGCTCGTTTGTCCGGGAGATGGCCGGCTCATCACCCGGAAGAATCGACCCTATTTAAAGTTGACGCCTGACGTCTCCGCTACAAGAGCTGGTCGGTAGTTGATGACCTTGGTGCCTGCAATCAGGTCGTGCAGGCAGCGTTTGTCGTCCCGGAAAATAAACAGCGCATTCACCAGGCCGGCGAGTTGGCCAATGCCGGGTACCTGGCTGACCAGCCACAAGGGTACGTAACGCTGTCCTATGAGCTTGCCAAGCGGCAGGAGTTGCTCGCTGTCCACCGATACGATTTGCGTACCCATCAGCAGTTTGCCGACGGACTGCCCCTTCTTTTTAAGCAGGTGAGCGTTGATGGCCAGAAACACGACAATCCCCAGAACGGCCAGCAAAATAACTTCGGCAAAAGACTGGGTTCCGCTGGCTGCCCGGTCGATGTAGCCGGTCATGAAGATCAGCGGCAGCGTAACCAGACCGATAAGCAAGCCGTCTATCAGCGCGCCAAAAAACCGCTTCCACCGTGAGGCGAGTTCTCCAGGAGCATGATCACTCGATGTAATATCAGCATTGGGTGGTGTGTACGGATTTTCGGTAGTCATCAAACCTCTCCCGGGGCGTTGGTAAAATGTTGGCAGGCAATTATGACGGCGCCGCCCGCAGCGTTCGGGTCAGCGCGCCGGTTGTGTATGTTTTCGAACTCTGGCAGCCGCAGTAGCGGCATACCAGGCGAATGCCGTGCCCGAGCAACGTCGTTCAAGGGTTACCCCGTGGCGAACGTATGATCCGGGTTTTCAAGCATTTCCTTAATGGCCTGAATAAAGGCCGCGGCATCGTATCCGTCGACAAACCGGTGATCGAACGACGCAGATAAATTCATCATGCGACGAATGTGGATGCCACCGTTGACCACCATAGGTCGGTCCACGGCCCTGTTTACCCCGATGATCGATACCTGTGGTTGATTGATAACCGGCGTCGATGCGATGCCGCCGAGTTTGCCGAGGCTCGTCACGGTAATGGTTGAGCCGGTTAACTGTGCTTTTGAGGCGGTGCCGTCGCGGGCGGCTTCGGCCGCCATGCCAATGGCCTGGGCCAGTTCAGGTAGCGACATGGCTTCGGCGTGGTGCACCACCGGTACTTTCAGGCCGTCCGGCGTCTGGGTGGCCACTCCGGCGTGCACCGGTTCATGCTGCACAATTACGTTGCGCTCTTTGTCGTACAGCGCGTTGCATTGGGGAAAGCGCGCCAGCGCTTTGGCGATGCACTGAACGAGCAAAGGCAGGTACGAAAACTTCAGATTGTACTGCGCGTACTGCTGATTAAGCGTTTGTCGAAATCGCTCCAGTTCGGTGATATCGATTTCTTCGATGTATGAAAAGTGCGGAATTTCAGATTTGCTGGCGCTCATTCGCTGGGCAATGACCCGGCGCATGCCAATAACCTTGATTTCCTTGGCTCCAACGCGTTTGCGCGGCGCGATGGGAGCAGGGCCACGTTTGAGCTTGGCCAGATGGGCGTCGAAATCGCTTCGGAGTATGCGTCCGCGGGGGCCGCTGCTGCTTACGGTGGCAAGATCAATGCGGTGCTCTCTGGCCAGTCTTCGTATGACCGGTGACGTCAATACCTTTGCCGAGGTAATGCTCTCCGGAATGCCGGCAGGCGCAGGGGCCGGCGGCGCATCGTTGGTGTGGTTGACAGCGGGAAGAGGTGGCGGTGCCGGAGCAACCGGTATTGGCGCAGCGGGTGCCGCTTTCTGCGGGGCTGCCGGTCGATCTGCCGGAGCGGCGGGTTTGGCCGATTCCGTGGCGGGGGCGGGCGTCGATTTTCCGGTTGATCCGGACGCCGTGCCCGACGTGTCGAATACGACCAGCGGGGCGCCAACGGCGATGATGTCGCCGAGTTCGCCGCCTAACCGCACGATGGTTCCGGTGACAGGTGCGGGTACTTCAACGGCCGCTTTGTCCGTGAGCATGTCGGCTACGGGCTGGTCTTCCTTGACGAAGTCTCCGACTTTAACGTGCCATTCGGATACTTCGGCCTCAACGGTTCCTTCTCCGAGGTCGGGTAGCGTAAAAATGTGTTCGCTCATGCCGATTCCTTCATGACTTTTTTAATGGCCGCCATGATGCGATGCGGGCCAGGAAAATACTCCCACTCGAACGCATGCGGGTAAGGCGTGTCCCAGCCGGTAACTCGCTGGATAGGGGCCGACAGGTTCCAGAAGCAGCGCTCCTGAATTTGTGCGGAAAGCTCGGCGCCGAATCCGCTGAAGCGCGTGGCCTCATGAACGATCAGGCAGCGGCCGGTTTTCTGTACCGACTCAACGATGGTTTCGATGTCCAGCGGTAACATGCTGCGCAGGTCGATAATCTCTGCATCAAGATCGTTGTCACGTACGACGGCTTCACACACATGGACCATGGTGCCGTAGGTGATAATGGACAGGTCGCTACCGGGGCGTACAACATCCGCTTTGCCAATCGGGACCGTGTAGTAGCCTTCGTCGACCTCACCTTTCGGATGGTTCGCCCACGTGCTCGCAGGCTGTTTGGGATCGCCGAAGAAAGGACCGTTGTAAACCCGTTTGGGTTCGAAAAACACGACCGGGTCGTCGTCTTCAATGCTCGCGATGAGCAGACCCTTGGCGTCATACGGGTTGGAAGGCATAACCACTTTAATGCCGCACACGTGGGTGAAGATGCCTTCCGGACTTTGTGAGTGGGTCTGACCCCCCCGGATGCCCCCACCGCACGGTGAGCGCAGCGTCACAGGCGAATAAAAATCTCCCGCGCTACGGTAGCGCAGCCGCGCAAGCTCGCTGACAATCTGGTCAAAGGCGGGGTAAATGTAGTCGGCAAACTGGATTTCAGCGACCGGACGGAGCCCGTTCACGCCCATGCCTATGGCCGTGGCGACAATGCCGGCTTCGGAAATTGGCGTATCAAATACGCGCTGTTCTCCGTAGCTTTTCTGCAGTCCTGCCGTGCAGTTGAATACGCCGCCGAAATAACCGACGTCCTGTCCCATCACGACAACGGACGAGTTGCGTTCCATCATGACGTCCATGGCGGAATTAATCGCCTGGACCATGTTCATCTTTGCCATCTGTATTGCCTTTTATTGGTTCTGTAGCTGACGTTTCAGTTTTTCGCGCTGCGCCACCAGATGATCGGGAATGTCTTTGTATACGTCGTCAAACATGGAATCGACGGCAAAGCTGCTGCCTTCTTCTGTCGTGCCATACGACAGGGCTTCCTGCCAGCTTGCGGCCATGGATGCATCGAGTTCGGCGATCGTGGAATCATGTTCTTCCTGCGTCCAGGCGCCGAGCCCGATCAAATGATTCTTAAGTCGTTCGACGGGGTCGCCCAGCGGAAAGTGTTCGTGTTCGTTTTTGGCTCTGTAACGACTCGGATCGTCGCTGGTTGAGTGCGCCGACGCCCGGTAAGTCACGTGCTCGATAAGTGTCGGTCCGCCGCCGCTTCGCGCACGTTCCGCGGCCCACTCCGTGGCGGCGTAGACGGCGAGAAAGTCGTTGCCGTCGACCCGAATGCCGGGCATGCCGTAGCCGGGGCCGCGGGCTGCAAACGGGCTGTCCTGACCGCCCGCGATACCCTGGAACGTGGAGATGGCCCACTGGTTGTTGACTACGTTGATGATGCACGGCGCCTGATAGACGTTCGCGAAGGTCAGGGCATTGTGATAATCGGATTCAGCGGTGCTGCCTTCTCCGGTCCAGGTGACCGCAATATGATCTTCGCCTTTAATCGCCGACGCCATGGCCCAGCCTACGGCCTGTGGCACCTGAGTGGTCAGATTACCGGAGATGGAAAAGATATTTTTTTCTTTCCAGTGATACATGATGGGCAACTGTCGGCCGCGGCACATGTCGCGGGCGTTGGACAGGCACTGGCACATCAGGTCGAGCACCGGACGTTCACGGGCGAAGTAGAGCCCCTGGTTGCGGTAGGTCGGAAACAGCATATCGCCGGTGCGCAGCGCCATGCCCTGTGCGACCGATACGGCTTCCTCGCCGCGTGACTGCACGTAGAAGGAAATTTTACCCTGTCGCTGGGCTTTGAGCATGCGATCGTCAAAGGCGCGCACGCTAAGCATCAGGTAAAGCCCGCGCCTGAGCTGTTCGATGGACAGTTCAGGGTTCCAGCTACCCTGGGCGACGCCATTTTCATCCAGCACACGGACGAGCTGTTTGGACATTTCCGTCGTGTCACCGGCTGCTACATCGAGCGCCGGCTTGTCGACGGCGCCGGCATTTGACAGTGTGAGATAGCTAAAATCAGGCTGCTCACCTGGTCGCGCTGGCGCTCCTGGAACACGCATTCGGGGTTTTTGAGACACGCGGTTACTCCTGCAGACAACTTAGTGTGCGAATACGTGGCGGCATTATGTGCGGCGCATGCAACTGCTCGCACGAGAAAGCGAGCACAGCGAACGTAATCGAAGACCGGACCGGTTGCGGTCCGAGCGAATCATTATAAATGAAACCAATTGGTCGTGCCGATTCTATTTGCGCTGGTTGGGTGGCTGATTCGGTCCGAAAATGATGCGGCGCAAAAACTAACGCCTTGAAACCAGTGAGTAAACCCCGAACCCGAACAGAATTAACACCCCGCCCCAAATGGCTTCCATCGGTCGGTTCATGGCGATATGGACGATGGTCCACCCGGTCAGAGCCAGGAAAATCAGCGGTGTAGCGGGATAGGCCCACGCCGAGAACGGGCGGGGCTCGTCGGCTCGCCGTGACCGCAGCGCAAACAGGGCGATCACGGTCACAAAGGTGTTGAGCGCGAGCGTGAAGCCGCTAAATACCAGAATGGACTCGAAGGTCGCGGTCACGATCAGCAGCAGCGCAATCAGTGCCTGAACATAGATAGCGATATACGGAATGCCGTCTGAATTTGTCCTCGACAGCAGCGCGAACGGTTTGAAATCTTCGCCGATCATCTGCAGAACGCGCGGGGCGGCCAGAATCATCGCGCTGGCTGTAGAAATCAGCAGCAGCGACAGCAGTGCGCTGGCAATACGGGCCACGTTCTCACCAAACGCATAGTCAGCCGCGACATAAACTATCTCGAGTTTCCCGACCATGGCCTCCTGAGGCGCAATGGACAGGAAGGTGTAGTTCACCAGCAGGTAGATGAGTGTCACCACCACGGTCCCCGCCGCCAGAATACGAGGCAGCGATTTCTGCGGGTTTTCGAGCTCGCCCGAAAAGTACGTGGCGGCGTTCCACCCGGAGTATGCGTAGCTGACGTAAATCAAAGAAACAGCAAACGCGCTGCTCACCATGACGTTCGGATCATGAATGGTGGGTGCAAACGTGGTGGATTGCACGGGAGTTGCAAAATACAGCGCGGCCAGGCAGCCGCCTACCAGCATGGCCAGCTTCAGCAGCGTAAAGACCCATTGGGTGTTGCCGCTACGCTGCCGTGAGCTTGAGTGCAACAGCGCCAGGGCAGTAACCAGCAGGCACGCCGAAAATGTGGCCGGTATTTCGGGCACGACGAGATTGAGATACTTGCCAAAGGTGATAGCCACCAAAGCCGTCGGCGCCGCGAAACCAATCGTGGCCGACACCCAGCCGGATACGAAGCCCAGAGACGGATGAATGGCAGCTGAGAGAAAATTATATTCGCCGCCAGATCGAGGTAGCCGCGCGCCAAGTTCTGCGTAGCACAGGGCGCCGCAAAAGGCGGTAAGCCCGCCGAGTGCCCAAAGCATCAGCAGAGCGAACCCCGAAGTGATGCCGGCAAGCTGAAATCCCAGCGAGGTGAATACGCCGGTGCCGATCATGTTGGCGATGATCACCGCGGTGGCAACGCGGGGCGTGAAATAGCGGTGTTGCCGGTCTGAGCTGATCGATTGGGGTTCGTTAGACGGCTTCATCGTCACGGTTATATCACGCGATGTTGATAGTTTGGTAAACTTATCAATCAACTCTTATTTTAAGGCAGTGCACACTATGGCGATTAGCAAAGGCGAAAAAATTCCAGCAGTTACTTTGAAACATATGACGGACGAGGGACCGGCTGATATTTCGACCGCCGAGGTGTTTGGTGGCAAGAAAGTCGTTCTGTTCGCCGTACCAGGCGCATTTACCCCAGGCTGTTCGATGACGCATCTTCCCGGGTTTGTCGAAGCTGCCGCCGACATCAAGGCCAAAGGCGTAGACACCGTCGCCTGCATCTCTGTCAATGACGCCTTTGTTATGGGCGCCTGGGGTCAGGCGCAAAACGCCGACGACATATTGATGCTCGCAGACCCCGACGGGGACTTTGCAGACGCTGTGGGTTTATCGGTAGATCTGAGCCAGTTTGGCCTCGGCAAGCGCTCGTCGCGATATGCGATGATCGTTGAAGATGGTGTGGTCAGTAGTACACACATCGAACCTGAAGGCGGTATCACCGTTTCTTCGGCGGCTTCCGTGATGGAGCACTTGTAGTCACCACAGGCCGTTCAGGCCGCAGAGTAGCTGCTTTATCAGGAAAACCCGCTCGGCATGAGCGGGTTTTTTTGTGGGGATGACAGGTATGCCCGACTAACAAAGGGCGCGCCGCTCTCGCGATCACGCCCTTCTGCGGGTAGTCACTCAGGATGGTATGCGGGTACAACCGGAGTGAGGTTACTCAATCAGGCCCGAAGCGAGACTATTTGGACGTTGTTACGCGCTCAATTTTCACGCGTGCAACCGGGTTGCGCCAGTCGTAGTCGGATGCTTTCAGATCCGCTTCTCCGTGAATCCCCGGGCTGACGCGAACGTAGCCTTCGCCACCCGCGTCAGGTGACGGTCCTTCGCCTCCGCACTGAGGGCCGGGAATGTTTGCGCACAGTTCATCATTCGGCTCACTGCCCGCGTCGTACCCGATCGCGGTAAAGTTCAGTGTTTGCCAGCGAA
This sequence comes from uncultured Gammaproteobacteria bacterium, assembly GCA_963922815.1. Taxonomy (GTDB): domain Bacteria; phylum Pseudomonadota; class Gammaproteobacteria; order Steroidobacterales; family SZUA-146; genus SZUA-146. Next base: position 39,493 of record CAWUKD010000002.1, read on the forward strand.
AACGCGGTGCGCGAACCGTGTTCAGTCCCACGAAAGAATCGTTGGTGGGCAAGAGCATTGCCGCCACGCTGATGTGATCAAACTCGAATGCGGTGTCCAGTCGAACCGTTACGCTTTGTCCGGGGCCCAGCAGGCCTTCGGTCGACTCCACGTCTCCCACCAGCTCGGGCAATGTACCGAGAAGTTCAGCGAAAGGTCCTGTAGCGCCGCCTTCTGCAAGAAGGGCCAGTTCGTCGCTGGCCGGCGTGCCGGTTTCAAACAGGCTGATGTCCTTTTTATGTGCCACGACAAGCAAGGGTGTAAAGGTGGTTGCGCTTATGTTGGTGACAGTGACTTCATAGCTTCGGTCGCTGCCGCTATTCCAGCGGTCGGCCGAAGCGCTAAGGGGTGACAGGGCCAGCGCCGTAAGGGCGACTGCGCCGAATTTCAAAAGACCTGATCTGGCAAAAGTGTTCATGGGTACTCCCTGATAGTGTGTTTGAATGTCAACACACAGTCTGGCGCCATCAAATCACCCTGTAGTCACAAGAATTTAACAAATTGATAAACGCGGGCGTGGTGACGTGTCTGGGGTTCCCGATGCCGTGCACAGAAAGGAGCAGAACGGGCTGGGCGTCCGTCATTGGTAAACGCCCCATCTGGCTACGCGTATTGTCCTGGCGTAATCCCTGTGCGCATTTTCCGGGTGCGATGCTCAGGCGCAGTTCAAAGAAAACGAGAACGCGGAGCCCTGCCCGAGCCGGCTGGCTACTTCGATTTTGCTGTTGTGCAGGTCGAGTATCTTCTTGACTATGGCAAGCCCGAGACCTGTGCCCCGGTGCCGGTTGGGGTCGTTATTCTTCGACACGAACGAGCGCTCAAAAATGCGCGGCAGGTCTTCAGAGCTGATTCCTGCGCCGCTGTCGAACACTGTCGTGACGATCTGGTCTTTGTGTTTTTTCAGGCAGACGCGAACCACGCCATTCGTGTCGGTGTGTTTGAGCGCGTTGTCAATCAGGTTTTCCAGTACGCGCTCGAGCATGCCGATATCAGCGGATACCAGTGCGGTCGTTTTTTCGATGTCTACCTCAAGAGTGATGCCGCGTTTGGCGGCATCGAGTTTGAATTTGTGCACAATATCGTGCACCAGTTCAGCCATTGAAAAAGGCTCGCGCTTCAGCGTCAGAATTCCTGCGTCAAGGTTGGAAAGTTCAAACAGTTCTTTCACCAGTTTGCCCAGATGGCGCCCGTGCCGCCCGGCTGTTTCCAGGTATTCGCGACGCTGTTCCTCACCGAGCTCGTCGTATTTGAGATACAGCGTGTCGATGTAACCCTGCATGGAGGATAGAGGCGTGCGCAAATCGTGCGAGACGTTTTGCATCAGTTCGCGCCGGCGTCTGTCGGTTTGGCGAAGCTCGTGCATCTGACTGACAATTTTTTGCGACATGCGGTTAAACGTTCCTGCGAGCGTGTCGATTTCATCTCCGCCTTTCTCGCGGTACCGGGCACTGACCACTTCGCTGAAACCATTGTCACGAAACGCATTGAAGCTGCCTACAAGCCGATGCAGGCGACGCGTGAGCACGTAGAAAATCAGCAGTCCGGCCAGCAGTGCGAACGCCATCAGTGCCACAACCGCAACCACGCCGTTCTTGATAATGAGACTGTTGCGCAGACCGCGTACGGCGGCCATGTGAGATTCGCCGCCCAGTACTGCGTACAGATATCCTGTGGTGCTGCCACTGTCGTTGGTGACTGGCGCGGCCGAAAAAACTTTGGTGGCGCCCGGATTTCGCGGATCGTCACCGTATATGGGTAGCCGATCCGGATGGGCGATAAAGTCGGTGATCGGGCCGAGACTGATCGGTTGGTCTGCCACCGCGCCCTCGGGAAGGGCGTGGCCAACCACGCGTCCGGTCGGATCGAGCAGATAGACTTCTATCGACGGGTTGATCACCATCACCATATTGGCAATGTCTTTCAGGGCATCTTCGTTGATCCGGTCGCCTTCCATCAGATTCTGCGTGGCAACAACATAGTCCGCGATGGTCTTGTTGAGCCTTTGTGTGGCTTCCTGCTGATAGCGTTCGGTGGTCCACCACGTAATGCCCACGGTGGCCAGACCGATGCAGACGAGGATGCCGAGCAGTGCCGCGACGGACCTTAAAAACAGTGAATTCATACAGAGGCAGGTTGCTGTCCAAAGCGATAGCCCACACCCCAGACGGTGGTCAGCATCGCCGGTGAAGAAGGGTCGGGCTCTATCTTTCCTCGCAGACGATTGATGTGGGTGTTTACCGTGTGCTCATAGCCGTCGTGGCCATACCCCCAGACCTGATCCAGCAGCTGGGATCGTGTAAACACAACCCCCGGATGGCTGGCAAAGTGGGCCAGAAGGTCAAATTCCTTGGCGGTAAGCGTGACCGAACCGCCGCCGATCATGACGTCCCGGGAGCGCAAATCTATGATCAGGTCACCAGCGCAAATCTGTTTGTTTTGCTGTGCACCATTGTCCTGCCGACCCATTTCACTGCGTCGGAAAATAGCTTTGGCCCGCGCCACCATTTCGCGCACGCTGAACGGCTTGGTCAGGTAATCATCGGCACCCAGCTCAAGACCAAGTACGCGATCTATCTCGGAGGTTTTGGCTGTGATCATGATAATCGGGACCGTGCTACCCGATTCCCGGAGTGCTCTGCATATGTGCAGGCCGTCGTTGCCGGGCAGCTGGATGTCCAGAAGGACCAGGTCCCATGACTGCGACAGCGCCAGATCAAGTCCCTTGCGACCGTCGTGGGCCACGGTGACTTCCTCGCAGACATCCTGGAGGTGCAGTTTGATGAGCGCGGCGATATCGGTTTCGTCTTCAATAACTAGGGCATTTCTGGCCATATGACTTCTCACATCCATTTAGAAAGCGTAGCCGTAAAAACTTACGCTGAGATCACAAAACGATTCTTAATCCATAACGACCCAGCCAGAGCGGTGAATATTTCGTTTTATTTACCGTTGTGCCGGAGGCGAGCGGCCGGGCAGGTGCCGGTCGAGGGATTCGACGCACAGATCCACCTGAACGGCCGCGGCGTGGGAGCGTTGACACGTTGATCCGTGCGGTAGTGATGCAGCGCCACAAATATCACCGGTGCCGTTAGAGTGCTGCAGATATGGCATCAATCGAAGCCGAGCGCCCGAGAATCATGTGCTCCGCCGTCTTGATGTGCGCATCAATTGAAAAAAATCGACGCAAAACAAGCGGCAACATTGCACTTGGGGCTTTGCAACTGCACAATACAGAGCATCATATTAGGGGGTTCTGTGCCGCTTGCTGAACGCATGCAATGCCGGTCGTTCCCTGTGCATTTTCATTGTGTAGGTGGGTAGGTCCGTATGTCTAATCCAAGAAATTCGTCATTTCCGTTAATTGCAGCTGCTGTTGCGACAGCGCTGGGTACTGCCTGGACGCTTCCGGCACTGGGCCAGGCGGCCCTGGAAGAAGTGGTTGTGACCGCACGAAAACGGGAAGAGAGTCTGCAGGATGTCCCGATTTCCATTAACGCGGTGGGCGGCGCGAAGCTCGAAGAGGCTGGCATCGATAAACTCGAAGATTTGCAGGCCCTGGTCCCAAACTTTCAGCTGACAGAAACCGGCATCAGTACTCAGATGTACGTGCGCGGTATCGGTACGAGCAACAACCAGGGGTTTGAGCAGTCGGTGGGTACGTACATCGACGGCGTGTACTACGGACGACAGCAGCTTATCCGGGCGCCGATGTTTGATCTGGCCCGGGTTGAGGTGCTGCGCGGACCCCAGAGTATTCTGTTCGGCAAGAACTCGATTGCCGGCGCCCTGAACATGACGACAGCCAAGCCAACTGACGAGCGTACGGCCAAAGTCGGCCTCACCGTCAATCCCGATTTTGGGGGCTATGAGGGGCGGTTCATTTATTCGCAGGGACTGACCGACAAGCTGGCCGGTCGCCTGTCGGTGCGTTACGCCGAAGAAGACGGCTATGTGCGCAATACCCAGAAGAACGAGGATGAAGTCAGTCGGGAAGAAGCGACGGTGCGCGCCCAGTTGCGCTATACGCCCAGCGATACCCAGGAATGGAATCTGAAAGCCGAGTGGAATCAGTTTGATCAGACCGGTCGCCAGATCGAGGTGATTCAGGATGATGCCTCGGCGGCCAGCGGAGGCGCCACGTTTGCCCAGATTCTGGGCGCATTGGGTTCGCCGTTTGGAATTACCGAGACCGACCTCGACTATGAGCGGCAGGCTGACTCGTTCGAAAAGAGTGACAATGAGCTGCTGAACTTCACATTGATCGGCAGTTTTGATCTTGACAGCGGTAGCACATTTACAACGACTACCGGCTATGTCGAATACACGTTTGATGAGATTTGTGACTGCGACTTCGTAGGCGCGCCGGTTTTTGACCTGCCCATGAGTGAAGGATACGAGCAAATCAGCCAGGAATTTCGCTGGTCGTCACCGGGTGGTGAGCTGGTTGACTGGCAGACCGGCTTTTTCTTCCAGAAAAGCGACGTAGTGTTCGAGGATATGCTGCGAGTAATGACCGACAGCATTCTGCCGCAGGTTTCGTCGCTGCTGGCGCCCACGGTGAATCAGGGTGCAGCCCGAGTCTATGAATCCGAATCGGAGCTGTACGCGTACTTTGCCGAGGGGACGCTGAATCTGTCTGACCGCTTCCGCGTAACCTTTGGTGGTCGATATACGAAGGAGCACAAGTCTGGCTCCAGAATTGCCCAGGTGTACGACCTTATGCCCAACACGCTTGAGCGGCTTGGACTTTCGACCAGCGTAGCGGCTCCACTGGTGTTTTTTGGCGCCTTTGGATTTGACAATGAGCAGTTCAACGGACACAACCTGCGTGGATCACGTTCAGAAGATTCGTTCACGCCTTCGCTCAACATGCAGTATGACCTGAACGATGACTGGATGGCCTACATCACTGCCAGTACTGGTTACAAATCCGGTGGTTATGATGCCAGAGGTAACAACATCAACTCGTTTGAGTTTGAAGAAGAAGAAGCCGTTTCCGTCGAAGTGGGTGCGAAAGGTAAATTCGCTGACGGCCGGGTAGAGGCGAACATTTCTTTGTACAACACCAGCTATGACGATCTGCAGGTGTCCCAATTTGATGGCCAGATCGGTTTCAACGTTGGTAATGCCGGTGAAGTACGGGCCAGAGGCCTGGAACTGGACGGACGCTGGGCGATCGCGGAGAACTGGACGTCGACGTTCTCTGTTGCGTATCTCGATCACGAGTACACCGATTTTCCGAACGGCAACTGCTATAACTTCCAGGTTCCTGACGGAGTGGTGGTAGACGGCATCCCGCTGTGCGACTACACGGGGCTTTCCGGTCAGTATACGCCTGAGATAACCGGCGCGTTATCGCTAGACTACTATCGTCCTCTGAACGGCAACTTTGATTTGCGTATGACTGGAGACATGTCGTACTCAGGCGAGCAAAACGTTCACGTTAACCTTGATCCACAGTATGTTATTGATGCCTATGCCAAGTGGAATCTTCGAATCGCTCTGGAGAGTGACAACTGGACCCTGGCGCTGTCGGGACTTAACCTGACGGACGAGAAGGTGCTCACTTACGTGGGTAACAATCCGCTGTCAGGCAGTACCTTCAATACCAACACCTTCTATGGTTTTATTGCGCCTCCGCGCACGTTTACCTTGTCAGCAACCTACGAGTTCTAAATACCCGTCATCACACTGCTGCAAGTAAGGGCCTGCTTTGCAGGCCCTTTTTTGTGGTGCCACATGGGTATTTGCCAAGGGTTGTGATACAACTAATGACTTTCTCTTAAACGCTGAATTCTTAGAGGTGCTTATGCTGGCTGGCAAGATGATGGACGAGCCTTTGGTAATAACGTCGTTTTTGCGCTATGCAGAAAAAATATATGCAGACGTGGAAGTTGTTTCGGTCACTCAGGATATTCCGAGGCATCGCACCAGCTACGGTGAATGTTTCGGGCGTTCACGCCGGCTCGCCAATGCGTTGACCCGTCTGGGCGTAAAAAACGGCGACCGGATTGGCACGATGGCCTGGAACGACCACCGTCACTTTGAGGCCTACTACGCGATTCCCTGCATGGGAGCGGTATGTCACACGATCAACCCGCGGCTCTTTGCCGAGCAGTTGTTGCACATAGTCAACCATGCAGAAGATGAATGGATTCTGACGGATCCGTTGTTTGTACCCTTGTTCGAGAAGCTGCACAGCCAGTTTAATTCGGTGAAAGGCTATATCGTTTTGACCGACGAAGCCCATATGCCCGAGACCTCGCTCGAGAATGTCCACTGTTACGAAGCCTTGCTAAGCGGCGAATCGGATGACTTCAGATGGCCCGAAGTCGACGAGCGCTCGGCCAGTTCACTGTGCTACACCTCTGGCACGACGGGTAACCCAAAAGGCGTGTTGTACTCGCACCGCTCCAATTTTCTTCACACCATGTCTTCGCTGCAGCCCAATGTCTTCGACATGGGTGTTGCAGATAGTGTTTTACCCGTTGTTCCCATGTTCCACGCCAACGCCTGGGGCGTGCCCTATGCGTCGCCGATTGTGGGGGCCAAACTGATCCTGCCGGGACCCAAGCTGGCCGACGGTGCTACGCTCTACGACCTGATGGAAACGGAAAACGTCACGCTGGCGCTGGGCGTGCCGACCGTATGGCTCGCGCTGCTCGAGTATCTGGATCAAAACAAGCTGACGCTGACCAAACTCCAGCGCACGATTGTTGGCGGTGCGGCATGTCCAACGTCGATCATGGATCAGTTCCGGGACAAGCACGATGTGTTTGTTCACCACGCGTGGGGTATGACAGAAACCAGTCCTCTGGGGTCGTTTACACCCGATTTGAGGGTGTGTCCCGACGTGTCGCCCGACGAAATTGATACTCTGCGGGCCAAGCAGGGGCGCCCGCCGTTTGGGATCAGCATGAAGATCGTCAACCCGGAGGGCGAGGAGCTGCCCTGGAACGGGACCGACTTCGGTACGCTCAAAGTAAGAGGGCCGTATGTTTGCGAGGGCTATTTCAAACTGGATCACAGCGAGGCACATGATGAAGACGGCTGGTTCGATACCGGCGACGTCGCCACCATTGATTCGCGAGGATTTATGGAAATTACCGATCGCGTCAAAGATGTGATCAAGTCAGGCGGTGAGTGGATCAGCTCACTTGAGCTCGAGGAAATCGCCATGCAGTGCGAAGGTGTGGCTGAGGCGGCCGCCGTCGGCATCAATCATCCCAAATGGACCGAGCGACCGCTGCTGGTGGTGGTCAGGAAAGCGGGAGCGCATCTCGATGCAGATACCCTGAAGCGCTGGTTCGACGGAAAAATGGCCGCCTGGTGGATGCCCGACGATATTGTTTTCGTTGACGAATTGCCGCATACGGCAACCGGCAAGCTCAATAAGCTGGCCATCAGGCAGACCTTTGCAGAGCACTATGCGGATGCAACTTAAGCTCCTGATATAGAATAGAAAAACAAGTGATGCGGCGTTTGTGGTGCAGTGAGGCATCGGGACGGCTCACGAGCATTTTCAACATAGTCTGCGGCCGCTCAGCAACATGGGGCAGGGTGACAGAGAGGGGTGTTGCCGGCCGCGGCATCGGAATATGTCAAAATGATCGCGCACAGGCGGCCAGCAGTGCTAGACTGGTCGCAGATCATTTGGCGGGCAAAAATAAAAAACACGCCCGAACTATCGATTTATTGAGTACGCGCTTCAAAGATTCACGTTAAGTGAGCAGGAACGTGTTCTCGGGTTCGAAAGAGTCCATTGCGATATACCTGATAATTATAGATTGCGCCCATTGGGGGGATAAGAAAATGACAAGAATTCTCAAAGCGATTGCACTCGCTTCCATGTTTACGTTCGCTGCGTTTGCTGCCGCTGATTCGGTCACTTACACCGGCAACACGGAAACCAGTGCTGATGGTTCATGGATGCATCCCGATGCGGATTTCGCCATGCTCGATGCGGACACCACCCTGTATTCAGTTCAGGCATTCACCGTTTCTGAAGACGGCATGTACGACATCAGTTCTGCTCAGGGCATGAACGATGCCGGTACTCAGTTTGACGGCATGATTTTCGTTTACGCCAACGCCTTCGACCCGTCAAATGGTCTATTAAACGGAATTGCGGCTGATGACGATGGCCCGTCTGGTGCAGGTAGCTCGGAAATTCTGGACCTGAGCCTCACGGCTGGTACCACGTACTACCTGGTAACCACCGGGTTTACTTCTGAAGACACCGTGTTTGGTGCTGCTTCTGGTCCATTCAGCAATACCATTTCCGGTGACGGTGACATTGATCTTGCTGCGCCAGTACCACTGCCTGCAGCCGTATGGCTGATGATCAGCGGTCTGGCCGGACTTGGCCTGATTCGACGACGACCCGCTGCCAGCTAGATCGGCAGTCGCACGAGCAGCGCTCGTGCCACAGTTATGACAAAACCCCGCCGCGTGCGGGGTTTTTTTATTGCGCTTACATCGTACGAAAGGTGTGAATCACAGGGTTTCAATAGGGCCGTCCAGGGACGCTGAGCAGACTCTAGTCGCTCTGTCCGGGCAGGACTGGCCGTCCGATGGCGACTGCCAGTATCATCGCGAATAACCCCATACCAAGACGGCTTTCCACACGGTCAGGGTCTAACATCGTGCGCTGATTGTGGGCGGCGATTCACCGGTAGTTGACGGCATCCTGTATAGTCTCGTCGACGTGCCAGGTGCGTGCCCGATCGGCATGTAACGCCCGGCACGCGAAGTGACTGGAATAGGTAACCTCTCGGATCAGTGAACGATTGAATGACCACTAAAGTTAATCAAACGTCCTTTCAGCGGAATCTCAATAGCGGGATGGACGGGTATTGCGCCAATTCGGCTGCGCGGCGAACGCGCGCGAGAATATGCGTTGATGGGCGAGCGTGCTACGGAGCGTTGAGGTGACGGAACTCTACTACGCGGCCGCGTGCCAGACGGATTTCAAAGCGCCGGCAGATCGTGAGGGAATCGCTGCCAACACGAAACGGATGTGCGCCATGCTCGAGCAGACGATCGCCGGGTATGAGCCTTTTTTTGACGTTCGTCTGTTTGTGTTTCCCGAATTTGCGCACGCCGTACCGCTCTATCAAACGACGTCGGAATTGAAAAAACGGCTTGCCGTAACATTGCCTAATGAACATACCGAACAGTATGAAAAGCTGGCCAGAAAACACGGCTGTTACATTCAGACCGGCACTTTTCTGGAGGTTGATGAGAATTACCCGGGCGCTTTGTTTAATACAACGCTGCTGATTGGCCCCGATGGTATTCTGAGCCGGTACCGTAAAGTAAATACCTGGATACCCTGGGAGGTCCATACCTCGCCGGCGGATCTGGGAAACTATACGGAAGAGCTGTTCCCGGTGGTGGATACGGAGCTTGGAAAGCTCGGTGTTGCCATTTGCTACGACTGGCTGTTTCCGGAAACCATTCGCCAGCTGGGTTTCAACGGTGCCGAAGTTATTTTGCGGGTGTCTGCCTACATGAACCCCTGGGGTACGGCGGAACCGATGAACTGGTGGGGATTGATCAATCAGACCCGGGCGATAGAAAATACAGCGTACGTTGTGGCCTCCAATCAGGGCGCCGAGTTTGCCAACTACCCGCCGTTTTGCTGGCCAGGCGGTAGTATGGTGGTGGACTACGATGGTCGCGTACTGGCCCAGGCAGATGCGGGGCCGGGTGAGCGAGTGGTAGTTGCTCCTATCAATATCGGGCAGCTGCGACACGAGCGCGAACGACGAACCGGGCATGATATGCGTAGCCACCTGCGCACCTCTGCCCACTCATATTTGAAACATGATTATCTCGCACCGGCGGGCGACCAGGCGATTACTATCGAGTCGCTAAACGCCCGGATTGGTGAAGGTAAAGAAACCGTTAAGAAACGCCAAAAGGATTAGACACCCATGCCCAATACTCATCTGCCTGAACAGCTAAGTCGGGTTGGTTCCCGGCTTCGCCGCGTCGCCACTATATGGCTGGCTGCTGTTTTTGTTATCGGGTGCGGCGATGCCGATGTAACGACAGGCGGTCAGGAGTCCCTGCAGCTCACGGCTAAAGATATTGAAATCAATAATCGCGGCGTAGCGTTGATGGGCTACTTTGATTACGCGAGTGCGCGCGAGGCGTTTCGCGAGGCCGTTGATCGACAGCCGCGCTGGGCTGACGTTAAAGTTAACCTCGCCATTGCCACTTTGAATCGACAAATGGAAGGTGATGAGGTTCTCGCCCGAGGCTACCTCGAAGAGGTGTTGAGCGAAAACCCGGACAACCTTCGCGCCAGTTTCGTGTCGGGCCTGTTAGCCGAACGCGCCGGTGAAGCCGAACTGGCCAAACAGCGCTATCAACGGGTGCTGGATGAAGATCCCAACGATGCGTATGCGGCTTACTATCTGGCGGTTCTTACTCAAACCGATGACCCGGACGCGGCGCGTGAGCTTTTTGCGCGCGCGATTCGCATAGATCCTTACCTGCGAAGTGCCTATTACGGCGCTTTCCTGCTCCATGTGCGATCGGGTAATCGTGAGGAGGGCCTCGAAATGCAGGCTATCTACGAACGGCTGGCCGATAATCCCAGGGCTCGACTCGCAGAAACCAAATATACGCGTATGGGCAGCAAAGCCGATGCTCTGGCGGTGGGTCTGGACAGCATTCAGGACGTCGCGATCCCCCAGGGGCCGCTGTTTATGGAACCGCAGACCATTGCGACCTTTGCGGTGCCGGGAGACCGCTCCCTGACCACGGTTGATCTGGGGGATGATGGTCTGCAGGATATTTTTGTGGCAAACTTGGAAGGCCCTGCACAGGTTATTCAGGCAGGCGAGGAAGAGTATAGACAGCTTGAAAACCATCCGCTGAGCGAGCTGGGACCGATGATTGCGGTTGCCTGGTCTGATATCGACAATGATGGAAAAGTGGATCTGGCTGCGTGCGGGCCCGATTCGGTTACTGTTCATTTCAAAACGGGCGTAGACAGCTGGGCGTTAAAGCGGCCATTGCAGTCGCTAACCGGCAACAAGAAATGCAGTGATCTTCAGCTTCTGGATGCTGACCACGATGGAGACCTGGATCTTTTTGTCGCGTTCCAGTCGGGCGGTCATGATGTGCTGAGTAATAACGGAGATCGCTCCTTTCGCAGTTTGCGTGAAGAGCGCGATCTCGCGCTTAGCGACAGATCGGGGCGTAACCTTGTGGCCGCTGATCTCGATAGCGATCGCGACACGGACCTGCTGGTGGTAACTGCGGGTGGTGTCGACATTCTGTTTAACGACCGGCTGTGGGATTACACGCCTGCCGGCGACGTCGATGCCGCTCAGGTGCCGGGAACCCTGTTGGACACCGATCTTCTGGCGCTGACCGCGGCCGACGCCAATGCCGACGGCCGCATTGAGCTTTACGGGATAGGAGTCACAGGGCAGCTGCTGCAATGGACGCGCGATGGCGCGGAGTCCTGGACGAGTCGCGTGTTGTCGACTGTGTCCGCGAATGCGGGTTCATCCGTTGAGATGGATGTCAGTGATTTTAACGGAGACGGCACGCTGGATATGCTGCTCGTCGATGACGACGGTTTGCGTGTGCTCAGTCTGGGTGCCGACAGCGTGACGACGCTGTTTGAATTTGAAGGCGATATTTCCAATGCGATGCATCTGGTTGCCGATGCGGACAAAGGGCCATCAATCGTGGCACTCGTGGATACGCCGGCAGGGCAGCATTTACTGAGATTTCCGCCGGGGCCCGGCCGCGGCAAATTTGCGGCGCTGACGTTTGAAGGTCAGGAAGAAAAAGCCGATTCGATGCGGTCGAACCGATCCGGCGTTGGTACTCGCGTCGCCATACGTCGTGGCTCGCAGTGGACCATCAAAGATAATTTTGACCGTCATACCGGTCGCGGACAGAGTTCCCAGCCCATCGCTGTGGGCCTCGGCTCTGACGAAGTCGTGGACTATATTGCGATCGACTGGTCCGACGGTGTGTTTCAGACTGAGCTGAACCTGGAGGCGGGCCGGCAGCACAACGTCACCGAGACCCAAAGGCAATTGTCCAGTTGTCCGGTTCTGTTTGCCTGGAACGGCGAGGAATGGACATTTCTGAGCGATGTACTTGGCGTGGGTGGTATCGGGTTTCTGCACGACCCGGCGGCACAGGGGGCTTCCCGTTATGGCGAACCTCGACCATGGGAATACTTTGCGATTCCCGAAGAGCTGCTTCAGCCCATCGATGGTGCGCTCAAACTCAAAGTAACCGAGCCTATGGAAGAGCTGGCTTTGCTCGACAATGCGCAGCTTGTTGCATACGACCTGGCTCCGGGCTGGAACATGGTGCTGGATGAGCGCATGTCGACAGGACAGCCTGTTGCCACAGGCCAGCCCCGCTACTATCGGAACGAATTCAAGGCCGCGCAGGTGGTTCGCGGGGACGGCGCGGACCTGACCGCTGCAGTTGCCCAAACGGATTTTGTCGCAGCGGACCTTGGCAATGCGCACCCAAGGTTTTTGGGTATGCTCGAAACGCCACACAGCGTGGTCATGAAATTTGATGAGCCACTGAATTCGAAACGTGGACCGTTATTGCTGAAAGCATCGGGATGGGTCGAGTATCCGTACTCGCAAACCGTTTTTGCGGCCTGGCAGTCCGGGGCGTTGTACACGCCGCCGTCGTTGGAGGCGGGCGATGATGCCGGCAACTGGACGATGCTCCACAAGAACTTCGGTTATCCGGCCGGCATGCCGCGTGAGATGTCGGTTCCGCTGGGCGTGTTGCCGCCGAATACGACACAGCTTCGCCTGAGCGGAAATCTGGAAATTTACTGGGACGCGTTGAGCCTGGTCGAGATTGAAGAACCTCCCGAAGCCGATGTGGTTCGCCAGTTTCTGCATCTGCGCGAAGCCGAGCTCATGCAAAGCGGTTTTCCCAAGCGCATTCAGCAGCCGCAGCGGCGCCCCGACTATGATTTCAGTCAGCGTATTCCGTTTTGGGACACGAGATATCCGGAAGGGTATTACACTGTGCTGGGTGACGTTAAACCGCTGCTCGACGAAACCGATGGCGCGTTTGTGGTCATTGGGCCCGGCGAGGATGCCGAGCTGGCGTTCGACACGCCCGGAAAATTGAACAATGGATGGACGCGTCGATACGTGTTTTTCGTTTCGGGCTATGCCAAGGACATGGATATGTACACCCAGGACTCTGGAACCGTGGGTCCACTGCCTGAATTCCCATCGGCAAATCGCGCCTTACATAACACCTACAACACGCGGTTCCGCGACGGGTACTAGCGGAACGAAATAGCAATCATTCCGCTACGCGGCTAGCTGTGAACGACGGTGTAGCTTATGATCGGGCTTCCGGTGCCGTTCTATGTGCAGATAAATATTCAGAGGGCTGCGGGTGAACGACGACACGGTCGAGCATACGGCCTGTTACTAGTGCCAGGAAGATAACTTAAGCGAACCCCGTATGACGCGTAGAAAAAAATATGTACCCGCGGTTGGACCGCGACTCAAGAAACTGCTGATTTTCGTTTTTGTTTTGTTTGCCCTGCTGTCGGCCAATGCGGTCTATCTGATTGCGACCTCTATTCTGGAGTGGTCTACCGGCGAGACTTACCAGAACTTCTTCTACCAGTACATGTTTCTCGCCCATCTGATACTTGGGTTTATCATTATCGTGCCGGTGATCGTGTACGGTGCGATACACATCAAGAATGCCCGCAACAGGCCCAACCGTCGCGCGGTAAAAGTGGGGTATGCACTGTTCGTCGTGTCCCTGCTGCTGCTGGTTACCGGGTTGACGTTGACACAGGGCGTGCCGTTTATCGAGATCAGGCATGCCGGCGCGCGAAGCAGCGCTTACTGGCTGCATACCCTGAGTCCGCTGTTTATTGGCTGGCTCTTCGTGCTGCATCGGCTGGCCGGACGCCGCATTAACTGGCGAGCCGGATTATGGGTTGGCGGCGTGGCGGCGGCGTTAACGGCCGTCGCGCTGGTCTGGCAAATGCAGGACCCGCGCCAATGGAACGTGGAGGGTCCGGAGTCGGGCGAAGAATATTTCTTCCCATCACTGGCGCGAACGGCAAGCGGCCAGTTCATACCCGAAGAAGCCCTGATGATGGATGGCTATTGCGAACAGTGTCACGCTGACACTCATGCAAGCTGGAAAGACAGCATGCATCATCTCAGTTCATTCAATAACCCGGCGTACCTGCATTCGGTGCGAGGAACCCGCGCCATGTCGATGGCCAGAGACGGTGATGTTCAGGCGGCCCGGTTTTGCGCCGGATGCCATGACCCCGTGCCCTTTTTCAGCGGCGCTTTCGATGACCCCAACTTTGATGATGTGAATCACCCGACCGCACATGCCGGTATCACTTGCACCAGCTGTCACGCTATTACCAATCTAAACAGCGTGCGCGGTAACGCCGACTACACGATTGAAGAGCCGCTACACTATCCGTTCGCCTACAGCGACAAGCCCACGCTTCAGGCGATCAATCGTCTGCTGGTAAAGGCGAAGCCCGAGTTTCACAAGAAGACGTTTCTCAAGCCGCTGCACAAGAGTACGGAGTTTTGTGGTACGTGCCACAAAGTACATTTGCCCGAGGAACTCAATAAGTACAAATGGCTTCGAGGTCAAAACCACTACGACGCGTTCCTCCTGAGCGGAGTGTCCGGGCACGGTGTGACCAGTTTCTATTATCCGCCCAAGGCCGAGTCGAACTGCAACGGCTGCCACATGGAACTGGAAGCCTCCGATGACTTTGGTGCCGCCGAATTTGACGATTCCGGTGAGCTAAAGGTGCATAACCACCAGTTTCCGAGCGCTAACACCGCTATCCCGCATGTGCTTGGGTTTGGAGATCGAGCCAACGGTGCCCATCGGGATATTCTTGAAGGTTCGCTGCGTGTAGATTTGTTCGGCCTCAAAGAAGAAGGGCGCATTGACGGAAAACTGCACGCGCCTTTGGAAGACAGCAGTGAAGTGCTGCAGGCCGGCAAGACCTATTTGCTTGAAACCGTGTTGCGTACAATGACTTTGGGGCACACGTTTACTCAGGGTACGGCAGACTCGAATCAGGTGTGGGTGGAAGTAACCCTGTCAGCCGACGGCGAAGTCATCGGCGCCAGCGGCAAGCTGGATCCTGAATCGGGCGAAGTGGATCCGTGGGCGCACTTCGTCAATGCCTACGTTCTTGACAAGAATGGCGCACGCATTGACAGACGCAACGCCGAAGACATTTTTACCGCGCTGTACAATCACCAGATACCGCCGGGCGCGGCCGATGTCGTACATTATCGCTTCCGTGTTCCACCCACAGCCCGTAACGTAACGATTGAGGCGCGCCTGCACTATCGCAAGTTTGACACGTTGTTTTATCGTTTGTTTGCTGATGATCCAGCGCTTTATAACGACCTGCCGATTATCACCATTGCTTCTGATCGTGTAACGCTCAGCGTGCAGCCGTCAGATTCCGGGGCCGTCGAAGCCCCTGGCGATCGTGCGGCTACCCCGGTGACGGCCTTGCGCTTCAGTCAGAATCCGTCACCGATGAATCCCGAGCTTAAAGTGGATCGGGAGGGGCGTAAGCCGATTCCTGAATGGCAACGCTGGAACGACTACGGCATTGGTTTGCTACGCAAGCAGGGTGCCGGTGAGTTGCGACAGGCGGAGGCCGCGTTCAGGCAGGTGGTTGACCTTGGTCGGGCGGATGGTTCGATGAATCTGGCCAGAGTTTACCTGCGTGAAGGAAGGCTGGATGATGCCGCCTTGTCGCTTGAACAGGCGTCGGCGCATGCCACGCCGTCGCCGCCCTGGTCAATTGATTATTTTACCGGACGGGTCAACAAGCAAAATGGCTATCTCGAAGAAGCCGCGGCCAACTTCGAAAACGTTATCAATACGAACTATCAAAACGCACGCGAGCGCGGCTTTGATTTTAGTAAGGACTATCGCGTATTGAATGACCTTGCCGATACCTATGTTGAGCTGTCCCGACTGGAGCGTGGCGATGCCGGTTCCGGATTGCTGAATAAGGCGCGGGACACCTATGCCCGCGCGTTGTCCATTGATCCTGAAAATGCGACGGCTCATTACGGGCTTTCTCAGGTGTATGCGCTGCTGGGCGATGAAGACAAAGCGAACGTACATCGTAGTGAACACGCCAAGTACAAACCGGACGACAACGCTCGCGATTTTGCGATCAGTACCGCGCGGCGGAACGATCCGGCGGCTAACCATGCCGCGGACGCGATTGTGATTAACGACTTGCAGTGGCGCCCGGTCACCACCAATGCAAAGTCAGGGGTTTCCCATTAGACTACGATTCCGGTTTTTCTGACGCAGGCATCCGAGCATGACAACAACACCGCCCGACGAGTTTTCTGACGTTCAGGATGACGCCATTATTGGTGTCTATCTGCGACGTTCTTTGTGGGTTTTCGCTGCGATTGCCCTGATCGGTGCCAGTTTCTGGTGGTGGCAGCAGCGTGAGGTGTCCGAGGGACCCGTCGTTCAGGGCAATGAAACGGGGCCGGCGGTGGTAACCACAGCCGAACCTGAGGCGCCGGCCATTCGCTTCGTCAATGTCGCGAGTGCGTCGGGAATCGAATTTGTTCATACGAACGGTGCGTATGGATTGAAGCTGTTGCCCGAGACCATGGGTGGTGGCGTGGCGTTGTTCGACTATAACAACGACGGATTGATTGATGTATTCCTGGTCAATTCGTCAGACTGGCCGTGGGAGTCAAGCGGCCAGGCGGCGACGCACGCGCTGTATAAAAATAATGGTGATTGGCAGTTCGAAAACGTTACAGAGGCTGCGGGTCTGGCGCTTACCGACTATGGAATGGGTGTTGCCGTTGGCGATTTTGACAGTGATGGTTTCGAAGATCTCTATGTGACGACGGTTGGACCCAATCGACTGCTTCGTAACCAGAATGGCGAGCGCTTTGTGGAAGTAGATCTTGGAACACAAGGCGGTGCGACCGAGTGGAGTACCAGCGCCGCTTTCTTCGATATGGACGGCGACGGTGACCTGGATCTGTTTTCGGCGAACTATGTCGAATGGTCTCGGGACATCGATCTCGAAGTAGACTATCAGTTGACGGGCATCGGCAGAGCCTACGGACCACCGACCAACTATCGAGGCACGCAGTCCCGTCTCTGGCGCAATGATGGAGAGCGCTTTACGGATATCAGCGAAAACATTCACGTCACCAATTCCGCCACCGGCCAGCCGGTTGGCAAGGCGCTCGCTGTTCGACCTGAAGATCTAAACGGCGATGGCGCCATTGACCTGATTGTGGCTAACGATACGGTGCAAAACTTTGTGTTTCTTAATCAGGGTAATGGCTCGTTCATCGAGCAGGGCGCGCTGATGGGAATGGCATTTGATAACAGTGGTAACGCGACCGGTGCGATGGGCGTTGACTCGGCGTTTTATAAAAACGACGGTGATGTAGCGGTTGTCATTGGTAACTTCGCCAACGAAATGACATCGTTTTATGTGTCTCGCGGTAGCGATGTGTTTACCGACGAGAGCATTGTCTCTGGCATAGGACCGGACAGCAGGCGGGCTTTGAGCTTTGGGCTTCAGTTTTTTGATGCCGACCTCGATGGTCGACCCGACCTGATCACGGCTAACGGTCATGTTGAAGATGACATCAACACCGTTCAGCCCAGCCAGCAGCACGCCCAGCCTGCGCAGCTTTTCTGGAACTGCGGTGAGGCCTGTCGTCGAACCTTCGTGCGTATTCCTGACGCCAGTCTGGGTGATTTAGCCACGCCCATTATTGGCAGGGGTGCCGCGGCTGCTGATCTCGACAACGACGGTGATCCGGACGTTGTATTAACCCAGATCGGGGCCGCGCCGCTGGTTCTGCGCAATGATGGTGGCGACCAGTCTGACGCGAACTGGCTCAGAGTTACGCTGCGCCAGACGGGTAAGAATCCGCGAGCGATTGGAGCAAAAGTCTCCGTTGCGGCGGGTGGGCAGACGCAGCGGCAAATGATCATGCCGGCTCGCAGCTATTTGTCGCAGATTCCGGCTGATGCCTTATTTGGCCTCGGAGCCGCGACAGAAGCCGCCGTCGAAATTGTTTGGCCTGATGGAGAAGTCAGTATTTACAATGGCTTAGAGATTAACCAGGTGCATGAATTGACGCGTTGATCCTCATGAAAGAATACTGTATAAATATACAGTATGAAACAAGAGCCAACCATTCAGGATCTTTTTGACGGGGCGAACAGCCGGGTGACAGCGCCCAATGCGCGTTTGCAGCGCTCTGTGCGCAGCGGTCGGGGAGTAGCCGCCTCGCCCAAACCAAGATTCGCCAGGTTCAGCAGTGAGGCAGTAAGCGATGACTGGTTCATGGAGCCGGATGACTTACCGCCGACGAAGATCCCCACCCGGGTACACGACGAGATTGTTCGCAGTATTATCAGTCGTAATCAGTCCCCCGACGTTCCGTTTGATCAGTCGATAAATCCGTATCGCGGATGTGAGCATGGCTGTGTGTATTGCTACGCAAGGCCCAGTCACAGCTTCGTCGATCTATCACCCGGACTGGACTTTGAAACCCGCCTGTTTGCAAAGACCAATGCTGCGGCCACGCTGGAGCGCGAACTGATGGCTCCGGGTTACCAGTGTTCGCCAATTAATCTGGGCGCGAACACGGATCCTTACCAGCCGCTTGAGAAAGAACGCAAGATTACCCGGGAAGTACTTGAAGTACTGGACCGCCTGGATCATCCGGTGACCATAATTACGAAGGGGTCACTGATTCTGCGGGATCTGGATATTCTTGAACGCATGGCGCACCGTAATCTGGTGTCGGTCGCGGTCAGCATTACGACGCTCGACGACTCACTGAAGCGAACTCTTGAGCCGCGGACGGCGTCGCCTTCTGCGCGACTAAGAGTTGTTAAGGAACTCAGTAAGCGAGGGATTCCCGTTACGTTGTTGCTGGCTCCTGTGATACCGGCGCTCAACGATCATGAAATCGAATCGATTGTGAGAGCCGCTGCAAACGCAGGGGCGACCAGTGCGCGCTATATTTTCTTGCGCCTTCCATATGAAGTAAAAGAACTGTTTGCAGACTGGTTGATTGATCACTATCCCCTGAAGGCCCGGCACGTGCTCAATCTGGTCAGCGATTCGCGCAATGGAAAAGCCAATGACTCGGACTTTTCACAGCGTATGACCGGTACCGGTCCGTACGCCAGAATGATTCAAACGCGCTTCGACAAGGTGGTTAAAAAATGCGGGCTCGATGTGACAGAGCGCCCTCAGCTCGATACGAGCCAGTTTGCGCGCAATCATCCATCCCGGTCGCAGCTGAGCCTGCTCTAGGGTAGACGATTGCCGACAGTGTTGCAGGATTCATCTGCTGCCGCGACGATCAGATATTGTCCGGGCTCAATAATCCAGGTTGGATAATTCTCTGTCGGTCAGAAGGATCGCCCGCGTCTAGACCTGATACCGAACTTTCGCCACGGCGCTATTCCAGCGTTTGATTTTTTCCTGTCGTTTGCCGTCGGCCATGGATGGCACGAATTCTCTGTCCAGTTTCCACAGTGTCGTGATGTCCTGCAGTGATCCGATGATTCCCGCGCCCAGTCCGGCGACGACGGCTGCACCTAGCACCGTGGTTTCAATGTTCTCCGGCCTTTGAACGGGCAGCTCCAGAATGTCGGAGAGCAGCTGCATAACCCAGCTATTGGCGCACATGCCGCCGTCGACCCGAAGGCTGCTGATCGTGGCTCCGTCGGCGCGCATCGCGCTGAGCAGATCCAGTGACTGGTAGCACACGGACTCAAGAGCTGCGGTTACGATATGCTCGAATCCGGTGTTACGCGTCAAACCGAAAATGGCGCCCCTGGCGTCAGCGTCCCAGTGTGGCGCTCCCAGGCCTGTAAACGCCGGCACCATAACAACGCTGCCCTGATCGTCGAGTGATTCAGCAATCGCTTCGCTGTCGGCCGCCTGATCGAGAACCTGGAGTTTATCGCGCAGCCACTGAACTACGGCGCCGGCGATGAAAACGGAACCTTCGAGCGCGTACGTAGTGGTGCCGTCCAGTCGATACGCAATCGTGGTCAGCAGCTGATGCTCCGATTTCAGTGCCCTTTGTCCTGTGTTTAACATGACGAAATTGCCGGTGCCGTAGGTGCTCTTGATCATGCCCGGTTCGAAGCAGGCCTGACCCACTGTTGCTGCGTGCTGATCTCCAAGTACGCCGTGTATGGGTACCGGATGATCAAAAAGTACGCTGGCATCACCGAAGTACGCGTCGCAGTCGAGAACATCCGGGAGCATGCTCGCCGGCACACCAAACAGGTCCAGCAGCTGTTGATCCCAGCTCAGCGTATGGATGTCGAACAACATGGTGCGTGCGGCATTGGTCACATCAGTTACATGTCGTGAGCGCTCGCTGAGCTTGTAGATGAGGAAGCTGTCCACGGTGCCAAAAGCCAGATGGCCCTCGTTGCTCAGCTGCCGCGCGCCGTCTACGTGATCCAGAATCCATCGAATTTTCGTGGCGGAAAAGTAGGCGTCAAGCAGGAGCCCGGTCCGGTCAGAAATCAGTTTTCCGTGGCCCTGCGCATCCAGTTCCTGGCAGAAGCCGGCCGTACGTCGATCCTGCCATACGATAGCGGGGCTGACGGGTTCTCCGGTTCGTCGATCCCAGACCACGGTTGTCTCGCGCTGATTGGTTATACCAACGGCGGCTACGCTGTCGGCGTTTATTGTCGCCAGCACCTTGCGGCAGGTCTCATGAACCGACTGCCAGATTTCATTGGCGTCATGTTCCACCCAGCCGTCTTTGGGAAAGTGCTGAGTAAACTCTTGTTGGGCACTCGCTACCGGTTTTCCTGAAGCGTCAAAAATCACCGCTCGTGAACTGGTCGTGCCCTGATCGATT
This sequence comes from uncultured Gammaproteobacteria bacterium, assembly GCA_963922815.1. Lineage (GTDB taxonomy): Bacteria > Pseudomonadota > Gammaproteobacteria > Steroidobacterales > SZUA-146 > SZUA-146. The sequence continues at coordinate 60,483 of CAWUKD010000002.1, forward strand.
GAAAGAATTAGCGGTGAGCTCATTGGTCGGTTTCCATGTAGTCCGGGTAAGCGGTTTGAAAACGCCCGCTGGCGAGCGCCGCTGCGCGGTCGGCGTCGATGTCGGCTTTCGTCGTTGTACAATCGTACGGCTCATCACGCCAGCGTCGATGAAGCCAGAACGTGTAGTCCCCGGTAAGGCTGCGATACGTTCGCTTGTCATGGTCGTCCGTTAACAGTCTGTATTGATGGGTGTAGCTTTCCCCATCGTTGTCGTCACCCTGAGCGCTGACCAGCGTAATGGTCAGCAGGTCGTTCTCCCACGACCATGTGCCTCTGTCGGTCCACTGCGATTCTGTCTTGCTCGACAGGCAGGAAAAAAAACGCACGACAATGTCGCCGCTGGCAAGAAACGTACTGTCGGAATGGAAGGTGTTGACGCCGTCGGGTCGTATGCCATACCACGTGCCCTCGAAGTCGGGTATGACCACGGCGTCCGTGCCGGCGGCTGGCGGGTCGCAGGCCATAGTCAGAACTGACACCAGAATTATCGCAAGTGATCGCATGGATTACAGTGTCGCCAATAATTCTCCAAGATGAAAGTCATTGATTGGGTATTGCCCACTCAGGCAATTGATTCAGCACAGGTTTAAAGCAGTCGGTGTATAAGTGGGAATCATCGCTTTGCGGTGCGAACTATCCCGGCAGCGGCAAGTCTGATCAAAAAGTGAGCAGTTCCGGGGCCGCTCGCTGAATCTGGTGATTTCCATGGGTAGAATGTTCAAGTGAATGTGCGTTGGCCAAAACTCTGCCTGTGTTTCTTTGTGTTCTGCCTCGGAGCCTGCTCCGGTTCAGGCCCGGACCTGCCGATTTATGAAGACGTCACCGAACTCAGCGGGCTTCAGTTTGTGCATCAGAATGGCAGCGATAATACGCTGGCCCTGCCACCCATTCTGGGCAGTGGCGTTGCGCTTTTTGATGTGGATAACGATGGCGATCTGGATATCTATCTTGTTCAGGGTCGTGGGGGGCTGGGTGGTCCGGACGAAATCTGGATTAATGAGTCAGAAGGTGACCGGCTGCGCTTTGACCGGGCTCCGGATCAGCCGGCGTTCGCGTCGGATTTTCCTGGCATGGGGGTGGCGGTAGGCGATGCCAATCTGGATGGACGTCTGGATGTTGCAGTCACCACGCTTGGCGTCAATCGCCTGCTGCTAAACCATGAAGCAGGCTTTGTCGTTTCCGGGGCCGGGGCCGGGGCCTTTGGAACTGATGAAGCCTGGAGTGCCTCTTTAGTCTGGCTGGACGCCAACGGCGACCAGCGGCCCGATGTTTACATTGCCAATGTTGCCGAATTTGATGCTTCCATGGAGTGGCGATCGATCACCAGTCGACCGGACTATTGCGACGCCGGTGCGTATGTCCCGTTACACGATCAGCTGCTGCTTAATATTGAGACACTGGAGTCCGGTGACGTCGTCTTCGAAGATGTCAGCCTCGACTGGAATCTGGTGGCGAACAAGGCTCCGAGTCTCGGAGTTCGCGCGGGGGACTTTAACAACGATGGTCTGCCCGACGTTTACGTTGCCTCCCCTGGCGCACCCAATACGCTGTGGCTTAACGAGCGCGGGCGCAGGTTCAGTGACCTGACCCGGTCCTCCGGAGCAGCTGCAAGTTTCCTGGGCAGGTACCGGGGAAGCTTTGGCGTTGATGCCGCCGATATGGATGGCGACGATGACCTTGATCTGGTTGTGTCGCACAGCCTGGATGAGCCGCATCAGGTCTATCTTAACGACGGGCTGGGTAACTTTATCGCCGACGATCTGATTGCAGGCGGGGTTAGCGCATCACAGAGCGGTGCCGGGCTTGTTGTGCTGGACGCGAACACCGATGGTTTCGATGATGTATTTGTTGCCAACGGAGCGACTCGCCAGCGGCAGGCACAGCTCGACGCCGGAGACCTCTTGCCGCTGCGGGAGTCGAACACGCTGTTTCTGCAGAGCAAGGAACGCGGGTATCAGCCGGAAGGTGGCACCGCTGCGATTGCGGGCACGATGGCTACAGTAGACACGGCAACTCCTCCAGCTCACGGCGAAGCGAATGTGCCGGTGGCCGATGCACCCATAGAATTCGATGTGTGGGAAGAAAACGCCGAGCGCCTTACGCCGCGACCCCATGCGTCCCGCAGCGTTGCCTCCGGCGATCTCGATAACGATGGCGATCTCGATCTGGTGATCACAAATAATGGCGGGCCGGCACAGATTCTGCGCAGCACGCGAAACCCCGAAAACTGGATTGGAATTTCTGCTGTGTCCGAAGACACCGGGCTTGCCGTCACTGGTGCGCGGGTAAAACAACTGGACCCGGAGGCTGCGGGTACCCGCGAAATTCGACGATCGCACGGTTATCTGAGTGCCAGCGATCCACGCCTGATTTTTTATCACTTGCCGGAAGACGCAGAGTTCGTCACGTATGAGGTGACATGGCCCGGAGCACCGGCGGAGCGCTTCACTGTACCCGTCGAGCCTCGATATCATTCGCTGATTCGCGGGCAAGGCCAGCCATGAAGCGCCTGGTATTGCTTTTGCTGGTCGTATGTCTGGCCGCTTGTCAGGCGCAGGAAAGTGTGGAGCACAGGGTTCGTCATCCCCGGCTTGATCTGCTCGAAGAGCAAGTCAGGCGCACGCTCGAAAACGCGCTCGGTCGCTGGCGCGACCAATTGGCTACGTCTGATCTGCCGGGAGATGAAGCCAGGGCCTATGCCCAGCTCGGCCAGGTTTATCTCGCCCATCATTTTGACGAGGCCGCCGCGGATGCTTTGTCCTTTGCGACCCAAAGAGTGCGAAACCCTCACTGGTATTTCTACTACGGCACGGCTCTTGACCGCAGCTTCCGGCACGAAGAGGCAGAGCAGGCATTGTCGGCTTCGCTGGCACTGCACGATCACCCTGAAGTGCGGTTCGCCCGTGCGAAAGTACGCTCCAGGGTCGGCAACATCGCGGGTGCGCTGGACGATTTGAAGGCGTTAAAAGCGATTAGCCGCATGACCGGCGATTCCGGTGATGACGACGTCGACTCGGGCGATCAGGAGCAGACCGACGCGGTGCCCTTGCAGGCTGCCTGGTTTGCACTGGAGGCCAGGCTGCTCGCGCATCAGCGGCAGTACCCAAAGGCCATGGAAAGCCTGATGCGAGCGCTCGAGCTTGAACCGGAGGCGACATCGCTTCACGGACCCATGGCGCAGCTGCAGCTGAGGCTGGGAAGTGCCGCCAGCGCCGGCAGGCATCGGCGGTTAGCGGGAGACGGGTTGCCCGGTTCCGAGCAGCCGCTCATGGATTCGCTGTCCTCTCTGGCGCGAGGCTCTCGCTACTACCTTGACCGGGGTCGGGAGCTGATGGCGGCACGTAACTTCGAAGAGGCCGTTGCCGATTTCGCCATCGCCGCCGACATTGCACCCAGCAGCCACGATGCTGTGCTTGCTTATGCCCGGGCACTTGAGGTCGTGGGACAGGTTGACCTGGCGGAACAGCAGTATCTCGACGCGCTCAGGCTTAACCCCGAGTCTGAAGTAGCGCATTATTTTCTGGGGTCATTGTATGAGCGTCGTGAGCAGGATGAGCAGGCTCTGACGCATTATGCGGCGGCGATTGAAGCAGATGCTGATTATTTACCGCCCCGGCTTTCGCTGGCCCACGCTCTGTTCGGCATCCGGCGGTTCGAAGAAGCACTCACGCACTACGCGTACTACGCCGACTCCCGCGAGAACGACCTCGAAGTTCGGTATTACGCGGGATTGGCTGCACTGGCGATGGGCGATTGCGAGGCGGGGACCGAATGGTTCAGGCAGGCAATTAATGTTAACTCTCATAGTCGGGCGGCGCAGGAAGGAGTCGCACGCAGTTTTGCCGTCTGCTCCAGTGATCCTTCGGAACTGAGTCGCGCGCAGGATATCGGTGAGAGGCACGAAGAAGAGCGCCCGGACGCATCCGCTGCCGAGACTCTTGCCATGGTGTACGCGGCGCTTAACGATTTTGAATCAGCTGCCCGCCTCCAGAATCTTGCCATCAGACGCAGCAATGACGAGCGGCAAAACGGTCAACGCGATCGTCTGACGCAGTACGAATCGGAGCTGCGCGCACAGGTTGCATGGCTGCCTGATTCGCCGGTCTTTGATCCGCCGCGACTGTCAATGCGAGTTTACCAGTAACTACCCTTCATGTTCGCCGGCTTTCTATTGGCCGGATGTCATCATAATGACTACGGTCATTGCGCCCTGTTGCCCCGCAAATTCTTGGTTATGCTAAACTTCTGTCAGCAGCGATGTGACCTGTATAGATGATTTCTGAGGAATCATGGCCGACACAAAAAGCCTTAAAAGCGCGTTCGATATCGGTCGGGAGGCGTTCCTTGGCGGGGACCTCGAACGGGCGCGTGAGTGCTATCTGGAGGAAATGCAAAGGCGACCAGAGGATGCCGAGGTTCTCCATGCTCTTGCCGCCGTGGAGCATCGAGCAGGAGAGCTGGATCTTGCGGAGACTTATCTTCTCAAAGCCATAGAGCTCAATCGTTACGGCGTCGGATTTCAGAACAGCCTTGGTAACCTGCTGGTGGCAAAGAATCGCCTGCGTGAAGCCGAAGCAGCTTACTTTGAAGAGCTGCGCATGCGTCCTGAATTTTCGCTGTCACACAACCAGCTCGGCAAGCTGATGCTGCGTACCGGAAATCTCACCCGGGCGATCAAACATTTTCAATCGGCGCTGCAGTTTACACCGGCCTATGTTGATGCGGCTAACAACCTTGGATTGGCGTTACTGCGCGACGGGCAGCACACTGCGGCTGCCACGGCTCTGGAGCAGGCGCTTGAGCTCGACGAAAAAAGCGCACGAGCCCATGCAAACCTGGGGCACGTACGATTGCAGCGAGGGGAGTCAACCGAAGCGGCGGCTCGCTTCGAACGGGCGCTGGTGCTGGATCCCCGGTGCGCGGCTGCGATTCGCGGTATGGGTTTGCTACGGCTCGCACAGGGTAAGGTGCAGGAGGCGATTGCCGCCTTTGGAAAGGTGCTGCAGATTGACCCTCAGGATCTTGAGGCCCTGAGAGAGCTGGCAAAAGTCTGGGAGCGGCAGGGCCTGTGGGAAGTTGCCGAAAAGTATTTTCGCCGGGCTCATAGCCTGGCGCCAAATGACCTTGACGTATTGAATCATCTTGCCAGTCTTCAGATGAATCGCGGTGACTGGCCGGGTGCCATTGAAAGCTTTGAAAAGGCGCTTCAGATCAAGCCCGGTGATCAAACGAGTCTCGCCGGCTATGGTCGGTTGAAGGCGGCTACCGGTGATACCAAGCTGGCCATGTCCAAACTGTCGGCCGTGGTACATTCGGGTCGCGCTAAAACCAACCTCCTGATCGCCTATGCAAGACTGCTCGGAGCGTCGGCTCGACGTCGTGATGGCATTACCCTGCTTGAGCAACGCTTGCGTACGAAAATTCCCGACAACGAAAAGTGCAAGCTGCATTTTGCACTTGGTTCACTGCTGGATGCGGATAGCTCTTACGATTTGGCCTTCCACAATTTTCGCAAAGCCAATCAGCTGAAGGCGGCGAAGTTTGATGGACCTCGATTTTCGGCCGTCTGCGATCGTATCATCGAAGCGTTTAGTTACGAGGCGATGGCGATGGCGCCCAGGGCGGTCGGCGGGTCCGGGGAAGGGCTGGTCTTCATGATTGGCATGCCAAGAAGCGGCGTCGCCGTTATTGAAAGAGAGCTTCGCGTTCACGACGATCTGGTCAGTCAGGGTAGCTCCGCTTTTGTGGAAATGTCGGCCTACAGGTTGTGTTCAGAGAATGGACTCGTGTGGCCTGCGCAAGCGGACCAGCTGGACCAGGCTGTGCTCAACAAGTACGCAGGACTCTATCGTGACCGCGTTGGGCTCATCGGCGATGAGCATGCGGTAACGCTGGACGCGACCTGGCGTAATTTCCTGTATCTGGGTTTAATCGAGCTGATGTTTCCCAAGGCCAGAATTGTCTATTGCGCCAGAGATTATCGAGACGTTGCACTGTCCTGCTACTTCACCCATTTTTCGTCTACCGCCGGCGGTACGTCGTTCGCGTATGACATGCGGCACATCGCTTCCTACATTAACGCGCATCGTCGAATGATGGCTCACTGGAGGTCGGTGCTGTCACTGCCGATCCACGTGGTGACATACGAGCGCATGATTCTGGATTTCGATGCCGAGATTGCAGAGCTTCTTGGCTTTCTTGATTTGAGCAACCCGTTTGAAACGGCTGCCGTTGAAGACAAGGATCGACTGCCCAAGCCTTCAATGTTGAAGTCCACCTCTCTAAGACGATTCAGGCATTACAAGCATCATCTGGAGAGTCTGGTGGAAGGACTGGACGCGCCGCCCGACCGGGCTTTCTGAATATGAATCTGTTGCCGTGACGCCGCTGACTCCCAGCTTACTGGCCCGTCTTGAAAACGGCGTGCGTAGCGAAACGCGCGGTGAGCCGAGAGAGGCTCTGGAACGTTACAGATCAGTGCTTGATCATGATACGGACAATTTCGAGGCGCTGAGCTTGCTGGGCAAACTGGAATGTCGCCTCGGTGACCACGGCGCAGCCGTGTTTCACTTGCAACGCGCTGCGCGACTGGCACCTGATCGCGCAGATGTACATTTGGGTCTGGGCTATGCGCTGGCAAATGCCGGTGAGCAGAAGAAGGCCGTACGTGCGTTCCTCGATGCGCTGGAGGCCGATCCAACGTACGCGCCTGCCTACGTCAGCCTCGGCTGCGTGTTTGCTCAGCATGAGCAGCATGAGCTTGCCCAGCGTGCTTTCAATTTTGCGCGACAGGCGGGGTCGGAATACCCGGAAGTGCACTATCAACTCGGTAAATACTACGCGGGTACAGGTCGCACGGAACCGGCGCTGGCGGCTTTGCTGAACGCCGAGAAACTCGGTGGTCGCTATGATGATATGCACCTGCTTCTGGCCAGGCTCTATCTGAATCAGGGCAGCTATGAAACGTCGTTGCAGCACCTGGAGTTCTATCTGGACGTCGAACCACGAAGCGCAGAGGCCAGCGTACTAAGAGCAACCGCGTTAATTGAGTTGGGTAAATACGATGCAGCGCTGCGCGCCAGCCAGCAGGCGTTGCAGTTTGAATCGCGTAACGTTGATGCCTTGATACTTATGGGGCGCATACACTTCGCGCGCGATGACCTGAACGGGGCCAGGCGGAGCTATCAGGCCGCTATCAACATGGATCAGCATGCCGGGGCAGCGCATGCCGGACTCAGCGAAATCTGCGTGCGGGAAGGGCGTATCAATAAAGCGTTAGACCATATCAAGCGCGCTGGCGACCCGGAGAAGTATGATATTGAAACGGCGTTATTGTCCGCCCAGCTGCTGCTGATGCGAAACCAGGGGGATGAGGCCATTCGGCTGCTGAACCATCGCCTGAACTCGCGCCTTGATTCTGCCGCGGGAAGGCGCCGGTGTCATTTTCAGCTCGCCCGGCTTTACGAGGCGCAGACCGACTACGCAAGAGCCTATCAGCACTACGCCAGAGCCAACGAACAACAAAAAGCACCTGAGCCGCCAACCGACAAAAGCCGCGTTCAGATGGTCCGTTTTTTTGACAGAAACATCATGGCAAAACTCCGCCGGGTCGACGCTGAAGCACCGATGCCGGTGTTTGTTACGGGCATGCCAGGGTTTGCGCTTCGGTTTGTACGCGAGTTAATTGAGTGTCACCCTGACATTGGAGTCAGCACGGAAAACATGTCGCTTCACGGTTTGGCTAGAAGTGTGCCTGCACTGCTGGCGACGCCAGCGCCGTTTCCGGAAGCGCTTCTTGAAGCCCGCAAGGCAGAGTTAAAAAAACTATCGGACAAGTTCAGAGCAAATAATTTCTCGGGCACGCCACAGGTACTGGTAGATATGTGTCACGATAATCCCGCCTACCTTGGGTTTGCCAGCCAGCTGTTTCCCAATATGCGTGTGATCCACGTAGTTCAGCAATCGGCAGATCTGGCGCTGGATGTGTTTACCCAGGAGTCGCGGACCGCTCAGCCGGAATCGCCAACGAGTATGCAGGCGATCAGGGACAAAATGCAGCATCTGGATAACGTGATGTCTCACTGGCATGAGCTCAGCGAGTTCCCGCTTCTGACGCTAACCTATGAAAAACTGGTCAGTCAGCCCGGTGCGGCGATTGAAAAGATGGTTGGTTTTATGGGGATCGAAAGCCACCCGGCAATGTACAAACGTTTGCGCAAACCCGGACCCGAAGGCGATTTACTGTCGCAGGCGCGTGGCAAGGTAAAGCGCAGTGACTACTTCAGAGCGTACATGACGGACTTTTTCGAGTCGGTTGCCTGAGTTTTCAGGCCTGGTTCGATCCCGAAGGGGCCTCCTTCAGGAATCCGTCCACAAGATCAGAGTCGGTCAGAGTCCGGGCGCGTTTGTCGAGCAGTCGGGCGCGATCATGATGCTGCAGTAAGAACCGGCACATGCGTTCCGCCGCTTCACCCGTACCGTACGGGTTTGTCATTTCTGCAATCGATGACCTGAACTCTGGCGAACTGGCTTTTCGCCAGGACGATGCGATGGCATCGCGTGTGGCAACGCAATCGATGACGTTCTCAGCCATCAAGCGCCCTCGCTGCCGTTCACCGATATTGACGACGGGCAATGGGACCGAAGGTGCCTCCATCAGTGCGCTGCTTGAGTTTCCGAGCATAACATCGGCTACGTGGAGCAGGCTCCAGTAGACCCAGTGATCAAGGTTGATGAAGATGCGCGAGCCTTCATGTCGATGGCTGTACTGTTGCGCGCGCTCAATCAGCTGATGGCTGCCGGCATCGCAATTCGGAAAGCAGAACACCATCTGTCCTTCAATGGAATCCAGCGCGTCGTAAAACGCGCTCGCTTCTTCAACGGTGTCATCCAGTAGCGTGACCGGATGAAAAGAAATCAGATTGACCTGCTCGGTGAAGGAAATATCCAGCTCGGTTTCCAGTGCCTCTTTAGTTAATAGAGTACGGTGCTTCAGATGGTCCAGCGAGGGCGCGCCGCTCACGCAAACTCGCCAGCTTTCTTCCCCCATCGCGCGAATCCGCGCGGCCGCCGCCTCATGGGGCGCAAAGTGCAGGTGCGAGAGTTTGGTTAATGCGTTGCGCACGGCGTCGTCAATTGCACCGGCAGACACTTCGCCACCTTCGACATGCGCAATCGGTATTCTCAATGCGAGCGCCGCTGCCGCTGCGGCAAGCATTTCATAACGGTCGGCCGTCACCAGCAGCACGTCCGGTCGCATGTCCGACAGCAGATCGCTCAGGCTCAGCATCGACAGGCCGATCGTCTTGGCCATGCCGGTATCGCTGTCCGAACTTAACAGTGTTTCAAGCTGATGATCTGCGGTTATGCCATGCGACTCCATGGCGTCAACCGTATATCCGAATGACGGCGACAGATGGGCCCCCATGGCAATCACTTTGACCGTGATATCCGGGTGCGCCTCCATAGCCTTAACGGGCCAGACGATATGACCAAAGTCGGCCCGTGATGTTGTAATCACGGCAACGGTAAGGGGCGTGGGCATCAGGTATTTAGTCGACCAGTCCGAGCGCCCGGGCCATGATGTCGAAAATCCTGTTCTGTTCGATCACCCCTCGCACGTTACTTGAGCCAGGTCCGCCGGCGTAGACCGGAACGTCCGTACCGCTATGGGTTTCGCCATACTTCAGACCAACGGCTGCGGCCTGCAGGAAGTCGATGTCGCTGGTGTCGGTAGTTGCCATGACGCGCTCTTTTGCAGCCATGTACCCAGGTCCGTTGGCGTAGGTAAGCGACGTGTATGGCTGGCCGTCAATATCCAGAGCCGGTTTGCGCGTAGATGTGCCGTCGGGCCCGTTTTCGATGACCTTCCCAAGTATCGGATTGCCGCGCGTTGAATAGCCGCCCATGGACATCGTGTGGCCATGATCGGCCGTCACAATTATCAGCGTGTCGTCAAGCGAAACGGTTTTTAGCGTGGCTTCAATTGCCGCGGAAAATTCGATGGTTTCGGTAAGAGCGCGGGCCGCGTTGCCCTGGTGGTGAGCATGGTCTATACGACCACCTTCGACCAGCAGGAAATACCCGCTGTCACGCTTTTTGAGATGATTGATTGCGGCAATGGTCATATTGGTGAGCGACGGTTCGTTCGTGTCCGCACGAACGCGATCGATTTCGTAGCTCATGTGCGAAGGCGTGAACACGCCCAGCACCTGACGCGATGTGTTGCGGCTGCGGGTGGCTGCGTTCAGCGTGGATCGATCGTCCACCACGGTATGGTTTTCCGGGTCCTGCGCTTCCCACTGTTCCAGCAGGTTGCGTCCGTCTGTACGCCTTCCGCCTTCGCTTTCGGGCAAAAACTGGGCCAGCCCCCCACCCAGCGCTATATCGATGCCATCACCGGCGTCGAATGAGACGAGCTGCCGGGCGATATCGGTACAACCATTGGCGTTTTCGGGCAGCGCACCGTTGTTTTCCCAGCCGCGATCTGCGCTGTGCGCATAGGCCGCGGCCGGCGTTGCGTGCGTGATGCGGGCGGTAGAGACGACGCCAGTTGCCAGTCCGCGTTCTTCTGCCAGTTGGACGATGGACGGCACTACGGCTGAATGCTGCGTTGAGCAGTCGCCACGGACAACGCGGGGACCAACTCCGATCACACCAGCCAGCGTTTTGTAGCCCGAGAGCATGGCCGTTGCCGTGCCGGCTGAATCCGGGACCTGCTGGTTCGTGTTGTATACTTTTGCCAGCGCGGTATGCGGTAAAGTCTCAAATGCCAGCACGTGTTCTTCGCCGGTTCCACCGCGTTGTTGTCCGGCGAGAATACGGGACGCGGTAACCGTGTCGAGACTCATGCCGTCACCGATAAACAGGATCACATTGCGTGCCTGATGCGGTGAGCCAGCGATGGTTTTTTCGGGCGGTACTGAAACTGAGGTGCATGCCCCCAGAGCGACGGTTGCGACAGCGAGGCTGGTAATAGTAGTGATTCGCATAGATGAGAATTCCGAAGTGCAGGCAACACGCGGGTGATGCGGATAAAAAGATGTTATGAAGCGCTGGTACAGTGCTTCACACAGGCAGACTGTTTAGGTTAAATCAGACCCCGGGAGACCACAAGATGCAAACCATCAGGAATGAGAGGTCGCTGACATTGACGATTCGGATGTCGCTCGTGTTAGTCATGCTTGCATCGGTCGCAGCGTGTAAGTCAGACACCAGCTACGATCGGCATAACCTGAGCCGCGTGTGGCTGAGCCAGGACGGCAAACAACTGTTTTTTGACGCCACGGCGTCAACGGCATACCCGGCGGATAATGCGGCAGCAGAGGCCGTCAGGCTTGGCTGGATGGCCGACTGGCTCAAGCTGCGCAAATTCTGCACGGGCGGGCATCGGGTGGCGGATCGCCGGCCGATTCGCAGCGATGAATACAACCCTCAGCGCCACGACCTTCGTTACCGGATCGAGTGCCTATAAGCTGCGTTTCTGAAGCCCGGCAGGTACCCCCGCGAGGCATCAACGCGGCGGGTGGCTCTCAATAAACTCCCTGATCGCGGGCATATAAATGTCCTTGCTGGTGACGAAACCGTCCCGATGGCGACCGGTGATTTCAATCAGCCGCGTATTCGGTGGTGCCGCGGCCAGCAGAGCCTTGCCGTGATGAAGGCCAATAAGTTCATCGTTTGAGCTGTGAACCAGCAGGAGCGGCGACGTTATCCGGGACAGTTTTTCGAGCGTGTTGTATTTGACGTGCACGTTAAACAGGGACTTTAGTAACGGATAAAGCTCGGTGGCCAGGTCGTGCAGGGTGCTGAAGGTTGATTCCAGGATGACGGCCCGCGGTTTGGCATGGGTGGCAAGGTGAGCGGCAATCGCGGCCCCGAGAGAGCGTCCTAACAGAACGATGCTGCCAGCGTCATAGCCACGGTCAGCGGTCAGATACTGCCAGACGGCGTCGACGTCGTTGTAGGTTCCCTGTTCGCTCGGTGTTCCCGTACTGCGGCCGTATCCCCGATAGTCGAACAAACAAACGGCCATACCCAGCTCAAGATAAAACATCACCGTATCTTCGCGGCCCGCGATGCTCCCGCGATTCCCATGGCACAGGAGAATCAGGCCCTCGGCGCCTTCGCGACTGGCCAGCCACCCGTGAAGACGTTCGCCGTCAGGCGTCTTGATGAACAGCTCTTCGAGCGCGACATCGGAAGGAAAGCTCGGTGCAACAAAATCGTGTTCACCGGGTTCGGGTTTAAAAATCAGTCGGCGACTGACGTGGGGTGCTCCGATAATGACGAGTGTAACAACCGCAATTACCGCCAACGCAATTGCTGTCAGTATGCCGAAGCTCATTAGCGGGTCTTGAAGTGCTCGTGCAGAATCTTGTCACCGACGCGAATCGTGTATTTATCGGCGCTGCCGGCTTCGAGTTCCAGTGCTCCACGAACCTGTCCCGAAGAGCGCATCCCTTTGAGGGATTTCGGTGTCGCATGGGTATGGATGTCGGATATTTCGCCATTGCTCTTGATAAAAAAGATGTCGAGCGACAGCGGCGTGTTTTTCATCCACATAGAGCCAATTCGGCGACGCGGATACCGGAACAGCATTCCTGTTTTTTCCGGCAGGTCTTCAATAAACATAAGGCCCTGCTTCATCTGTTCGTCGGTTGCAGCCACATACACGACAAAGTCGAGTGTCCGCCCGTCGCTGGTCTGTACCTGCAGCGTGTCACGCGCGAAATCCTTGAGCAGCGGCTCGTCCAGGTCCGCGACGGTTGGTGCTGTATCACAGGCCGACAGAGTGACTGACACGCCGATAAACAGGCACAACATAAAAGCAACTAAAGAACGCTGGTGCATAAAAAAAGCCCCGATGATTAGGTCATCGGGGCTTAGGATAACGGGTTTAGCCGTTAATTAGCCAGTAAAGACTTACTCGCTGGTCACACGCAGTGTGACGCGGCGATTACTCTGGCGTCCTTCAGGCGTGTCGTTGTTTGCGATTGGGCTGGTTTCGCCGAATCCACGAGCCGTAATGCGTGACGCATCGATTCCTTTACCGATGATGTAGTCACGAACGGACTCAGCGCGTCGCTGAGACAGGCTCATGTTGTACGATGCAGCGCCTGAGCTGTCAGTGTGACCTTCAGCTTCAACGGTAACATCCGTGTATTTCCTGAGCGTAGCCGCTGCGCCGTCCAGTACTGAAGAAGACGTTGGTGTCAGCGTGGCAGAATTCAGTTCGAATTCGACGCCAGGCAG
>CAWUKD010000003.1:0-66950 GCA_963922815.1 uncultured Gammaproteobacteria bacterium
GTGTACATTAACTGCCCGGGGGCCCCGGCGGTTGAACGAACTTTCTTAATCATGCTGGACCCCACCGGGGTCAGCGAAGCTGCGGTCGCAAAAGCCAGCGCACCCCAGCCTGTGCCCGCCCCCGTCGCACGGCCGGCCCAAACGGTCGCCGCACCGACTCTGAATCCTGTTTCCAACAATCCACGGCCTTCAGATACCCAGTTGATTACGACGAATGAGTCGCGGATCAGTATTAACAGCAGACGTGTTTCCGTCACGCCAGGTGCCCCTATCGCTCCGGGCTCTCGATATGTCGTGACCACCGGTGACGCATTGTCAACGATTGCGGCACGCATCGAGGGGCGAGACTTTGGCACCGTGTGGAGCTGGGCCGCCACTATCGAAGCGGCAAACCCACACGCGTTTATCAACGGCAATCCGAACGAGCTCGTGGCCGGCACGGAAATCTATGTGCCAACGGTTCTCGCCGCGGGTACTGAGGGTCTCACGTTACCGACTCCGGCGCGTTCAACCGCTGCTGAAATCACGGCCTCAACGACAACAGCTGGCCTGACAAACACCTTGTCCAACCCGGTCGATCGGGAAAGTAGCGCGACTGCGCCTGCGACTACAGAGCGCGCCGAACGTGTTACCGAAGCCCCGCTGGCCGTACGAGCCGACGAATGGGTCGCCAACAGCGGCTCTGTTCAGGCTATTCAACCGGTCATGGTAATGGCCACCTCGTTTTCAAGCGTGTCACGTAATCGATTGCGTCAGCGCAGCGCCGGGCTGATTCAGTCACCGCCTGCCAACCTGCCCGACTTTACCGGCAACGGTGCCATTAACGACCCAGGTACCCAGGTTGTGGAAACGCCGAAGAACGGCATTCCGGAAGAGCCCGCACCGGAACAGAACCAGTCGCCCACCGCACCGGTTGTGACCAAGCCAGAGCTTGGAGCCACGACTGCGAGTGGCAGGAAATTTTCGTTTTTTGGCCTGCTGGGCGGTCTTGGATTACTGGCCCTGTCATTCTTCGGAGGCTGGTTACTGTCACGCCGCCGCGCCGATGCTGAAATGGAAGAAATCGTCCAGGCACGCCTGAGCGAGGAACGCTATCACGAACGTATTCGCTCGGATCGCCAGAGCGTCACGCGCGAAGTGCTCAGTGGCGGCGCCGCCGCAGGCATTCAGGTGACTGAATCGGAAGCGGAAGGCAATGAAGAATCACCGGCCATTACCGAAGACGATGTCGATGAAGTGATTGCCGCAGCGGCACAGGAAGACCTGGAACCTTTACCTCTCGTAGAGGCCGACATTAATCTGGCCGAGCACATCACGGACAACGAAGGCCCGCTAATCGAACCGGAAGAGCTGGATCTGGATTCGACCAGCGATCACCAGCTGGCCGATATTGACCTGGAGCTTCTGGAGCGAGACTACGCGGCTCAAACAGAAACCAATACCAATCTCGAAGAGATCGCAGGCGCGGGTGGCGGACACAAAACCACTATCATGGAAACGGCGCTCGACATGGAGTTTCCGGAAGACGCCGAAGCCCGTGAAGCCGAAAGCAAACGCTACGATACTCTCGAATTTGAGACGAACGGTGAATCACTGGATTTCGACATAGGCTCAGATCACGACGAGAATGACACCCAGACTTCTGAAGAACTGGGGCTCGATATCGAAGAAGCCGGCGCCAACATTGACGCCCAGCTGGAAGAACTGCGCCAGGAAGAGATCGCTCTGGATACCCCGGCCACTCCGAACCCAAGCGACACTAACGTGCGACACAGCATCGAGGACCTGATGGCAGGGCTGCCAACGGGCGACGAGTTTACAGAAACGTCGACCCGCGATACCGAGGATTTCTATCATCTGGAGGCGTCGAGCATCATGAATGTGGACGCGCTGGAGTTTGAAAAAGACGCCGACGACGAAACCAACATTCTGCGTTTCCGGCAGCGGAACATTCGCACCGGAACCGACGATGGCTCCGGGGACGAAGACTAGGAGACTGCCGCCGGCGTCACCAAACAAAAAAACCGGCCATGGCCGGTTTTTTTATTGTTGGAACACGATGCAGTATTGAGTCCGGCATTAGCCTAGTCTTTGACCAGTACGCTAAGCCGGGTCACCTTGCGATAGTTTTTCGAAAGCAGCGAGCCCCGACGTCCGCGTTGACCAATGTAGTGCTCCTGATCAGCAGGTTTAATGGACATTACACGATCCCCGCAGTGCACCCGCAGCACGTCATCACCCACGAGGATGACCATACTCATCATGAACTCTTCGCCGGACGCTACGCGTTTCGGTGGTATCGACAGAATCTTGTTGCCTTTGCCGCGGGTAAGCTCCGGAAGCTCTTCCAAAGGAAAGATCAGCAGGCGTCCTTCATTACTAACGGCAGCCAGCCAGCACTCCTCGTCGGGCTCTACCGGACAGGCAGGCACAACCGTCGCCCCTTTGGGTACGGTTAGTACGGACTTGCCGGCCTTGTTGCGCGAATAAAAATCTTCGAGCTTGCCTACGAATCCGTAGCCGGCGCTGCTTGCCAGCACATAGCGCTGTTCCGGATCGCCGGTCATTACCGATCTGAATTGCGCACCGTCTGCCGGCCTGAATCGTCCGGCCAAAGGCTCGCCCTGCCCCCGCGCAGATGGCAACGTATGGGATATCGACGTGTAAGCCTTGCCTCGACTATCCAGAAAAACCGCGTTCTGGTTACTCTTGCCCTTCGAAGCCGCGAGGAAGGTGTCCCCGGCTTTGTACGACAGCTGAGTCGGATCAACCTCATGCCCTTTGGCGGCCCGGGCAAAACCTCGCTCACTCAGAACCACCGTCACCGGTTCGCTGGGAATCAGCTGCGTTTCGTCTATGGCTTTGGCAACCGGGCGATCAACAATCACACTGCGCCGGTCGTCACCATACTTTTCAACGTCATGCACCAGCTCTTCACGAATCAGTTTGCGTAGCTTCGCTTTGCTGTTGAGAATTCCTTTCAGGATTTTACGTTCGGCCTCGAGCTCTTTTTGCTCGCCCTTGATCTTCATTTCCTCAAGCTTGGCCAGGTGACGCAGCTTAAGTTCAAGTATGGCTTCGGCCTGCAGATCGCTGATCTTGAAGCGCTTCATGAGGACCGGCTTGGGATCATCGTGTTTGCGAATAATGGCGATCACTTCGTCAATATTCAAAAACGCAACGAGCAAACCCTCGAGCTGCTCCAATCGAAATTCGACTTTATCCAAACGGAAATTCAGGCGCCGTGTGACCGTGTCTTTGCGGAACGTTAACCACGCCTGCAGCATAGACTTGAGATCCATCACTCTGGGCTTGCCATCAAGCCCGATCACGTTGAAATTGACCCTGGCCGTTTTCTCAAGATCTGTCGTCGCGAATAAATGAGACATCAGCGCCTCTTTATCGACCCGATTGGAACGCGGAATAATCACAATTCGAATGGCGCTTTCGTGATCAGATTCGTCGCGCAGGTCATCCACCATCGGCAGTTTCTTGGCACGCATTTGCGACGCAATCTGCTCGAGAACCTTGCCCGGTGAAATCTGGTAAGGAAGCTCGCTGACGACAATATTGCCATCCTCAATGGTATACACGCCCCGCATACGCACGGTACCGGTACCGGTCGCGTACATCTCGCGCAGCTCTTCTTCCGAATTGATAATCTCGCCGCCACTGGGATAGTCCGGACCTTTGACCAGCGTGCACAGGTCATCGAGTGACGTGCGCGGCGCGTCCAGTAATTTCACACAGGCAGCAACCACTTCCCTCATGTTGTGAGGCGCGATATCGGTAGACATACCCACGGCAATGCCGCTGGCCCCATTGAGCAAGACGTTTGGCAGTCGCGCGGGCAGCAACAGCGGTTCTTTTAGCGTGCCATCAAAGTTGGGCTGCCAGTCTGTTGTGCCCTGGGCCAACTCGCTTAGCAACGTGGCCGCATAAGGCATCAGCTTGGATTCGGTGTAGCGCATGGCCGCAAATGACTTGGGATCATCAGGCGATCCCCAGTTTCCCTGACCGTCAACGATAGGGTAGCGATACGAAAACGGCTGTGCCATGTGCACCATGGCTTCATAGCACGCCGAATCGCCGTGAGGGTGAAACTTGCCGATCACGTCACCCACAGTACGCGCCGATTTCTTGTGCTTGGAGCTGGCCGACAGACCGAGCTCGCTCATAGCGTAAATAATGCGTCGCTGCACCGGCTTAAGCCCGTCACAGACGTGCGGCAGCGCGCGATCGAGCACGACGTACATCGAGTAATCGAGATAGGCCTGCTCGGTAAAGTCCTTGATCGGGCGAGACTCTAACGACTGAAAATCAAATTCCTGATTCTTCATGAATACAACCGGGTGTTACCGTTAAAAGATATCGGCGAGATCGCCTTTTTTCTGCAGCCAGGTCTTGCGATCGCCAGCGCGTTTCTTGGATAGCAGCATGTCGAACATTTTGTCTGCCCCGTCTTTGGAATCGATCGTCAATCGAACCAGACGACGCGTGTCCGCGTGCATTGCAGTTTCCCGCAGTTGTTTCGGATTCATCTCGCCCAGTCCTTTAAATCGGGTGACCGAGACCTTTCCTTTCATTTTCTCTTGTTCAATGCGTGCAAGAATGTGTTCACGTTCGGCGTCATCCAGCGCGTAAAACACCTGCTTGCCAACGTCTACCCTGAACAGCGGCGGCATGGCCACGAAAATGTGCCCGTTCTCCACCAGTGGTCGGAAGTGCCTGAGGAAGAGCGCGCACAGCAGGGCCGCAATATGCAGTCCGTCGGAGTCGGCGTCGGCGAGAATACAGATCTTGTGATATCGCAATCCGCCGATGTCTGATGCCCCCGGTTCTACGCCAATCGCCACGCTGATGTCGTGGACCTCCTGGGAACCCAGCACCTGATTAACCGATACTTCCCAGGTATTCAGGATCTTGCCACGCAAAGGCATGATGGCCTGCGTCTCGCGGTCACGCGCCTGTTTGGCCGATCCGCCGGCCGAGTCCCCTTCCACCAGGAACAGCTCGGATAACTCGGGAGCCTGACTGGTACAGTCCGCCAGTTTGCCCGGCAACGCAGGGCCCGTCGTGATTTTCTTGCGAACAACTTTCTTGCTGGCCTGAATCCGTCGCTGAGCCTTGGCAATAACCATGGTAGCAATGGCATCGCCGGTTTCGACGTGCTGATTCAACCACAAACTGAAGTCGTCCTTGATAATGGAAGAGACAAAGCCTGCGACTTCACGAGACGAGAGCCTGTCCTTGGTCTGACCGGTAAACTGTGGCTCGCGAACCTTAACGGACAGCACAAAACTCAACCGGTCCCAAACGTCTTCCGGCGATATACGAATGCCACGCGGCACCAGCGAACGCAAATCGGCATAATCGCGAATCGCTTCCGTCAAACCGGTCCGCATGCCATTGACGTGGGTGCCACCCTGATGCGTCGGAATCAGATTCACATAGCTCTCAATGACCGGATCACCCTGATCTTCGAGCCAGCACAGCGCCCACTCGGCTTCTTCGCCTTCTTTGCTGACGTCGCCTGAATACAAGCCCGCCGGCAGTCGCTTGGGTGTATCCAGAGCCTCGTGCAGGTAGTCGTTTAACCCATCCGCGTATTTCCAGGTTTCCGTCTCACCGGTTTTCTCGTCGGTAAACGACACTTCCAGGCCGTGGCACAGCACCGCTTTGGCCCGAAGTACGTGCTTCAGACGCGGTATGGAAAACTTCGGGGAGTCAAAGTATTTGGGATCCGGCCAGAATTGAATGGTCGTGCCGGTATTGCGCTGACCAACGCTATCGACAACTTCAAGCTTCGACGCTACGTTGCCACCCTTGAACGCCATGTTGTGCTCTTTGCCATGACGCTTGACCCAGACTTCCAGATGCTTTGACAGGGCGTTAACCACGGACACGCCGACGCCGTGCAAGCCACCTGAAAATTTGTAATTGTCTCCGGAGAACTTACCGCCAGCGTGTAGCCGGGTGAGAATAAGCTCAACGCCCGGGATCTTCATCTTCGGATGCTTATCGACCGGCATGCCGCGCCCGTTGTCAGCTACTTCGAGTCCGCCGTCCTTCAGCAGAGTCACATCTATCTTGCTGCAGTGACCTTCCAGCGCCTCATCAACACTGTTATCAATGACTTCCTGAGCCAGGTGGTTTGGGCGGGAGGTGTCGGTGTACATGCCCGGGCGGTGGCGCACCGGGTCGAGGCCGCTAAGGACCTCAATGTTTGACGCATCGTAAGTTTTTGCCATGAGTTCCAACAGGGGGCTGATAAGTTTCGCCGGAAGTGTAGCGAACTCAGGGCCAATTTACGAGATGTGCAAAGTCCGTGTGCCGCTCAGGGCACGGGCCGTCAGGCCAGGTCGGAGGCCAGCGACCCTCGTACTTCCGGAGACAGCTCCACGGGAGCCACGGGATAGCGCGGATGGCTTGTTCCAAAACTCACGGGCGCACCGGATTTTACCGCTGCGATGACGTCTTCGGGCAGCTGGAACCTGAGGAAATGAACCGCTGACGTCTTCTTGTCGTCTGCGCGACTCAGGTCTTCGTCCGCGATCGCAATGACTTTTTCGCAGTCGCCAACCTGAACCCATATCTGATTTTCGATATCGAACAGCTCCACCAGCTTGGCCCGACGCTCTTCCACATCATCGTACTGGATCATCATGGTGGCCTTCCAGTTATCCCCATCCGGAATCAAAGGGTTGTACGACTCGAGCTCCTCCTCAATACCGTCGGCTTCGAAGATCTTCTCAATCCGCAGCATTTCCTGGATCTGGTATTGAATGGTGAGCCTGTTCTCGAACAACAGCAGAACGTGATCACCCAGGTACACATCCCGGCGCTTCTTGAGGTCAAGAACCCTGGCTCGGAACGCCGGGCGTTCTTCGGCGTATTGCTCAAGTGACATTAGCGAACTTCGTTCCAGATGGGTCATACGTAAATTCCTGTTAACAGTGACTCGTAATACCTAGATACCGTACGCGGTGCGCAACAGTTTCAGCGGATGAGTCGGAGGGGTCTTTTCTTTCATCACACTCTCGATCTGATGTCCGGCCATCGGACAGTCAGAGGCATAGTGATCCGGATCGGCTTTATTGATTCGGGTGACGACCGGTCGGCAAATCTTGACCGCCGCTTCACGAAACTCCTTTTTGACACCATAGGTGCCATCGTGTCCGGAGCAACGCTCGATAACCTCAACCGTGGTATCCGGAACCAGCGCCAGCATATCGCGCGTTTTTAGCCCGATATTCTGTACGCGCAGATGGCAGGCAGCGTGGTAGGCCACCTTTCCGAGGGGTTTTGCAAAATTTGTATTCAGATGACCCGACTTGTGTCTGAGCAACAGGTACTCAAACGGATCAAACATGGCTTTCTGAACCTTGAGCACCAGCGGATCGTCCGGAAACATCAGCGGCAGCTCCTGTTTGAACATCAGCACGCAGGATGGAACCGGTCCCACAATGTCGTACCCCTGATCAACCAGTGCCGCCAACGCCGGCACGTTGACGTCCTTGGCTCTGGCAACACTCTCGAGGTCACCCAGTTCAAATTTGGGCATGCCGCAGCACTGTTCTTTATCGGCCAGCGTAACTTCAATGCCGTTGTGCTCGAATATGGCCTTGAGATCATGTCCCAGATCCGGCTCGTTGCGGTTGCCGTAACACGTGGCAAACAGCGCCACTTTGCCGGTGGTGGTGTCGTTGGCAACAGGAGCCGAAGTTGGACCTGGTGATTTCACCGCCGTTTTTCTAAACGACCTGGAATGATATTCCGGCACCGGAGCGTCCTGAGCAATACCCAGCGTCTTATCGAGAAGCTTGCGCCCGACACCCGTCTTGTTAAACGCGTTAACCGTCTGCGCAATTACCGGAATGCCTGCCAGACTGCCCACTTTGTCGGTACTCGCCAGAATGCGATTGCGACGCGATGTGCCTTCGGCTTTGAACTTGAACGCCTTGGCACGAAGCATTAAGTGAGGGAAATCAACGTTCCATTCATGCGGTGGCACGTATGGACACTTGGACATGTAACACATGTCGCACAGGAAACAGTGATCAACTACATCCCAGTAGACCGGCTTTGGAACGCCGTCTACTTCCATCGTGTCCGACTCATCCACCGCATCAAACAACGTGGGGAATGAATTACACAAGTTAAAGCAACGACGGCAGCCGTGACAAATATCGAACACCCGTTCAAGTTCATTGAACAAGCTTTCTTCGTTATAAAACTCGTCGTCCTTCCACTTCAGTGGATGACGCGTTGGTGCTTCCAGACTGCCCTCACGGCGATGTGAGCCTGACATACACGACCCCTAACGTTGTACCGGCGATTCGGCCGGTGTAAATCCGATACTTTTAGAATGCGCTGAGCCTGTCTTAATCAAGAACGGGTGGCTGCGCCACCCGTTCTCAAGGACTTTAGCCGGGTCCTGCGCTTTCGCTCAGAGGCCCGACTCGACTCATCCAGGAAGTCTCACGAAAGGAGACTACTCAGGCGTCCAGATTGTCCAATGCTTTCTGGAAGCGATTGGCGTGCGAGCGCTCGGCTTTTGCCAGCGTTTCGAACCAGTCGGCAATTTCGTCAAAGCCTTCATCACGAGCGGCTTTGGCCATGCCCGGATACATATCGGTGTATTCGTGGGTTTCTCCGGCAATAGCCGCTTTGAGGTTGTCTGCCGTCATACCGATGGGCAAACCAGTCGCCGGATCACCGGTTTCTTCCAGATACTCGAGGTGCCCGTGCGCGTGGCCCGTTTCGCCTTCAGCAGTCGAACGGAACACGGTGGCAACGTCGTTATACCCTTCGACGTCGGCTTTTGCCGCGAAATAAAGGTATCGGCGATTAGCCTGAGATTCACCTGAAAACGCGTCTTTAAGATTTTGTTCAGTCTTGCTACCGCTAAGGGACATGTCGTAATCCTCTGTTGCTATCTACAAATGGCCATTACATAATGGTCTTAGATAGGTTCTAAGCCTATCTTAAGTCCAAGATTCAATCAATCAGTTTACACTCTATCTATGCGCAATTGACCCCCGAATGCGGGCTGTGTAGTTTAGTCGCGCATCAACGTGGAGATTGGTCTGTGGCAGCAAAAAACACAACGAAAAAACCCGAGTTCGAACAATCGCTTAAAAAACTTGAAGGGATTGTCGAACAACTTGAGAGCGGAGACTTGCCGCTGGAGAAGGCGGTAAAACAGTGGGAAGAAGGTATGAAGCTGCGCGATTCCTGCGAAAAAATATTGGCGAAGACTCAACAAAAAGTAGACGTACTGCTTAACAAGAGCGGCGATACCGAGCCTTTCGACAACGACTAGGCGGACGCGTTATTTCAGAGCAAAACATATGACCACCAAATCGACCGACATTGAAGACGTTCAGAACCGGGCGGACACCCGCCAGATACCCATCCACAAAGTGGGTATCAAGGATATTGAACACCCGGTTCGCGTGCTGGACCGCAGTGGTGGCGAACAGTCCACCGTTGCAAGATTCAACATGTTCGTGGAGCTGCCTCATAACTTCAAGGGCACTCACATGTCGAGGTTCGTGGAAATTCTCGAAGAAAACGACACGGAAATATCCGTCCACTCGTTCCGCGATATCGTAACCCGCATGCGCGATCGACTCGAAGCCGCTCGCGGCCATCTGGAAATGACTTTCCCGTATTTTATGAAGAAAAGCGCACCTGTATCCGGCGTGCAAAGCCTCATGAACTATCAGGTTACATTGATTGGCGACTGTAGCGAAAACCGCTGCGACATCACCACCAAGGTAACCGTACCTGTGACAAGCCTCTGCCCGTGCTCGAAAGGTATTTCAGACTACGGTGCCCACAATCAGCGTTCGCACATTACGATTTCTGCGCAAACCAGTGAATTCGTCTGGCTCGAGGAGTTTGTTGATATCGCTGAACGCCAGGCCTCCAGCGAACTGTACGGCATCCTGAAACGCCCCGACGAGAAACTGGTGACCGAACGCGCCTACGACAACCCGAAGTTTGTCGAAGATCTGGTACGGGATATTGCGGTTGAATTGAATAACGATACGCGAATTATTGCGTATACGGTAGAAGCCGAAAACTTCGAGTCGATCCACAATCATTCAGCCTATGCGCTGATTGAACGGGACAAGCGCACCGACTAAACGGCCGGGCACGAACCAGCACCGACAATAAGACGGCGACCCTGAAATCAGGTGTGAAATTTGACGATCTCTCGCTCGCGAGGGCGTCTGGGGTGAAACACCATCGCCTATCAGTCTGGCTATCACCAGGCGTGGCCCGGCATCTGACCGAAAACCCGTTTCAGCGTATCTAAAACGGCTACCTAACTACCCCGCTGCCGCGCGCTCTTTTTCCAGGCGTGTAATGGTCGCTTCCTGTCGTGCGGCTCGCTGCAATCGCTCAATAAGTGCGCGCAGGAACGTTTTGGTGAAGTGCAGCTGACATGCCGTTGACACTTGTTCAAGCAATGTTGAACTTACGCGAAGCAGGGTTACCTGGTCGTGCGCCGAAATTGACGCCGTGCGACGAGCGGCCGTGACGTAGCTGGTCTCACCAAAACAGTCGCCCTTGTGTAACGAGCCCACCGTGTTGCCGCTTTGCTGAACGTCGACTTGCCCTTCCACGATTATATAGAAGCGATCATCGAGCTCGCCCTCCCGAACAATTTCCTGCCCGGCCCCGTAAGTACGCCAGTCGCTGGCACGCAATACTTCCCATATTTCTGCGTGAGAAAATTCATGAAAGAACGACAGCTGTCGCAGCAGCTCAAAGCGCTCCTGTTTGTCAATTCGATCTTCGTCATCCTTGAGCTCTTGAAACGCCTTAGTCAGTGCAGCCGCAAATTCTTTTC
Organism: uncultured Gammaproteobacteria bacterium; assembly: GCA_963922815.1. GTDB lineage: Bacteria > Pseudomonadota > Gammaproteobacteria > Steroidobacterales > SZUA-146 > SZUA-146. The sequence goes on from CAWUKD010000003.1 coordinate 10,865, forward strand.
CGTTCGCAAAACGCTTTCCCGGTTCCTTATGCATGGCTTTGGCGACGATCTGCTCAAGAATCTCGGGAACGTCAGGTCTAATCGTGTGCATTGGCTGCGCCGTTGCGTAAACGATTTGATGCAACAGTTTGGTCAGGTTTGACGCGCGGAACGGTCGAACACCCGTCAGCAGCTCATACATGACCGCGCCGAGTGAATAGACGTCCGATGCCGTAGTGATTTCGGCAGACTGCACCTGCTCCGGAGACATGTAACTCGGGGAACCGGCAATACCGCGGATCTGGGAATGTTCGGCATTCTTAACGATGGCGATACCAAAATCGATGATGCGTACATCGCTGTTAGTCGTCAGCATGATATTGCTTGGCTTGATATCGCGATGCACTACTCCGCGACTGGCCGAATACTGAAGCGCCTTGGCACATTTGAATATGATCTGAACAACATCGTTAACGCGAAGCAGGTTATCTGGCTTGCAGTAGGCTGAGAGCGTGCGGGCACCGTGAATATGTTCCATGACAACATAGTAGTTGCCGTCTTCCTCGCCGGCATCATAGATTGGCAGGATATTGGGGTGCTGCAACATGCCAACGATATTGGCTTCGTTAAAAAACATCTTGCGGGAAACAGCTGCGTCTTCTTCGCTTTGAGACGAATTGTTGTAAACTTTGATGGCAACGTCGCGCCCATAGAACGGATCATGCGACAAATAAACATTTCCAGTGCTACCACGACCAACTTCTTTGATGATCATGTATTTGCCGATTTTGTCCAACATAGGAATCTCGATGCGTTAGTATATTTAGATTAGCGTCGCCCCCCATGAGAGACCCGCCAGGCACAGAGCCGCGAACAGCGCTGCTACAACGTCATCAAGCATAATCCCCAATCCGCCGTGTAGTCTGTGATCCAATTCGCGAATTGGCCAAGGTTTTACGATGTCAAAAAACCGGAAAAAACCAAACCCGAGTAACCACCACAGCCACGTATCCGGAACAAATGCGACGGCGATCACATAGCCGACAATTTCATCCCAGACTATTCCGCCGTGATCGTGTACACCAAGCTTTTTTGTGGCGTAACCGCAGATAAAAATACCGGCAATTGACATAACCAGGATGATGGTCCATTCCTGTACGGCCGTGAGCCCACTTAACATAAATGCGAAGGGAATGCCGATGAGCGTGCCGGCGGTTCCCGGTGCTTTTGGCGCAAGTCCGGTTCCGAATCCAAACGCCAGTATCATGATCGGATCGGTGAACACCTCACGCGGCGCAACCGGGCGGTTTGTTTTCTTTTCACTCACGGTGTGCGCTTAGCTTTCAGTCGCGAAATGGTCGTGACCATGAACATTTACCGCATGGGGTTTGCCATCCAGCGTAAAGTTTAGCCCGGACCCTTCGTTGATGACGCCGATACACTGACACCTGACGACAAGGTTGTCGCAAACGTCTTCGAATTCTTCTGCATTATCCGGAGGCACGGTGACACACAGTTCGTAATCGTCGCCACCGCACAGGGCCAGATAACGGGCTTCGCCTGGCGAAAAGCCATTGCGTAAAATCGAGGACATCGGCAAATCTTCAAGTACGACCTGCGCACCCACATCGGACGCCTGTAATAAGTGTCCAAGATCCTGGCCCAGACCATCCGAGACGTCGATTGAAGCGGTTACCAGGTTACGAACCGCAGCGCCCAGAGCAACTCGCGGTTCCGGATAGAGAAAGCGATCAATAAGAAAACTATGCCCGTCACCCCGCGTCATCGCTCGCAGCCCCGCGGCCGCGTCACCCAGGGTTCCTGTGATGTAAATCCGGTCCCCGGGACGGGCGCCAGTGCGCAGCGTGTGCGCGTGCGTATCGACGTGGCCGGTCACATGCACCGTGACGACCAAAGGACCGCTGACCGTATCGCCACCCACCAGGCTGACACCGTGTGCCTGGGCGCATTCGCTAAACCCCGCCGCGAAGTCGGCCAACCAGGCGTGATCAAGATGCGGCATCGACAGGCTCAAACTGGCCCAGGCCGGATCCGCACCCATAGCGGCGATATCGCTAAGATTTACCGCCAGAGAACGATGCCCCACGGATCGCGCCGGCGTGTTTACGGGAAAGTGGATGGATTCGACCAGCGTGTCCATCACGCTGACAAGGTTTCTTGACTCGGGAGGCTCCAACAGAGCGCCATCATCACCGACGCCAACCAGAACATCAGAGCGTGGCGCTCCAATGTCGCGAAAATAATCTCGAATCAGATCAAACTCGCCCATTCGTTCTCTCCCGTCAGTAGGTGTTAGCGTTTCTCGTGTACACGCAGCTCAGCCGCTGCACGGTCCAGAATGGCATTGACATACTTGTGCCCGTCGGTTGCACCAAATCGCTGCGCCAGTTCGACCGCTTCGTTGATAACCACCTTGTACGGAACATCAATGCGATGACGCATCTCGGTTAACGCCACCATGATGATAGACATCTCCAGCGGATCAAGCTGTGATACGTCGCGATCGGCGTGACTGGTGATACACGCGTGGTTCGCTTCGACGTCTTTAAGCGCCTTGCTCAACAGCTCATCAAAATAGTCCGGATCGGCGTCGGCGTATTCACGCTTTTCCATATACTGGCGCTTCAGCTCGCTGACCGTTTCAGGGTTTACGTGCCATTGATAGAGCGCCTGCATGGCCAGGCGACGAGCCCGGCTCCGCTTGCGAATAACCCGCTGCTGATCCGTTTTTCCCGACATCAGTCGTGCAACTGATCGAGCATGTTGAGCATTTCCAGCGCCACCATTGCGGCCTCAGCACCTTTGTTCCCGGCCTTGCCCCCGGAACGCTCAACGGCCTGATCCACCGTGTCGGTGGTCAAGACGCCCATCACCGCAGGCTTGCCGGTATCGAGCTGCACTTTCTGCAAGCCGGCCGCGCACTGACCGGCGACGTAGTCAAAGTGAGGCGTTGCGCCACGAATAACCGCACCGAGGCAAATAGCTGCTGCGTAGCTTTCTTTCGCCAGCACGGCTTTCGCTGCCAGTGGAATCTCAAAAGCCCCCGGAACCTTGATCAAATCGATGTTTTGCTCGCGCATACCATGCCGTATCAGCGCATCTTTTGCGCCTTCGACCAGAGCGTTCACAATCACCTCGTTAAACCGTCCGGCTACGATGGCAATACGCACATCCCTCGCCACCAGATCGCCTTCAATAACCTTCACATTCATCTCCCGTACGTGCCTTTGCAGGTTTCGTATTTAATCGTGGCCCCGATTATCCCACATACTCGACCACTTCAAGACCAAATCCTGAAATGGCAGCCATATTTTTTGGCGCGCTGAGTACGCGCATCTTGCGAACGCCAAGATCACGCAGTATCTGTGCACCTATTCCATACGTCCGCAAATCGGCAATTTCTTCGGTACTGGCCTTCTTCGGCGGGCTTAGTCCGCGCTCACCCGCATCGATCCGGGCCAGAAGAGTACGTGGATCATCATTTCCACGTAGTACGATTATCACGCCCCGCCCTTCATCACTGATGCGTTTCATGGCATCACGCAGTGGCCAGCCCAGGCTTGGCCAGGTGACACCGAGCACATCGCTCAGCGTATCCTGAAGATGCACACGCACGAGCGCCGGTTCTTCTTCGGCCAATTTACCTTTGACCAGCGCGAGATGAACCGACTTGTTCACGTGATCCTCATAGCTGATCAATTCGAATGCTCCGAACTCCGTCGGCACGGTCGACTGCGCAATGCGCTCAACCGACTCTTCCTTCGACAGTCGGTAGCTGATCAGGTCGGCAATCGTGCCGATCCTGAGACTGTGCTCGCGGGCAAACTCGAGCAGGTGTTCGCGCCGGGCCATGGTGCCGTCGTCGTTCAGAATCTCGACAATGACCGCCGCAGGCTCACATTCGGCCAACCGCGCCAGATCGCATCCGGCCTCGGTATGGCCGGCACGGGTCAGAACGCCGCCCGGCTGGGCCATAATTGGAAACACATGTCCCGGCTGGCACAGGTCTTCAGGCACCGCATCGGGAGCCACGGCCTTCTTTACCGTTTCGGCACGATCATGGGCTGAAATGCCGGTAGTCACTCCTTCCGAGGCTTCAATGGAAACCGTGAAATTGGTGGAATGATCGACGTCCGTCCCCGTCACCATCAAAGGCAGCCTTAATTGCCGGCACCGCTCACGCGTCAGCGTCAGGCAGATCAGGCCCCGGCCAAAGCGCGCCATGAAATTGATGTCCTCAGGCCGGCAGTGACTTGCAGCCATGATCAGATCACCTTCGTTCTCGCGATCTTCATCATCCAATACAATGACCATGCGACCGTTGCGCATGTCTTCAAGTATGTCTTCAATGGAATCGAATTTAATAGTCATAGCGCTTGTCGTGATGGAGCTGTCTCACTCCGAGAGGCAATGAGACAGATTATTGTTTGCCGAGAAGGCGAGCCGTGTATCGAGCCACCAGATCCACTTCAAGATTAACCAGTGAGCCGACCCGATAGTGCTGAAACAGGGTCTGGGTGAACGTATGGGGGATGATATTGACACCAAAATCGGACGCGGTCACGTCATTTACCGTCAGACTGACACCGTCGACGGTAATGCTGCCCTTGGCCGCCACAAAATGTGCCAGATCGGACGGGAGCTCTATCCTCACACGCCATGAACGGCCATCGTTGTGCAGACTCCTGACCTTCGCCACAGCGTCCACGTGTCCCGTAACGAGGTGGCCGTCGAGACCATCTCCCATGCGTAGCGACGGCTCCAGATTGACCGACGTACCCGCTCGCGCCTGACTCAGTGAGGTCACCGCCAGGGTTTCCCTGGAAACGTCCGCACTAAACTGCTGCCCGGCAGGATCAAGCACCGTGAGACAGGCACCGTTAACCGCCACGCTGTCGCCAACCTGAGCCCGGCTCATGTCCAGCGTCGAGGTCGCAATGGTTAACCGCACATCGCCGCCGCGTTCGACAACGCGGGCAATTTTGCCAAGATCCTGAATGATGCCAGTAAACATAGCTGCCTCTTCTTAACTCGTTGTTGGGTTAGTGTCGCGGTCTTTGGATTCGACGCCCCGCGCCCGGGTTTCAAACACCATCCTGGTGCACGTGCCAACGCGAGTGGCTTCGAGCAACTCAAGGTCAATAACCTGATCCATCGACGTGATCTCGCCAAGGTCCACCATGCCACGCGCACCCTGCCCCATGAGTCTGGGAGCCTGGTAGACGACGATCTGATCTGCCAGCCCCGCACGAATAAACGCACCGCTCAATTGCGGGCCCGCTTCCACCATCACCTCGTTAATCTGACGGCGACCGAGGTCGTCCAGCAGCGCCGCCAGATTCAATCCTGTGCCGCTGTCATCCGCTGGCAAACTTGCATGTTCGAATTCCACGCCGTCAGGAACGGTGGCTGACAGCGCCGTATACACCAGTGAACGGCGTTGAAAGACCTGGGCGCTCAGCGGGCTGCGAAGCGTACTGTCCAGTACCACAGCGCGGGGCTGGGTCACCTCCAGATCCGGCGCAAGCCCGCGCGCGGTCAGCTGCGGATCGTCCGCAATGACGGTGCCGGCACCGGTCACTACCACATCGCTGGCTGCCCGCAGTTCATGCACATCAGCGCGCGCCTGCGCACACGTGATCCATTTACTCTTGCCGTTGGCCAACGCCGTAGCGCCATCAAGACTTGCAGCAATTTTGACGCGGACCAGGGGACGTCCCGTCACCTGCCGGTGAATGAAACCCCGGTGCAGTTTTCGCGCCTCATCGGCAAGCAGTCCGATCTCAACGTCAATCCCTGCGTCTCGCAGGCGTGCGAAACCCTGACCGCTGACTTGTGGAAACGGATCTTCAATTGCCGCAACTACCCGACTGACTCCGGCCTCGATCAGCGCATCACAGCAGGGGCCGGTTCGCCCCCGATGCGCGCAGGGCTCAAGCGTTACGTAGGCGGTGGTCCCAACAGGGTCAGAACAGGATGCCAGCGCCATGATTTCCGCGTGTGGTTCGCCGGGCCGCTGAGTCCACCCCTCTCCAATAATACGGGAATCCCGAACCAGTACGCAGCCGACGCTGGGGTTGGGCGACGCCGAGTAGCTACCGCGAGTCGCCAATTCAAGCGCGCGACGCATAAAGCCGAACATGGCATCGGTATATATCGGGTCCGTGGGCATGGTTTTATTTCTGCGTCGGCAGCAGCGGAAGCTGTTCGTCGGCCGTCGTGCTGCTTTCCTGCAACCGTTCGACCTCTTCAGCAAATTCAGCGGCATCCTGGAAGCGTCGATAGACCGAGGCGAACCGTACGTAGGCCACATCGTCCAGTTTGCGCAGTTCGTTCATTACCAGCTCGCCAACGCGTCGCGAAGGCAGTTCCCGCTCGCCCGCTGTGCGCAGCTCGTGAGTGATGCGGTTTACCGCCACCTCGATTTCGGACGCAGGAACCGGCCGCTTTTCAAGGGCTTTTACAATCCCGGAACGCAGTTTCTGCTCATTAAACGGCTCGCGACGCCCATCGCTCTTGACGAGATAGGGCATAACGAGTTCAGCGGTTTCGAACGTTGTAAAGCGCTCAGCGCAGGCCAGGCACTCTCTTCTGCGCCGCACCTGATTGCCTTCGGCGGCCAGGCGCGAATCGTTCACTTTGGTCTCGAGGTTGCCGCAAAATGGACAGTGCATGACAGAGTACCGGAGCTCTTGATCGCCCTAGCGAGGACCGTAAACCGGATAACTCGCGCAAAGCGTCGCCACTTCTGCCCTGACCCGCACAATTTCATCGCTCGCATCACCAGTCTTGAGGGCATCGATTACATCGGCAATCCAGTCGGCGATTTGTTCAGACTCCACGGTCTTGAAACCGCGCGTGGTAATTGCCGGCGTACCGATGCGCAGTCCGCTGGTGACAAACGGCGATCTTGGATCGTTAGGTACGGTATTCATATTCACCGTTATGTTGGCTTCACCGAGCGCATTGCTCGCATCCTTACCAGTGACGTCGGCACCAATGAGGTCCACCAGAAACAGATGATTGTCAGTGCCGCCCGAGACAATCTTGTAACCGCGCTTCTGAAACCGGGTAGCCATCGCCTGTGCATTGGCCACAACAGCTTTCTGATAATCGACAAAGCCTGGATCCTGCGCTTCTTTAAAGGCCACCGCCTTGGCGGCAATCACGTGCATCAGAGGGCCACCCTGGGTACCGGGAAACACGAGAGAATTAAACTTCTTGGTCAGTGTTTCGTCAGCGTTCGACAGAATCAGACCGCCTCGTGGACCGCGCAGCGTTTTGTGGGTCGTCGTGGTACACACATGCGCATGGGGTAACGGGTTCGGATAGACGCCCGCCGCGACCAAACCGGCCACGTGCGCCATGTCCACCATCAGATAGGCGCCCACGGAGTCGGCAATCGCCCTGAACCGGGCCCAGTCCATCGTACGTGAGTAGGCCGAAAATCCTGCAATGATCATTTTCGGCTGGTGCTCTTTGGCGAGCGCTTCTATCGCATCGTAGTCGACCAGCCCGCTGTCATCCCGAACACCGTACTGAACGGCATTGAACAGCTTGCCCGAAAAGTTGACGCTGGCCCCGTGGGTCAGATGACCGCCGTGAGCCAGGCTCATGCCCAGAATCGTGTCGCCAGGCTCCAGCAGAGCAAAGTAGACCGCCGCATTGGCCTGTGAGCCGCTGTGAGGCTGTACATTGGCGTAGCTGGCACCAAACAGTGCCTTGGCGCGCTCAATGGCCAGGTGCTCAGCCACGTCCACGTGCTCACACCCACCGTAGTAGCGCTTTCCCGGGTAACCTTCGGCGTACTTATTGGTTAAAACCGAACCCTGAAGCTCCATGACCCGCGGGCTGGCGTAGTTTTCAGACGCAATCAGCTCGATATGGGCTTCCTGACGAGCCTGCTCGTCATCAATGGCTTTGATCAGTTCCGGGTCGAAATCGCGGACATTTGAGGTTTCGCTTAGCATGGTGTCTCTCTTGTTTCCTGTATTCAGGCAGTAATTCAATGGCGGAACAATGTGTTGTCCGCCCTAACGACAGGGCCTCTCACAGACTTCGATAACGCAGCTATTGGCAAGGCCCGGAATATTGCGAATAATGCCACACATCGTTACCCGCAACAGGCAAAATAATGGCCCAATTCATTTACACCATGAACCGCGTATCCAAGATCGTGCCACCAAAACGCACGATTCTCCGGGACATCTCACTGAGTTTCTTTCCCGGCGCCAAAATCGGGGTCCTCGGGCTCAACGGAGCCGGGAAGTCGACGCTGCTCAAAATCATGGCGGGCCTGGACACCGAATTTGACGGCGAGGCCCGGCCGCAACCCGGTATTCGCATAGGGTTTTTGCAGCAGGAGCCGGGTCTGGACGAGTCCAAAGACGTCCGTGGCAACGTCGAGGAAGGCGTCGCTGAAACGGCCGATTTGCTCAAGAAATTCGAAGAGGTGAGCCTCAAATTCGGCGAAGACATGACCGATTCCGAGATGGAAGACCTGATGGCGGAACAAGGCCGGCTCCAGGACGCTATCGAGGCCTGCGATGGCTGGGAGCTGGAACGCAAGCTGGACGTTGCCGCTGACGCGCTCCGACTGCCGCCGTGGGACGCGAATGTCACCCACCTGTCGGGCGGAGAAAAACGCCGCGTCGCGCTCTGCCGACTGCTGCTGTCTGAGCCGGACATGCTCCTGCTCGATGAGCCTACCAACCACCTCGACGCCCAGTCGGTCGCCTGGCTGGAGCGGTTTCTGGAGGAGTATCCGGGCACCGTTATTGCGGTAACACACGATCGCTATTTCCTGGACAACGTCGCCGGGTGGATCCTCGAACTGGACCGCGGCCACGGAATTCCCTGGGAAGGCAATTACTCTTCGTGGCTGGAACAGAAAGAAAACCGCCTGAAAAACGAAGACAAACAGCAGGACGCACGACGCAAGGCCATGCAGGCTGAACTCGAGTGGGTTCGCTCCAATGCCAAGGGCCGCCAGTCCAAATCCAAAGCGCGTCTGAAGCAATTTGCGGAAATGTCATCGAAAGAGTTTCAGGAACGCAATGAAACCCACGAGATCTATATTCCGCCCGGTCCCCGACTCGGTGATGTCGTGGTCGTTGCAGACAACGTCAGCAAAGCCTTCGACGACCGCGTTTTGTTCGACGATATGAACTTTAACCTGCCTCCCGGAGGCATCGTTGGCGTCATTGGGCCGAACGGCGCAGGTAAGACAACGCTGTTCAAGATGATGATGGGCATAGAACAGCCCGATGGTGGCTCCATTCGTATTGGTGACAGCGTGGAACTGGCTTACGTTGACCAGAGCCGGGACGCACTCGACGACAGCAAAACGGTCTTCGAAGAGATCTCGGATGGACAGGACATTATTACCGTGGGCAATTACGAAACGCCTGCGCGCGCCTACTGTGGCCGATTCAATTTCAAGGGCTCCGGGCAGCAGCAAAAAATCAGCACCCTGTCCGGCGGCGAACGCAATCGGGTTCACCTGGCAAAACTGCTGAAGTCCGGTGGCAACGTTCTGCTGCTCGACGAACCTACCAACGATCTCGATGTCGAAACGCTGCGTGCACTGGAAGAAGCGTTGCTCGTCTTTCCCGGATGCGCCGTCGTAATTTCGCACGACAGGTGGTTTCTGGATCGCATCGCCACGCACATTCTCGCCTTCGAGGGCGACAGCCACGTCGAATGGTTTGAAGGCAACTACGCCGACTACACCGAAGACCTCAAGCGACGAAAAGGCAAGGATGCGGAAGGCCCGAAACGCATCAAGTACAAGCGGCTCAGCTAGTCGTAAACCCGGCAGCAGCGGTTGCGACGACCGCAACGCGCTGCCGGCCATATTGACGCACTACACAGGCATCTATTAATGACTCGACTACTGGCAGCAATTTTGATCGGATTGGTGCTTGCGTGTGGTGCGCAGGCACAGACCGCCAGCTCGGAAACCCACACGGTGGGCCCTGGCGACTCGCTCTACGGCATCGTAGCCATCAATTACCCGGAGCGTATGGCGCGATGGACCGACGTTGCCGCCGATCTCGTCGCATTGAATCCGGAAGCGTTTCCCAATGGCCTCGATACCGTACTCAGGCTGGGAGATGAGCTGGTCCTGGTCGATTACTCCGTACCTGACACACCAACCAGCGCCAGCGAACAAAGCGTTTCCGAAAGCACCTCCGGGGCGACAGCGCCACAACCCGCTGCTGCAGCTCCGGTGCAAAGAGAAGCTGAGGCCGATCGTGCCGACGATTCTGCACAACCAGGCAGTGGACGAACGGTCACACGCGAAGGCACAACTTCAGCCAGCGATACCAGCGCAACGCCATCCGAAGATAACCGTGCAATTGGCTACGTCGCTTCAGTCACGTCCCAGGCTATCGCTACTGACCACCAGAACCAGCAGCGCACGCTATCCAGAAACGATCGCATCTATTTTGGCGACGCGGTCAGCACCATTGACGAGTCGGCCATAACGCTTCGCATGCTCGACGACGCGGAGTACCAGCTGCAGGCATCGAGCCGGCTCATGTTTGAACGCTATCAGTATGAACCCGACACGCAAAACGGCAGCGCCGTACTCACTCTTGTGAAGGGCGGGTTTCGCTCGAAAACCGGGCTACTGAGTCAGCATCAGCCGACGGCCGTTGCCATCAACACCGCGGTGGCAACAGTGGGCGTTCCCGGAACCGAATTCGCTCTCAGGGTGTGTGCACGGAACACCTGCCGGTCAACGCCAAACGCCGCCGCACTGGATCCGGGTCTATACACGGGCGTGCTGGAAGGTCGTATTGTGATCAGTAATAACACCGGTGACCTGACCACGGGCCGCGGCGAGTTTTATCACATTGCGGCGCCTAACACCGTCCCTGAAGCCACGCCGGACGCAGCCATGCTGTTATTCAACAAACAGGAACTGGCTCAGCTTGACGTCGTTGTCGAAGAAGAGAAGCCGCTGAGCTTTCTTGAGTGGCTGTCACACAAGCTCTTTGGTGACTGAGGAAGTCGGCCGGTCCCGGCTGTCGGGCAGGCCATTCCCCTGATTTCAATCGACCCAGACTCTCGCGTTTCTAAACATTCTCATCCATGGGCCGTCCTCGCCCCAGTCTGCCGGGCTCCATGAATTCTGCACGGTTCTGAACACGCGTTCGGGATGCGGCATCATGATTGTCACCCTTCCGTCCTCGCTGCAGAACCCTGCCGACGCCATCTCCGATCCGTTTGGATTCGCCGGGAAGCGCTGGGTTGCCTGTCCGAGATTGTCAACATAGTGGGCCACAGCCAGTCCGGACGCCGCCTGTCGCTGCTGATCGCTTACAAACGAAGCTCTGCCTTCGCCGTGAGACACCACCACCGGAATAACCGAGTCCTGCATACCCTCCATCAGGATGGACGGCGTTGAAGCCACTTTGAGATTCACCACGCGGGCCTCGTACTGCTCTGACTGATTGGTTAAAAACCGCGGCCAGTGACCGGCGCCGGGCACAATGTCACGAAGCGTCGACAGCATCTGACATCCGTTACAGACGCCGAGCGCAAACGTGTTGGCATTGGTAAAAAAGTCTGCGAATGCCGCTCGTACGCTTTCGTTGTAGAGGACCGACTTGGCCCAGCCTTCACCTGCGCCAAGTACATCGCCATAAGAGAATCCACCGCAGGCAGCCAGGCCTGCAAAACCGGTTAACGCGGTGCCGCCGGCCAGATCACTCATGTGCACGTCAACGCAGTCGAACCCGGCGCGCGTAAACGCGGCCGCCATTTCGATCTGGCCGTTAACTCCCTGCTCGCGCAGAATTGCCACTTTCGGTTTGGCTCCTGTGTTGACCATACCGGCACAAATGTCTTCAGACTGATCAAAGGTCAGGTGCGCCTGCAGCCCGGGATCGTACTGGTCAAACCGCGCGAATTCCTGTTCAGCACACTCCGGATTGTCACGCAGCTTTTGCATCTGATAACTCGTGGCCGACCACGTGCGCTGCAGATCCAGAAGCGATCGTTCGTAAACCACAGAATCTTTGCAGCCCAGTCGAATCATATGATCATCCCGACAAGACGCTACGCGGTGGAGGATATGAGTCACATCATGTCGCGCACAGATACTGACAATCCGGTCTACATCGGCCCGGTCGACCTGGAACAGGCAGCCAAGCTCTTCATTAAACAGAAACTGCAACCGCTCCCGGTGATCTTCAGGCACTTCGATATCCAGTCCGATGCGGCTAGCGAAACTCATTTCTGCAAGAGCGGCAAACAGGCCGCCGTCAGACCGGTCGTGATAGGCATGAATGTACCCGGCCCGACGCATGTCGCGCAGGGCGTCAAAAACCGCCAGAATCAAATCGGGATCCGGAGTGTCGGGCGTCGCGCCGCCTAACTGCCCATAAACCTGCGCCAGCGCCGAACCGCCCATGCGCTTGCGGCCGTCGCCAAGGTCCAGTAACAGCACTTCGGTGTCACCATCCCGCCTGAGCTCAGGGGTAAGCGTCCTGCGAACATCGTTAACGCTTGCGAATCCTGAAACGATCAGCGAAACAGGCGCAACCACTTCATGGGATTCGCCGTCAGGACTGTTCCAGGAACTCTTCATAGACAGAGAGTCCTTGCCCACCGGAACTGCAATCCCAAGCGCCGGGCAAAGCTCTTCACCAATGGCCTTCACGGTGGCATAAAGGTCGGCATCGTCCTCAGCATGATTGGCCGCCGCCATCCAGTTCGCTGACAGGCAGATGTCGCTGACGGACCCAAGGTCCGCGGCCATCATGTTGGTGATGGTTTCCGCTACGGCCATACGGCCTGACGCCGCAGGGTTCGCTGACGCAATCGGTGTTCGTTCGCCCATCGCCATGGCTTCACCGGCATAGCCTTCAAAATCGGCGCACGTTACCGCCACGTCGGCCACTGGCACCTGCCAGGGACCTACCATCTGGTCACGACTGCACAGCCCGCCGACAGAACGATCACCAATGGTAATCAGAAACGACTTGTCGGCAACGGCCGGCAACGAAAGAACGCGATCAATCGAGTCCGTCAGATCCATAGAAGCGGCGTCGAACTCACCGCGGCCGCGAGGCGTTCGCGTGGTGTCACGAGAGGTCTGTGGCGTTTTACCAAGCAGCACTTCCATCGGCATGTTTACCGGCGTGTTATCAAACTGCGGATCATTCAGTACCAGCATGCGCTCGCTGGTGGTCGTACCCAGCAGCACCGACGGGCAGCGCTCTCGCTGGCAGATCGCATCAAACGCTTCCTGGTTTTCCGGCGCAATAATCAGCACGTAGCGCTCCTGCGCCTCGTTGCACCAGATCTCCATAGGCGACATGCCCGGATCAAGATTGGGCACCTCACGCAGATTGAGAATGCCGCCGAGACCGCTGTGATCAATACTCTCGGGAACCGCGTTGGAAAGCCCGCCCGCGCCAACATCGTGGATCAGCAATATGGGATTGTCCTCACCCATTGCCCAGCATCGGTCAATGACCTCCTGCGCACGACGTTCCATTTCAGGATTACCGCGCTGCACGGATGCGAAATCGAGATCCTCTTCGCTCTGCCCCGAACTCATCGACGAAGCTGCACCGCCTCCAAGGCCGATCAACATAGCCGGTCCACCAATGACCAGTACGTTTGACTCGGGAGGTATGTCCAGCTTGTTCACGTCACTGGCGCGAACGTTGCCAAGACCGCCCGCAATCATGATCGGTTTGTGATAGCCGCGCACCGTGCCGTTGCCGTCGAGCTGCTCCTGCGTACGAAAATAACCCGCCAGGTTCGGACGCCCGAATTCGTTGTTAAACGCCGCGCCACCGATGGGCCCTTCCAGCATGATTTGCAGTGGCGACGCAATGCGATCCGACTTGTGCTCTTCGCTCTCCCAGGGCTGGGCCAGCTCGGGAATACGCAAGTGCGACACCGAGAACCCGGTAAGTCCGGCTTTGGGTTTGGCACCGCGGCCCGTCGCCCCTTCGTCGCGAATCTCTCCCCCGTTACCGGTTGCCGCACCGGGAAAGGGCGAGATAGCCGTTGGATGGTTATGCGTTTCGACCTTCATCAGGATGTGAATGTCTTCTTCGACCGCGCGATAAACCCGCGACGATGGCTCGGCAAAAAAACGATGACCCTTGCTGCCCTCCATCACCGCGGCGTTGTCTTTGTAGGCTGACAGCACGCCCTCGGGAGCGCGCTCGTGGGTATTACGAATCATCTGGAACAACGTTTTGGGCTGTTCAACGCCGTTGATTTTCCAGTCGGCGTTAAAAATCTTGTGCCGGCAGTGTTCCGAATTTGCCTGGGCAAACATCATGAGCTCTACGTCGGTCGGATTGCGCTGCATCGACGTAAAATGCGTCACCAGGTACTCAATCTCATCCGGCGAAAGCGCGAGACCGAGCTCGCGGTTGGCTTTTTCAAGCGCCCCCGCCCCGTCTTCCATCAGGGGAACGGCAGAGAGTGGCCTGGGTTCGGCATGCGCAAACAGATGGTCCGCCTGAACTGCCACCATCACCACCGTTTCGGTCATGCGGTCATGCAGGCAGGCCGACAGTTGTCCAACCATTTGAGCGTCGCCCCCGACCCCGCCGAGAACGTATTCAATCCCTCGTTCTACCCTCAGGACTTTTTTCAGGCCACAGTTAATGGCGATGTCGGTTGCCTTGCTCGACCACGGCGATATGGTTCCAAGCCGCGGCAATACGGTCAGCGTAGGTGCCTCGGCCTGTTCGCTCTGATGGTTGTCTCCGTACGTCAGCAGTCGCTCAAGCACGTCGTGCTCCGACGACGTCAACGCGCTGCTGGTGTCGACAAAGTGCACATACCGGGCGCTTTTTACGGACACACCAGACACTGCCTGATCAAGCCTGCGGTTCAGTTTGTCCTTGCGAAAGGCCGAAAGCGCAGGCGCGCCGTGAATCGTTAACATGCTGTACTCCACGCCACCGGGCGCCAATATTTAGAGTGTAATAGCACCGGGCGCAGACAGTGTCTGTAAACACCACCACGGGGTACCGTCTTGCTGATCGGCCAGTTTAACCTGCGGCCTGTGATCTTTTAATGCATCTGTAAGTGCGGCCTGCACCAGCTTGTGGCAGTTGTTTTTCTCACTGATGTGTACGGCAAGCACCATTTTTAACCGCTTGAAGTCAACCTGTCCGAGCAGCGCTGCGGCCTGATGATTGTTCAGGTGGCCATAGTTACCGCCAACTCTTTGCTTCAGCCGCGGCGGATACGGGCCCGACTGCAGCATCGACGTATCGTGATTGCACTCAACCACCAGCGCGTCGCAGCGACCGTAGTGGCGCTGGATGTGCGGCGTGACGTGTCCCACGTCCGTCAGGATCCCGAGGCGCAATCCATTGTGACTGAACACGTACTGGCATGGCTCCTTGGCGTCATGCGGCACGGGTACTGGCTGCACCTCCAGAGAACCCAGTCGAAACGCACTGTGACTGTTCACCAGGTTGAGATGCGGCAGCTCGCCGGCTCTATTGGTCGCGAACGTTCCAGGGGTCATGTAAACGGGCAAATCGTATTTTCGCGCCAGCCCGCCAATGCCGGCAATATGATCGGAGTGCTCGTGGGTGACGATCAGCGCATGAAGGTCTGAGGGGCTCAATTCAAGCCGCGTCATTCGTCGCTCGGTTTCCTTGATGGAAAATCCGCAGTCCAGCAATACGCGCGTGCCGTCGGCCTCGATCACGCAAGCGTTCCCCTTACTCCCGCTACCCAGATAAGCAAAGCGCATTGCCTACACCACTCGTTGCCGGTCAGTCACTTTTGTCACCGCCGGGTGTATACAAAGGCACCGGGAACGGAGACACGTTGTCTGAGCTGCCCTGGGTGATCTTGCTCACGCCCGTTTTGTTCACTTCATCGATACGTATGATGGCGTGCATCGGGACAAAACTGCGCTTTACGTTGGCAAATTCTGATTTGATCTTTTCTTCCGCCGGGTCCACGACAACGCTCGAACGTTCGCCAAACACCAGCTCTTCAATCATGACGAATCCGAACAGCTCGCCGTGCTCGACGTTGCGGGCATAGACTTCGTAGGTTTTCCCCTGTGATGCAAAGGTGACTCTGTAAAGTATCTTGTCAGCCATTTTGTCAGGAACGTACTAAGCGGAATCGGTAATGGACAGGAAGTCGATAACCGCTACCGAAATGTTGTCGCCGCCACCACCGCGCAGTGCCAGTTCAACCAGCCGCTTGCAGGCCCGCTCCGGGTCGCTCTGATTCATGCCTTCCAGAATGTCATTGTCTTTGAGGTCTTTGTAAAGGCCATCGCTGCACAACATGATGCGATCGCGATTTTTAAGCGGTTGCAGGTTGGCGTCCAGATTCAGGGTGCTTGAGCCGCCAACGGCCCGCGTGATCACGTTGGCCATGGGATGTGATTCGGCGTCTTCTCTCGGGATTTCCCCCAGCGCAATCAGCTCTTCAACCTGACTGTGATCCCGGGTGATCTGTTCGAGCTTGCCGTCACGCAGCCGGTAGACCCGGCTGTCGCCGGCCCACAGGCACAGGCAGTAACGACGAAACGCCAGCAGCGCAACCACTGTGCTGCCGATGGTGCTGGATGAGCTTTGCGCTTTTTCAAACAGGGCCGTGTTAACGTCTTGCAACCGGTTCTCTACAGTCGCCAGAAAGACATCAGGTTCTGCGTCGCTTTTGACCTCGCCGAGCTGCTCCACAATCAGGCGGCTCGCGTAGTCTCCGGCCTGGTGACCACCCATGCCGTCTGCGACCACCCACAGGCCCAGATGCGGGGCATCAAGAAAAGCGTCTTCGTTGACCTTTCGGACCAGACCAGGATCGGTCAGGGCCGCAGAACGCCACTCAAACGATTCGACAATCATGCGAAACGATCAGGCGAGGCAGACTGGGGATATCGCCCAAAACGACATCCGGCAGCTAAAACTGAACTTAGAACGGTTATCTGCATCGTATGATGTACGCCTAGTTTTTTGATTTAGTTAATATTGTCAAATCATTGCATATCTGGCGGAGAGGGTGGGATTCGAACCCACGTGGGGCGGTTATGCCCCCAACCGATTTCGAATCGGTGCCGTTATGACCGCTTCGGTACCTCTCCGTGACCGTGTCGGGGGGTCCCTGCTTCCCGATCGGGTATGATATGCAATGAAGGGGGGATAGGAAAGACCGTAACCCGCTCTATTTGCCTTATTTTGTAACTATTTTCCAATCGGGCCCATCTATTTTGAGATTCGCGCTTGTACTACTGTTGATGAATGCCTGTGCCTTCCTGAGCACGTGCAGTCAGATGCCGTCCGCACTTGAGCAAGTGCTCGATGCAGGAACGCTCAAAGTGGTCACGCGCAATGCCTCAACGACCTACTATTTCGGCAAGTCGGGCCCGACAGGCCTCGAATTCGACCTGGCCCAGGGGTTTGCGGATTATCTCGGCGTAGACCTTGAGCTGTACAACGCCGAGGAATTCACCGATATCCTGGGCGATGTGGCTTCATGGCGCGCCGATATGGCCGCTGCCGGTCTGACCATTACGCCCGCACGGGCAGCGCAGTACGCGTTTACGGATCCCTACCACACGGTCGATCAGGTTCTGGTTTACCGCATGGGTAAACGTCGCCCCCGATCCATTGAAGACGTTCTCGACGGACAGCTGGCAGTCACCGGTGGCAGCAGCTATGTAGAAACCCTGATGGCGCTGCAGCTCGCCAGCCCGGAGCTTCAATGGACAGAAATGGCCGACGCGGCATCGGCCGAAGAATTACTGCAGCGGGTTGCCAGTCGCGAGCTCGACTATACGGTTGTGGATAGCAACGACCTGAGTATCAATCAGAATTTCTTCCCGTCGCTCAGAGTCGGATTCAAGCTGGCCGAAAACGAACAGCTGGGATGGGCCTTCCGGCCCGTGCCCGATACCAGCCTGCTGGACGCGGCCAATGAGTACCTGGCCATGATCCGGGAAAGCGGCCGGCTCGACGAGCTGAAAGCCCGCTATTTCGACCGGGATCATTCGCTGGACTACGTGGGAACGCGAAAGTTTATCCGTCATGTCAAAGACCGGCTGCTGCGATACCAGTCGCTGTTTGAAGAGGCCGGAGAAACCTATGACGTGGACTGGCACCTGCTCGCCGCACAAGGCTATCAGGAGTCTCACTGGAATCCGGATGCGGTGTCTCCCACAGGCGTGCGCGGCCTGATGATGCTTACCCAGGCGACTGCCCGGCAGCTTGGCGTAGCCGACCGGACGGACCCTCGCGAGTCGATCATGGGCGGAGCCCGATACCTGATGCGCCTTAAAAGCCGGATGCCGGAGCGCATCAAAGACCCGGACCGCACCTACTTTGCCCTCGCGGCCTACAACGTAGGATTCCTGCACCTTGAGGACGCCCGCATCCTTACCCAGCGCGCCGGACGCAATCCGGATCTGTGGGAAGACGTACGTAAGCATTTGCCGCTTCTGGCTCAGCAGAAATGGTACAGCCAGACCAAGCGTGGCTACGCCCGGGGCTGGGAGCCGGTCATTTATGTCGACAATATTCGCAGCTACTACGGCATTCTTGAATGGGCCATGTCGGACCGAAATCCCAGCGCGCGCTGGTTCGATCAGCAGCGCGACCTGTCAGACGACGGTGACAGCGGCGCCGGTGAAATCAGCGCCCTGCCCTGAACGCCATCAGGATGACCCCGGAGCAGGCTACCTCCTGGACTTGAAAAAAGTTTTAAGAAGCCCGGACGCCTCTGACTCGCACACCCCCGATGACACCAGCACCCGGTGATTCAGTGCCGAATGGTCCACCACATCCAGCACGCTTCCGGCCGCTCCGGCCTTTGGATCATCAACCGCATACACCAGTCGCTCGATGCGGGCATGGAGCATCGCGCCAGCGCACATCGTGCACGGCTCCAGCGTGCAGTAAAGCGTCGCACCCGGAAAACGGTGGTTGCCGGTTTGGGCACCGGCGTCACGCAAGGCCAGAATTTCAGCATGCGCTGAACAGTCGTGCAGAGCAATAGTCTGATTAAAACCTCGCCCAACAATCGCACCGTCAATGACTAACAGGGCTCCCACGGGAACTTCCCCCCGGTCCGACGCCTGTTGCGCAAGGACCAGAGCCTCCTGCATAAAAATTTTATCCTGTTCACGATTCACAGCTGCCTCCCGGCGGCCATAAAACATGACGCTTCCAAACGAATTGATTCATGTTGTTCATACGTTCGGCACCCGTCGCTCTTTGAGATCGAATCAACCATAAATTCACCGCCGACGCGCGAAGCTCAGAAGGTGCGCTCTACGGTGACACCGGCTTCGTCGGCATTGCTGATCGCCTGAGGTTTGCCAACCTTGACGACGATTTTCGACAACTCGAATCTTCCGGTGAGCAGTTCGCAAATCGAATTGGCCAGCTTCTCAACCAGCAGGAACTCAGAGTTTTGCACGAATTCGGTGACCAGTTCGGCGACAGTCTGGTAATCAAGCGCGTCATCAATTTCGTCACTGTCTTCAGTGATTTCCTGCTTTGGATAGAGCTTGAGCGAAATCCGGATGGTTTGCCTGTTATTCCTCTCCCACTCGTGAATCCCGATAATGGCTTCGACACTCAGGTTTTTTAAATATACGTACAGCATCTTGTCACCTCTCTCAGCCAGCTGATTTATCCATGATCGCCAGGTTAATTGGAACGCCCGTCAGGAATGTTTCTCGTCTGTTCGCGTCATGTATCGACTCGGACTTGCGAATGACCTCGGCACGCGCCCTGGCAAAGTACGACGTGGCCTCCTGCTCTTTTCCTGCTGCGTGTAACACGCGCCCATAGTGAAACAAAATTTCTTCCTGTCGCAGCGCAGGCATCTGGCCTTCGGATTCTACCAGCTCGATGGCTTCTTTCCCGAACAGCAGCGCGGCATCGACATTACCAATTCGCAGCTGATATCGACTCATCAGACTCAGTGCCATCACTTCACTGCGCACCAAACCGGACTCTCTGGATTTGGTAATACTTCGATACAGCACGCTGAACGCCTTGTCCGATTCAAACGGCGTTACGGCCTCGTCGATCAAATACTCAGCGTACTGGTTTCGCACCAGCGACACGAGATCCTCCTGATCCAGCTTTTCACTCAGCACCTCACCGCGTGCCAGCCATTTTTGAGCGTTACCTACATCGCGTTTTTCCAGGTAAAGCTTGCCGAGCAACGCCATATTGCAGGCAATCCATGGATGACTCAGATCCTTTTTATTCGTCTTGGTAACGCCGTCCAGCAATATTTGTTCAGCCTCATCAAACCTTCCTTCGACGATGAGTAATTGCGACAGGTAGTTTTGCGCCTGAATCAGGTCGTTCTCCATTTGCATGTCGAGCAATCCATCGAATCCCTTTCGAAGATAGTCCTCCGCAACATCAAACTCGCCGCTATCGAATTCTCCTACTCCGACGTAAACCAGCAAGAGATTAAAGTAACGCTTAACATCTACCGAATCGGCGTCCTTCATGGCAGGCGCCAGCTCTTTCTCATACACCTCCAGAGCCTGTCTTCGCACGGTCAGGCTTTCACGAAGATTCTCCTTTGCCAGTTGACTACCCAGTTGCAGCATGGTGAAAACCAGGGTCGTTGGGTCGTCGACCTGTTCGGCAATATGTACCGCTTCGCGAAGATGGCCCATCGCTTTGGCCGTCTCGCCAATACCGACCAGCAGATGGCCGTGCAATGCCTTGAGGTTGGCAAGTGCGATGGTGTCTTCCAGTTCGGCAGCAACTCTTTCTGCCGTGGATGCCACATCAATGCGTTTCAGGCGATTTTCGCGGTCCCCGGACCCTTTGGCAGCCAGCAGCAGCAGCAATGACAACTCAACCGTCAGCCGTGACGTCTGGTCACCGTCAGAAAGCTGCTGCAGCGATGCGAGACCTTTGTGACACAGATTCACGGCCTCCTGAACAGCACCATCCTTATACGAGGATCTTGCCGCAATACGATAAAAATCTGCCGCGGATTCGTGTTGTAGCCCCTGCTCAAAATGATGCGCAATGTCGATCAGAAGCTTGCGAGGAGCGCGGCCCTTGTCATGCCAGGTTTGCTGCAGAGCTTCGGCGACTTCCTGATGATAGAGAATTTTCTGACGTGGCGTTAATCTCGCATAAAGAGCCTGGTGCAGCAGAACGTGTTCAAACATATAAAGCTCAGACTTGTTCTGCACCCAGTCTTCGCCATCCTGCACCGAAATGAGATTGTGCCGGTCTCGAACCCGGCGAAGCCGCGTGAGGACATCGTGTTCGCGACTGTCCAGCAGTCTGGCAAGCACAACGGAGAGAAACTTTGGTCCCTGTACGGCGCCAATCTCCAGCAGCTCTCTTTCATCATCCAGAAGCTGGGAAATGCGCTGTTCGACCAGGGCCTCGACGCTTTCAGGCACAGGCAGCGCAGCCAGCTCACCCTGAACGGACCACTCTTCGCCATCGACTGATATTTCTCCTGCGAGTTTGAAGTGTCCATCTTTGGTACTGACGATCTTTTCAAGTTCCAGCAGACTCAGGTATTGCTCGACGAACATGGGATGACCCGATGAGATATGCATTAACCAGCCAATAAACTCATCCGGCACGTGTGGCCCGTATCGTTTCTTCGTGTACCGCTCAACTTCGGCTCTTGGCAGCACGTTCAGCTGTATATTATTCGCGTGGCCACGTGTCACAGCTTCCAGAATTGCGGCGCGAAGCCGATGGTTTTCGCCAACGTGAGTGGCTCGGTACGTAACCACCAGGACCACGTTCTGAGACAGAATTTTGGGAATCAGCCGGCGCACTAACTGGCAGGACGTCTCGTCAATCCAGTGCGCGTCTTCAACCATGAGTACGAGCACATCATGCTCTTGCGCGATTCTCGCCACCGTATTGCAATACTGTGTGGACATGGTCTCGATCTGCTCTTCCGCACTCTTCTTCAACAGCAGCTCGCTGGTCAGTTTCGCGGTTCTGTATGTCGCGCCAATGGTAGAGCCCACAAAAGGAATGACCTGCAGCCAGTCGGCTGCCGTTTCAGACGCAATTTTCTTAAGCAGGTTACCGGAGTCCGGTTTGAGGTTCTTGGTCGCCAGCGTCTCAAATATCTCGAGCAAAGGCTGATAGGCGCTGGTTTCGCCCGTTTGTTCGTAGCAGTAGCCAATCGCCACATTCTCGTGAGTACACAGACCTTGCGCTACCGCCTCACTGATGGCCTCTGCGACAAGTGAGGACTTACCGATCCCTGGCGGACCGTCCAGGAAAACCGTGCTGCCCTGCTGGTTTCGGGCTTGCCCTATGCGCGCCACAAGATCTTTGATCTCTTGCTCTCTGCCAACGTATAGCGAATCACCCACGACTACCCCCCTTCTCTTTACGATTGCGCGCACTGATTTCCAGGCGCCGTAAAATCTGGCTTATGGTGTATTAGTGGCCACCGACCAACCGTCGAAACGCGTGGTCGGGTCCTGTTTGCACCAGCTTGAATCCCAAGCATAGATCACTTGGCGGACAAAAACCGGGCCGATGAGCCTGTATGCCGCGACCGGGCGCTGCTTTACAGAAGCGCGCCGGGTCTTTGTTTACGGAAATCCAGGGTTCTCGCTCAACGCCAATAAGCGGGCAAAGCCGGTCGCGTCAGCTACAGGTCATGATGAAGGGCCACGAAAACGCCCGGCGTTTCCGGCAATAGATCGAGTGGTGTTATTCCCACTCGATCGTGGCAGGAGGCTTGCTGGAAATATCGTAGGTCACGCGACTGACGCCGTCTACTTCGTTGATGATGCGGCGAGAAACGTGTTCCAGAAATTCATACGGCAGGCGCGAACAGTGCGCCGTCATAAAATCAATGGTATTGACGCTGCGCAACGAGATGACCCATTCGTAGCGACGATAGTCGCCGACAACTCCAACCGATCTGACCGGCAGGAAAACCGCAAACGCCTGGCTCACCTCGTCATACAAACCATGGGCCCGCAGTTCACTAATAAATATGTGATCCGCTCGTCGCAATATATCGGCAAATTCCGCTTTGACCTCGCCAAGAATACGCACGCCAAGTCCGGGACCTGGAAATGGATGCCGCATAACCATTTCCTGAGGCAGGCCCAGTTCCAGGCCCAACCGGCGCACTTCATCCTTGAACAGCTCACGAAGCGGCTCCACCAGCTTCAGATTCATTTTCTCCGGCAGACCGCCGACGTTGTGGTGAGACTTGATCACTTTGGCTTTACCTGTTTTGGATCCGGCCGATTCAATCACATCCGGATAGATCGTTCCTTGAGCAAGCCATTTAACGCCGTCAATTTTCTTCGCTTCTTCGTCAAAAACCTCAATGAAGCAGCGCCCGATCACTTTGCGTTTGTCTTCCGGATCGGTTACGCCGGCAAGTTCGCCGAAGAAACGTTCGCTGGCATCAACGCGAATCACTTTAACGCCCATGTTCCTGGCAAACGTTTCCATGACCTGGTCGCCTTCCTGGTACCGCAACAATCCGGTATCCACGAAAACGCACGTGAGCTGATCGCCAATAGCGCGAGCGAGCAACGCCGCCACAACCGACGAATCGACGCCGCCTGACAGTCCCAGCAGCACATGATCGTCGCCCACCTGCCCGCGGACATGCGTGATGCTGTCTTCAATAATGTTCGCCGGTGTCCACAGGGCCCGGCATTCGCACAGATCGGTGATGAAACGGGACAGTATTTCCTGGCCCTGTTTGGTATGCGTGACTTCAGGATGAAACTGAACGCCAAAGTATCTGCGCGACTCATTCCACATGGCCGCAATCGGCGCATTATCCGAACTACCCACGGTAACAAACCCGTCCGGCAGCGCCGTGACCCGATCGCCGTGGCTCATCCACACATCGAGCGCCGGAGCCTTTGCTGAATCGGAATCGTCAAGCCCGTCGAGCAGTGGACACGACCCGGTGACCGCCAGTTCTGCGTAGCCAAATTCGGCGTCATGCCCGCCTTCCACGCTACCGCCCAGCTGCGTCGCCATGGTTTGCATGCCGTAGCAAATACCCAGAATCGGCACGCCCGCGCGAAACACGGCTTCCGGTGCGAACGGCGCATCGTCGCCAATCGCCGATTCCGGTCCGCCCGACAGGATGATCCCGGCCGGAGCAAAATCAACGATATCCTGATCATCGACATCCCAGGGATGGATTTCACAGTAGACGCCGGCTTCCCTGACGCGTCGCGCGATGAGCTGGGTGTACTGACCGCCGAAATCCAGAATCAGAAGCCGGGATGCGTGAATATCAGGATGAGTCATGCAAGGTGTCCTTAGCGGTTGGAGCGATAGTTCGGCGCTTCTTTAGTGATTGTGACGTCATGAACGTGGCTTTCCTGCACGCCGGCATTGGTGATGCGAACAAAACGAGGCTTGGTGCGCATTTCTTCAATCGTATGACTACCGGTGTACCCCATCGCAGATCGCACCCCGCCGAGCAGCTGGTGAATGATGCCAAGCAGGGAACCTTTGTACGGCACACGACCTTCAATGCCTTCAGGAACAAGCTTTTCCACTTCGTCCGTTTTGTCCTGGAAGTAGCGGTCGGAAGAACCGTGTATTTCAGCCATGGCCCCGAGAGACCCCATGCCGCGATACGACTTGTATGAACGTCCCTGAAACAGTTCAACCTGTCCCGGAGATTCATCGGTACCGGCAAACAGCCCACCCAGCATGACCGAATGCGCTCCGGCCGCCAGGGCTTTGGCTATGTCGCCCGAGTAGCGAATACCGCCGTCGGCAATCAGCGGAATGCCGCTTCGTTCCAGCTCGGCCGCTACATTGGACACGGCAGACACCTGCGGCACGCCCACACCAGCGACCATCCGGGTCGTGCAAATTGAACCTGGCCCTATGCCTACCTTCACGGCATTCGCCCCGGCCGTAACCAGCGCGCGCGCCGCCTCGGCCGTCACGATGTTGCCACCTACAATCTGCAGGTCGCTGTAGGTGCCGCGAATACGCTTGATGGTGTCCAGCACGCCGCGCGTGTGTCCGTGACTGGTGTCAACAATCACCACGTCCACGCCCGCATCGACCAACGCACCAACGCGATCCATCGTATCCGCGGCGGTACCCACGGCTGCACCCACTCGCAGACTGCCTTCGCTGTCTTTACAGGCGCTTGGGAACTCCGAGGCTTTTTCAAAATCTTTTACGGTGATCATGCCGCTAAGTTCAAAGTTGTCGTTGACGACCAGCACTTTTTCGATGCGATGCTTGTGCAGCAACGCCAGCACTTCTTCCTTGGGTGCGTTTTCACTCACGGTGATCAGGTCGTCTTTGCCCGTCATGACGGAAGTGATGGGCACATCCAGCTCGGTTACAAAGCGCAGGTCACGGCGAGTGACAATACCCACCGTGTCCTTGCCGTCCACTACCGGCAGTCCGGAAATATTGTGCTTGCGGGTCAGCTTCAATACTTCGCGAACGGTATGCTTCGGTGTGACCGTAATCGGGTCGGTGATGACGCCGCTCTCGAATTTCTTGACCCTGGATACCTCCAGCGCCTGGGCTTCGATCGACATGTTTTTGTGCACAATACCGATACCGCCTTCCTGAGCCAGAGCAATGGCCAGGCGTGCCTCGGTCACCGTATCCATGGCCGCGGACAGCAGCGGAACGTTCAGCGAAATATCGGTGGTGAGCTTGGTAACGAGACTGACATCCCTGGGCAGCACGTCTGAATAGGCGGGCTGAAGCAGGACGTCGTCAAAAGTAAGGGCTTCTTCTTCTAGGCGCATTTCGATCTCTCCAGTTTCACCCTCCGCGCAAAAGGCCACAGCGGCCAGACGGGGAGAACGAATATGGCGGCCCCGCGCGGCTCAGGCCGCGGACCAACTATGGGGAGAATGCGGCGCAGATACGGCGCGCTGCCGGGTAAAATTAGCCCGCGACTATACCCATAAGCACTCATCAGGTAAACCAACCTTTGGCCTTTGCCTCGCCCCGGAGTATGATGCGCAGGATGGACAAATATGGCCTCAAACCCACACCTGAGCGTAAAGTCCTGAGCGTCAGCCAGCTCAACCGCGAAGCCCGTCGATTGCTTGAGACCGGGCTTTCCATGACCTGGGTAGAGGGAGAGCTGTCCAACATCGCCCGACCCGCCTCCGGACACTGGTATTTCACCCTCAAGGACCAGGGCGCGCAGATTCGCTGCGCCATGTTCCGCAACCGCAACCGATATGCGCAAATTGAGCCGAAGGACGGCATGCACGTGGTCGTGCGCGGCCGCGTGAGCCTCTATGAGGCACGGGGCGACTATCAGCTCATTGCCGAAAACATGCAGGACGCGGGCGTAGGCGCGCTACAGCGCCAGTTTGAAGAGCTCAAACGCCGGCTCAGCGAAGAAGGTCTGTTTTCCGACGACCACAAAAAGCCGCTGCCCGCGTTACCGGGACGCATCGGCGTGGTCACATCACCGAGCGGCGCGGCGATCAGAGACATCCTCAACGTACTGAACCGCCGCTTTCCGGGGATTCCGGTGCGCATTTACCCCGTGGCTGTGCAGGGCGAACAGGCGGCCGGGCAGATTGTCAGCGCCCTGGCGCTGGCCGAAGAGCGTCGGGACTGCGATTTGCTCATTCTGGCGCGCGGTGGCGGCTCTATCGAAGACCTGTGGCCGTTTAATGAAGAAGCCGTGGCCCGAGCTATTTATCGCTGCGCGATCCCGATTGTTTGCGGTGTCGGCCATGAAACCGACGTTACCATCGCCGACTTTGTTGCCGATTTACGTGCGCCCACGCCGTCCGCTGCCGCCGAGCTGGTGGTTCCCGACGCCCAGGAATGGATCGCCGGTCTGCAGAGCCTGGGACGCCGCCTGCGGCGCAGCCTGCTCAGTACCGTAGGCAATGCCAGCGAGACCTTGCGCTGGCTGGCTGGCCGCCATCATCAGGTGCGCCCGGAGCGCCAGATTGCACAGCACCTGCTGCGCCTCGATGACCTCGAGGGAAGACTGCGCTCACTGATCAGAATCCAGTTGTCGGAGCGGGCACAGCGTATTTCACGCCTGACGACCCGACTGGACTCGCGCTCCCCGGAACAGGCGCTGCTGCGGCTGTCCTCCTCGCTTGAGCGAGCCGGACACCGGCTGGGTCAGGCGATTCGGAGGCAAACGGAACACGCCGAAACACGCCTCCAGCTCGCGTCGGCCAAGCTCAACAGCGTAGGGCCCCAGGCAACGCTCGAACGCGGCTATGCGATTGTCATGCGGGGCGACGAACTCATGAGCGACGCGTCACGACTATCCAGCGGTGATGAAGTCACCATGCGATTTGCAGAAGGTATGGCCGAGGCGAGCGTGACCCGCGTCGGAAGCAGGAAAGGCAAGAAAACCTGACGGGAATGCGCCCTTCAATAAGGGCAGCAGTGAACGGCGTCCGCGAACGCAGTATCAGACTACGGCTATCGGACGTCCAGCGGCCTGCCAACAATCCGTTTCGCCGGCCAGTGTCCACGGGAGGGTTGATCGCGAGACCTTCGGCGCCATGACTCGCGTCATGACCAAAACACCAGAACATTATTCAGGAGTAGCACGTTGCAGCATCCAAACCGAATAACCACCGCATTGACAACCCTGGCACTTCTTTGTGCGTGTGGACAGAGTGACCCCGGACAGCCTGCACCCGCCAGCGAAACCGCGCATCAGCAAACGGCAAGCGAGGCCTCCGGCGCGAAAACTTCGACTGGCGTTAGTGCCCGCACCATTATTCAGGCCAACGACACCCCGGGAGAATGGCTGACACATGGCCGCACCTATTCGGAGCAGCGCCATTCTCCGCTGGATGCCATTACTACCGGGAACGTCAGCAACCTAGGGCTCGACTGGTCGTTTGATCTCGGCGTTAGCCGCGGTATTGAGGCCACGCCGATTGTTCATGATGGCGTCATGTACGTCACCGCCACCTGGAACAAGGTTTACGCGCTCAACGCCAGAACCGGAGAACTGATCTGGTCGTACGATCCCGAGGTCGACAAATCGCGCGGCCAGTACCTGTGCTGTGATGCCGTCAACCGCGGAGTCGCGCTGTGGGGCAACCAGATATTCACCGGGACGATCGACGGCCGCCTGATCGCACTCGACAAAAATACCGGAAAGGAAAACTGGGACATTCTCACGGTGGACCTGTCTTTGCCCTATTCCATTACCGGCGCTCCCCGCGTCATCAAAGGCAAGGTTGTCATTGGTAACGGCGGCGCCGAATTCGGCGTTCGTGGGTACGTGTCGGCTTATGACGCCGACACCGGCGACATGGCCTGGCGTTTTTACACCGTACCCGGCAACCCGGCCGACGGATTTGAAAACGACGCCATGAAAATGGCCGCCGACAGCTGGAACGGCGAATGGTGGAAAGCCGGTGGAGGCGGTACCGCCTGGGACTCCATGGCCTATGACCCCCAGCTGGATTTACTGTACATCGGTGTAGGCAATGGCTCGCCGTGGAATCACGAACTGCGCAGTCCGGGAGGCGGTGACAACCTGTTTCTGTCGTCGATCGTTGCGGTGAAACCCGACACCGGCGAGTACGTCTGGCACTACCAGACGACGCCCGGCGAAACGTGGGACTACACCGCTACGCAGCACATGATTCTGGCTGACCTTGAGATTGACGGCGCCACTCGCAAAGTCATTATGCAGGCACCCAAGAACGGCTTTTTCTACGTCATCGACCGTGAAAACGGTGAGTTTCTCTCAGCCAGTAATTTTGTGCCCGTAAACTGGGCCACACATATCGACGTTGAATCCGGACGCCCCGTCGAAGTGGCCGATGCACGCTGGCCCGGAAAGAAACCCTACTTCCAGCTCCCGGGACCTTTTGGAGGCCACAACTGGCACCCGATGGCTTTCAACCCGCAAACGGGCCTTGTGTATATCCCGGCCAATGAGGTTCCGTTCGCCTACAGCGACGATCCTCAGTACAACTATCAGGTAGGCAAATGGAATACCGGCGCCAACCTTGGCCTCGCGTCCCTGCCGTCTGATGCCGCCACGTTCAAGGCCGTCCGCGCCATGCTCAAAGGTCGCATCGTGGCCTGGGATCCCGTCAAACAGGAGGCCGCGTGGTCGTTCGAACACAAAGCCCCGTGGAACGGCGGCATGCTATCAACCTCGGGCGGGCTGGTTTTTCAGGGCACCGCCGACGCACATTTCGCGGCGTATGACGCAGCCACCGGTGAGCAGCTCTGGAAGTACTTCACCCAGACCGGCATTGTGGCGGCGCCCATAAGCTATGCGCTGGACGGTGAACAATATATTGCCGTCGCCTCGGGCTGGGGCGGCTCGTTTGCGCTGGGCTACGGCGGCGTCATCGCGACGGAAAGTGCGCCCAAGGTTGGCCGCGTGCTCACCTTCAAACTCGGTGCCAGTGCCAGCCTGCCTGAACTGCCGGAAACGCTGGTCAGTCTTCCGACGCCGCCTCCGGCCACCGCGTCTGCAGACGTTGTTGCCAGGGGTGCGCAGGCTTACATGGTCTACTGCGTGACCTGCCACGGCGATCACGCGCAATCTTACGGATCAGTTCCGAATCTGCGCCACTCCGCGTTTCTGCAATCAGAGACAGCCTGGAACAGCGTCGTACGGGAAGGCGCGCTGACAGAGCGCGGCATGGGTAACTTCGGAGAGTTTCTGGATACTGAAACGTCGAACGCCGTTCGTGCATTCGTCATCTCGGAGGCGAACAGTGAACGCGGCGCCGACTTCTATCAGGACGCCAGACCGCAACAGTAGGTACGGTTTTACGCACGGTCACTCAGCCTGGCCCACATCTTGGCGAGCTTGCGAGCAACACGGCCGGTGTCGGCCGGTTGCTCGCAGCGCCAATGCTCTGTCACACCGGGCAGCCCGGATGTTTAATTAGCAGTGCGGCTTCAGCGCGAGTTCTTAAAACCCGCCACCCGTCAGTACTGCCAACTGATCCGCACGCTACTCCGAGGAACCCGCTTTACGGTCTTCCCAGAACTTTGCATTCTTGATCCCGAGCTTCACCGGATCAAAACTGTAGGAGGAAACACCGGCATTGCGCTGCTGCTCGTAATCTTTCAGCGCCTTGAGTGCCGGCCTGCTAAGCGCAAACAGAATCAGGATGGCTATAACGTTAAGCCAGGCCATCATGCCCACGCCCAGATCGCCAAGCGCCCAGGCCAGGTTGGCCGTTCGTACAGTGCCATAAAATACCGCACCCAGAAGCACGATCTTAAGCACCAGCAGCTCGCCGGGTATGCGCAGCGTACGCCGGATATAGGCAACGTTGGTCTCTGCAATATAGTAGTACGCCAGCAGGGTCGTAAACGCGAAGAAGAACAACGCGACGGCGACAAACGGCTTGCCCACACCGGGCATCATGCTTTCGACCGCAAACTGCGTAAACGCCGGACTGTTGGCAGCGAGACCAGGGCCCAGATTCTGAATCAGAAAGCCACCGCCGCTCGGATCGTGAACGTTATACGCACCTGTGATCAGAATCATAAGTGCCGTGGCAGTGCATACCAGCAGCGTGTCTATGTAAACCGAAAACGCCTGCACGAGACCTTGCTGCGCAGGGTGGTCAACTTCGGAGGCCGCGGCCGCGTGAGGTCCCGTACCCTGCCCGGCTTCGTTGGAATACACGCCGCGCTTGACGCCCCAGCCAATCGCCGCGCCGAGACCCGCCATGGGTGTAAACGCATCGGAAATGATCATGCCCAGAATTTCAGGCACCTTGCTGGCATTCAGAGCCACGATGACAAGAGCAGTCATGATGTAGGCAAACGCCATGAACGGCACAACAACCTGGGTGACCTGCGCGATACGCTTCACTCCGCCAAAGATAATGAAACCGAGCAAAGTCACCACTACTGTGCCGGTAATCAGCTTGGTGGAGCTGATATCTCCGGCCATGGTCTGAATGACCTGTCCTGGCCCCATGGCCACTTCGACCGCATTACCGATGGCATTGGATTGCACACCGGGCAGCAACACGCCGCAGGAAAAAATGGTGACCAGTGCAAATATCCACGCGTACCATTTTTGGCCCATCGCTTTTTCGATGTAGTACGCCGGACCACCGCGATACTGGCCTTCATCTTCCTCTTTATAGATCTGACCCAGCGTCGACTCAATGTACGCGGTAGCCGAACCGAGGAACGCCACTACCCACATCCAGAACACGGCGCCCGGGCCACCAAACCCAATGGCCGCGGCTACGCCGGCGATGTTGCCGGTACCTACGCGCCCTGAGAGCGACACTGCGAGTGCCTGGAATGATGAAATACCTTTATCGGAACTTTGGTTGCTGAACAGCAGCCGAATCATTTCGCCGAACATTCTCACCTGTACGAAGCGAGTCACAACGGAGAAAAACAGGCCTGCACCGAGCAGCAGGTAGACGAGGAGTGGACTCCAGATGATGTTGGTTAAGGTATCGATGACAAGCTCCCGGACAAGGTTAGATATCGAATAATGGCAGCAAAAGTACCACGGCAGGGCCGCCTGAAACCAGCCGACCAACCTGTCCGGCAACGAGCCTGGCCGTCAGACTCACGAATCAAGCGGACGTCGCTACGAATCGGCGGCCACGCGATTGTCGTATATCGGCTAGGATACGGGCTCGCCTGCACCCTCTGGCAAACGATGTTCTCGATCGATCGCAAGATCGACAAACACTTCCCGGTACCCGCTCGACCAGTAAACGGTCACTGACACAACGTGAGAATCGGTATCCCCAAGGCCCGTCAGAATACGCACGTCGCTGGCGCTGGCATAGCTGCCATCGCTATGCGCGCGTCGCCATGTTGCAAGGCCATCTTCGGTCGAAACGGCAACACGGGTTCCTTGCGCATCCTGCGGAGATGCCTTGCCTTCCAGCACGAGCCTGATCCAGCGGTGACTCTGCCCTGATTCGTTGAGTAGCAGGCGCACCGGGCCATTGTTGTTGGTCAGCAGCACATCCATATCACCATCATTGTCGATGTCGCCAAAGGCAGCACCGCGACTCACCTCCGGCATTTCCATGGCGGCGCCTGCTTGCATACTCACGTCGGTGAAGCGGCCGTTTCCGGTGTTCTTGAACAGCTGATTGGTTTCTTCGTACGGAAAATCCGACACTGCCCGGCGCTCCATCAGGCTCATCACCGCACCGTTTGCAACAAACAGGTCGAGGTGACCATCGTTATCGTAATCAAACCAGGACGAGCCAAAACCCGTAAATCGCATGCTGGCAGCACCGAGATTGGCACGCTCCGTTCCATCGGAAAAATTGCCATAGCCATCGTTTACGTACAGCGTATTGGTCTCTGATGACAGATGCGTCATGAACAGATCGTCGTCGCCATCGCCATCAAAATCACCAGCGGTCACACCCATACTGGCCTCAACGGCACCGCGACCGTTATAGGCCGCCCCGGCACGCAGACCCGTTTCCGTAAAAACACCGTCCGGGGAATTCATCCACAAGTGGTTGGCCTCCTGATCGTTGGCCACATAAAAATCCGTCAATCCATCGTCGTTAAAATCGGCGGCGATAACGCCAAGCCCGGGCCCGGACATAGCGCTGATTCCGGCATCGTCCGACACATCCAGGAACGTACCGCTACCGTCGTTACGAAACAGACGATCATGAACCGGCGAATAGTTATTCGGAGAACAATAGTCACGCAGGCCGGCATTGTTGGTGCATGCAATGTCCTGATCAATGCTCCAGTCTACGTAGTTGGCAACGAACAGGTCGAGGTCGCCATCGCCGTCATAGTCTGCAAAACTTCCGCTCACGCTCCACTCGGAAGCCTCGGTGCCGGAGAACTCTGTGACATCGGCAAACACGCCGCCATCATTTCGATACAGCCGATTACTACCTGCATTCATTACGTAGAGATCAACATCCCCATCATTGTCGTAGTCCGCCGCCGCGACTCCCATGCCATAGCCCTGATCACCAACGCCCGTCTCGTTAGTTACATCTTCAAACCGAAGTTCACCTGCCGGAACAAGCAAATTGCGAAACAGCCGGTTGCCCGTCGACGGAACCGCGTTTTCACTGGCGCCAGACAGGTGTCCACCCTGGACCAGATAAACGTCCAGATCGCCGTCGCCATCGTAGTCAAGCAAGGCACCGCCTGCCCCGACGATTTCAGGAAAGTAAAACTGGCCGTCGCCGCCGTTTCGATGAGTAAATTCGAGCCCGACCCGGGTCGAGTTTTCCTGAAAAACGGAAACCGGCTCTGATTCGAGAACTCTGGACTGCGCTATGTCATCCTGAACCGGAGCTTCGCACGCGAACAGCGCGCTCGAGACTGACAGAGCCAACACCTGCCATCGCCGTGCGCCAGAACGATTCACCGGCGACCTCTGGCTTGTTGCAATGCCTGCAGGCCCGCACGCAGATTTGGCAGCAAGTCGTCACGGCCCGTGTTTCCGGCGATCGTCACCGCACGCTGAAGCGCCGCTTCGGCCGCCTCGATATTTCGCGTACCCGTATAGGCGACCGCCAGTGACCGGAGGTACTCGGGTGTGCGACCGTCTTCCGGCTCCAGTATCCGTGAAAATTGCTCTATCGCCTGGCGGTGATTGCCCATATTCAAATAAGCGTTTCCAAGGTGAAAACCAGCGGTGCGATTTAACGGATCGCCCTCAATCGCCTTTTTATACTGCCTTATCGCCTCACTGCGTTTACCTGATAGCTCAAGAGCCGCACCCAGATTCACATAGGCGTCCGTATAGTCCGGATCAATCCCCACGGCATCCCGAAACGCGCGAGCCGCCTCGTCATAGCGACGCTGCCTGAGACGCAGCGTACCGAGGTTGTTGTGCAGCTGAACCAGCTCAGGATCCAGCGCGATACCCTGCCGAAAATGCGATTCGGCCTGTTCAATGTTGCCCATCATTCCATGCGCGGTGATCAACAGACTGTGGGTATTTGCGTTTGAGGCATCGCGGGCGAGTGCGCGCTCCAGATCGTCGATTGCCCTGCTCACCCGGCCCTGCGCTATATTTCGCTGACCGCGATTGATGAGCCCCTGCTTGCTGCTATTCAGATTCTGCATTTCCTCGACCAGCGTGTCAGTCACCTCGGGCACCCGCGTCCTGAACGTCTCGAAGAAAGCGAGCTGTCTGTCAGTTTTTTCGAGGTCGCCCCGCTGGCGATAAGCTTCGGCCAAAGCGTAGTGGGCAGCGCCATATGGCCCTCTGCGATTGACCGCTGCCACAAGCAGCTCGATTCGCTTGTCGCTCGACTCGTCGGGAACAAGCTGACTTAGCCCGAACAGCGCCTGCGGAAGATTGGGATCACTTTCGAGTAACGTTTCGTAGGCTTCCCGACTCTCGTCATTCTGCCCTGCATCCGCAAGCGTTTCCGCCAGCCTGATCGCAGCCGGCAAGTACTGTGGATCAAGCACCACCGCTCGCCGCAGGGCTTCAATAGCGTCATCCCGCTCCCCAAGATTGAGTAGCACAAGGGCGTGTAAGTAGGCCCAGCGAAACTCATCGGGTGCCAGCAGGCGCGCCCTTTGGTAGTAAACCGAAGCGGTAGGGTACTGCAGATAGGTGTGCAGCAGCATGGCCAGAGCACCATTGGTTTGCGAAGTCCGGGGCGCCGCTTCCCACTGCCCGTACGCCAGCTGAATCTGTTGGGATACGGCCGTCTCAAAACCATCCAGCACCAGAGCGGGCCCTTCCGGCAGCTGGCCCTTGTCGACGGACAAAGGACAACCGGTGATCGCAATCGCGAGCACGACTATCGATAGCACTTGTGTAAAAAATCGCCACATTCGAGACGTCATAGATAACTACCATTAGTGCGTGAACAGCCAGGGCGCGCTATTCCTGATCTGCCGCCTGGTGAGATGCCGGCAATACGCGTACGCCCCCACCATCGAAGAGCGCTTCAGCGTCGAATCATAACCAATAATCCTGCCATTATTGAATCGGCGTCGGCTCTGGTCAGATAGGGCGCATCGAATGGATTAACGCTCGAAATCGCACTAGGGCAACTATCCATGATAGGCGGACCCGGCGATACCCCGCAGATCCCACTCAATTAACGTGAAGAGCCGGTTTCAGATTGGAAAAACCGCGGTTGCCCGTCGTTTTTACTCCAATCCCGCGCAAAATAACCACAATATTCCTGAAGGCAATAACAGTGTTTGCCACTGCGTGTCCCGGGCTACAACATTACATAATCACACGACTCAGCTCGGCCGCTGGAGTCCATGCTCTCAAACCAAGTAATACGCAGGGCGTTCGATTACGCAAACACTTTTCCGGAGCACGCAATTTTTCAGTTATGTTAACTCACATTAACTGCGGGCCAGATCCGTGGCGCGACAATTCTCAGAGATTCTCGCATCTTGCACCCGCTAATGTATTATGTCGCAGCAAGTTATAACTACCGCAGTAAAAAAATAGTTAACTAAAAATCATTTGGGGAGCTCAAATACTAATGAATGTCTCTACAAAATCGGCCATAGCATTGGCCATATCTGCAGCTTTTGCAGCACCGATGGCCTCTGCTGACGTCGTCAGCTTTGACGTCACGGGCATTAACAGCTGGGACGACGCTACCGATCCATTCGGTGCGAACGAATCGTATGTTTTTGACGTTGCGGCAGCGCTGGGTCTGGCATCCGGTACGGCTGTGACCATTACGGGAATCGGCTGGGACGTATCCATCGAAACCGTGGGTGCCTCGTGGCTCAGCGAAGCTTCAGTTGGCATAAACGGGGAAATCACACTCGCACCGGGTGCTGGTGATGATGCTCCTGGCGTAGCTTCGTACACCAGCGGCGGAATCATTGATCTGGCATCAATCCCACTGCCTGACCTGCTACTGGCCGATGGCCTGCTCGTTCTGGACTTCTTCGAAGGCTATGACGATGTGGTTGGCGCGATCGACGCGACCTGGACCGGAGGCACTCTGGACTTTGATGCGTTTGAAGCCGCACCCATACCACTGCCAGCGGCGTTCCCGCTGCTGCTCACCGGCCTCGTCGGTTTGTTTGCAGCACGACGTCGTCGTGTAGCCTGATCCTGCTTGACGACCTGCTACCGCAGGTTCGATAACGATCTGGGCAGGCCAGAGGCGGATTTTCCGTCTCTGGCCTGTTTCGTTGGGCCACAAAAAACTGAATATTACTTCTTAAAAATCGCCGCCTGAGTCCAATGTGTCAGACCTCACAGCCTGCCTCGATTACAGGTATCATCAGGCCCACAAACAGAGCGAATATCCAAGGCATGACGCAATGACCCCTGAAAAAAATCTCGAAGCGACTTTTCGCGCGGGCCATCATGCGCACGCGCGCCAGATGGCGGTCGCGATGTTACAGCGCAATCCCAGGAACAAAACCGCTCTGCAGGTCCTTGCGCATATTGCCCTGATCATAGGCGTGACCGGTGAAGCGCTCACGATTGCCACCCGAGCGATAGAACAGGACGACAAAGACCCTCGAACAAACCTGCTATTGGCTGAAATACACGGCGCCCGGGGACACACGGAAACGGCCCTGTCTTATTGCGACCGCGTCCTGAAAACGCACCCGAAGGATGTTTCGGCGCTCCAGATCGGCGCGCGACTGCTCGAGCGCGCCGGCATGCCGGATGAGGCCATGCAGCTGCTGCATCCTCTGACCACACTCTCACCGAAACCGCATTTAGTCTCGCTGACTCTGGCACGCTGCTGGATGCGTACAGGTCGACATGACGATGCGCTCAAACTGCTGGATGAAGCACTGGCAGAGAACACGGGCAAGACGCCAGCCGCGCTTCAGCAGCAAAGCGCGCTTAAGAAACTCAAGGCACGCGTACTTGACCGTACCGGGCAGTACGATGACGCCTGGCGGGAAGCTGCAGAAGCCAACGCCCTGCTGCAACTCAAGTACAACCCCCAGACATTTACTGATGAAGTCGATGCGTTGATTAACTGGTTCACCAAAGAACGCTTGGAAAACCTGGCGCAAGCTAAGGCCACGGAGACCAGACACGTATTTATCGTGGGCATGCCGCGATCAGGCACGACGCTGGTGGAACAAATTCTCGACGCGCACCCGGCCGCTACAGGGCTCGGCGAAATCAAGGATCTCGATGTGCTTGCACGCATGCTGCCGCAGTCACTTAAAATCAAGCAACCGCTGCCGGACATTATCGAACACGTTGATGCAAACCGGTTGAACCAAATGGTCGCCAGCTATGAACGAAGCATTCAGGAACAGGGATTTAACAGCGCCGGACTATGTGTCAACAAGAATCTGCGCAACGTGTTTTTGCTGGGTCTGATTGCCATGCTGTTCCCGAGCGCAAAAGTCATCCTGTGCTCAAGAGACCTGCGCGACGTGGGAGTATCAAGCTTCATGGCCAGCATGAATGCGGGCTTGTTTCCGCATCTGTTTAATACTGAGCACATGAGCCAGGCGATGCGCGACTATCAGCGGCTTATTGAGCACTGGCGGAAAGTATTGCCGCTGTCGTTTCTGGAGGTCAGCTACGAAGAGCTGGTCGGTGATCAGGAAGCACAAACACGACGCCTGCTGGATTTTTGCGAACTCGACTGGAACCCGGCATGTCTGAATTTCTGGGAATCGGAGCGTACCGTGATGACCTTAAGCTATGCCCAGGTAACGCGACCTATGTACACAAACTCCATTGGCCGGCATCAGCACTATACCGACCACCTGGGGCCACTGCTTGAACTGCGGTAGCCACTAAGACCAACGGCCTGGTTACTGCCACACACTGGCTAACGGAATACACATCATGCCAACCTTTCGCCTACTGTTATCCCTGCTGTTTCTGCTTACCGCGTGCGGTGGCGGCGGCCCACAGCTGCCGCCGCTGACGAGTGATGCGGTGATCCTGGCCTTCGGAGACAGCCTGACCTACGGGACCGGCGCCAAAGATCACGAGGCGTATCCTCAGGTGCTCGCAGCAGCCACCGGCCTTACGGTCATCAGCCAGGGCATACCCGGCGAGGAGAGCAACGCCGGACTGGCCAGACTGCCGGCGATACTCGACGACGTAAAACCGGACCTGGTAATTCTGGGTCACGGCGGCAATGATATGCTGCGCAATCGAAACCTGGACCAGACCAAAACCAACCTTCGGAAAATGGCCGAACTGGCTGAAGCCAGCGGCGCGTCTGTCGTCCTCATGGGCATTCCAAAACCCGGCCTGTTCCTCGGAACCCACCCGATGTACGAAGAGCTGAGCGAAGAACTCAATGTTCCTCTGGAAGATGACGCACTGGCCGATATTCTGGGCGAGCCAGATCTGAAAGCCGATCGCGTTCACCCAAACGCAGCAGGCTATGCCCAACTGGCAGCGGCCATGCACGTACTGCTGCGCCAAAGCGGAGCGCTGGACTGAGAGCCTCGCTCAAACTCTGAGCAAGGCCACGGTCCGCTAATCGATTCTACTCGCCGGTGCGTGTACAGATGCCCGTACTTTATTCACCGGCGGTTTTTTCTGACATGGCCGCCTGCAGCATTTCGACCAGCTCTGCTTCGCTGTAGCTGTAAGGACCCCACTCATTCAACTGCACGAGCTGCTCTATTTTCGTGCGGA
This sequence comes from uncultured Gammaproteobacteria bacterium, assembly GCA_963922815.1. Lineage (GTDB taxonomy): Bacteria > Pseudomonadota > Gammaproteobacteria > Steroidobacterales > SZUA-146 > SZUA-146. The sequence goes on from CAWUKD010000003.1 coordinate 49,400, forward strand.
TTGTCATGGCCTGCTCGTCACTATTGGGAACAACCATGTAGCGACGCAGTGGCTTTTCATCAAACAATGCGTGCATGAACGCCGCAGACACTTCATGAGGCAGCTTGAACGACAGCTCACGTTCTTCCGTTGCTTTGTATTGTGCTTTCATTTCATCGGTAATTTCCCCGCCGGCCGCCTTGACGCTCTCGAAAGCTCTGAGTACGCTGCTCCGGCGAATAAATGACTGGTAGTTACCGGGCTCAATCACGCTCACTGACACGCCATGAGGCGCCATTTCGGCGGCCAGGGCATCCGTATACGCTTCAATCCAGTGCTTGCTGCCACTGTAGGCACTGCCGCCGGCCCAGGCCAGCGTTCCGGCAATGGAACCGGTTGTCGCAATGCGTCCTCCGGATTCGATAATCAGTGGCGCGAACGCTTTGGTCACGCGGTAAACGCCTTCTACATTGACGTCGTAAACAAAGGTCTGACCTTCGATGGGCGTATCAACAACGGGGCCGCCACCGCCAACGCCAGCGTTATTAACAAGACCGTACAGACCTGTTCCCTTCTCCTGGATCATCGTAACCACCGCGTCGATCTGATCCTGGCGAGTGACATCCAGCCGGACCGCCGTGATGTTCTCAATGGCGTTCAGGTCAGCCATGTCTTTGTCTTTTCGCGCGCCGGCGTACACGTGATAACCGCTGCGAGCCAGCGTTTCCGCCAGATTTCGGCCAATCCCGGTACTGGTGCCGGTAACCAGCACATACTTCTTGTCACTGGTCTTGTGGTCGTCCGCGCGGACAGCCTGCGATGCGCCTGACGCCATACTGAAGGCCAGGACCAGGCAGAGCGTCTGTAATATTCGGTTCATGTGTAAATTCCTGAGTGTAAATGGCTGAGAGTAAATGGCTGAGTGTAAATAGCTGACGTGAGACTAGCACAGGTTTTGTAGCGCTCGCGCCAGGTGTCAACAAATGGTTTGCTCAAAAGCTTACATTGAATGACGTGAAGAGCTGAGCAGGCCAGCCTTGAACGGCTGAAAAATCACTCGGGAGTCTTCGGCCGGCTTCACGTACTTTCGAAAACGCGAGAGCTAATCTGTACAATGGTCTGCAGCCTGCAATGTTCGGATGATGATTCAGCTTCCGACACAGAAGCCACAAAAGAATCTGACCCATCCACCGGATTCCAACAGGAAATCGCATGCCAACGCTCGAACTTAACATCTCGCTGACTGCTCAGCAGGTCAAGACCATCTACGAAGGTCAGACCCGCTTTATTCTGGCGACTTCCAGCGACGGTCTGAAAGTGCAGCTGCCGGCGTTGAATTTTCGCCCGTTCGTAACCCTGAATGGAATTCATGGCCGCTTTCGTGTTTCGGTCGATGCTAACAACAAGATCCGGAAACTGGAGAAACTGTAGCCCGACACGGGTCCGATCAGCCATGGTTGATACGCCATCCTGGTGGCTTCGGGCGCTCATTCGATACTCAAAAAAATTGCGCTAACGGCGCGCCTCCCGGCTAATTCCACAATCCAAAGGGAACAAAGTCACGCATCGAAACCTGGCTTACGCCTCTGAGACTTGGTCTGTCCGCGCTGTTTTTTAACGTCGACCCGTTTACGTCTCGCGTTGCGGCTGGGTTTGGTCGGGATACGTTTTTTCGGCACCTGGGAGGCGAGATGGACCATCTGCTCCAGTCGGCTCAGCGCGTCTTTACGATTCTTCAGCTGCGACCGGAATGTGTCAGCCTGAATAACCAGCTGGCCGTGTTTGTTAATTTTTCCGCGCTGCTGATCCAGCAACCGTTGTGTCACGTCCGCGTGCAGGCGCAGGGCACTTACAGTGACCCTTAACTCAACAGCGGTAGAGGTTTTGTTGACATGCTGACCGCCCGGACCGGAAGCCTGCACAAAGCGAAACTCCAGTGCATCTTCAGGAAATTGTGATGCCACACTCACCTCGCTGGTACAGCAAACCGCCACCCCGTACAGGCGGTCCGCACCGAATCAGACGCTCTGAATGAAGAGCGCTCTCTTAATGCACGTCTGCTGCTGTCCACAACATACACTGACATAAGCGTAAACACGGAGCATCAGGTGTCGATAATACCGACAGAACCCAGACTGATGAAGCTGCCTAACAGAATGAGCCAGGCAATCGGTAACGCCACGTGCACGCGCCGACTGGAACTGGCGATCCCAACAATCGCCAAAAAGAGCATACTGGCTACAAAAATATAATAGCGCGGCGGCATATTGCGAAGCCCGGCCAACTCTTTACCCAGGGTCTCGGGAATATCAAGCAGCCATGCGATTATCATAAGACTAAAAAACCATACCCGGTTTCCGAAGAAATACGCTTCCATGTCAATGTCTTTGTCCATATCGTAGGGGTATAACATCGCGGACATCAAAAACAGCACAAGCGCGTAGCTGGTAATACCCAAATAGTACAGCGCAGACCATTGCTCCAGACCGCTCCACCAGAACATGCTCCACCAGATCATGAGCATCTGCAGCAGAATATTGAACGTCCAGAGCGCATGGGGCAGACACAGCCGGGTCGTCTCGCGATTTTGAATCAGCTTGCTCGCGCCAACGGCGAGGTGCGTGATTCCAAGCCCCATGATTACTGAAATCAGCACACCAATGTATTCAAATACGCCCATTTACCCAGCATAGGGAAATTTGCCGTTCGGGTCGAGCGAATTGGTTTAATGTCCACACCCCTGTGACGTTTCAGAGCGGTTTATACCCTGCGCCGTTCCTAGTACCATCGAGTTACTTCTTAAGATCATGGTGTCGACATGCCCTATTCAAGCGCCCAACTCATTCGTGTTCTACCTTGGGTGTTTTCATGCCTGGCTATGTGCTTAATCGCCGGCTGCAGCAGCGTTTCCGAAACCAGCGTCAGTAAGGAACCGGTCACCAGTTCCACAACCGGTACCGGCACACCAGAGAACACCAGCCAGAAGCAACAACAACCGCAAATACCAGCTGGCAAAGAACAAACCGCAAACACCCGACTATTGAAAAACCCCCAGCTGTCCGGCAAAGCCGGACCGCTGGCTCAGGTGAGGCCTCCCAGGGGCTATGCGATCTCAACGTCATATCCGCGCCCCGTGCGGGAACACGCCCTGCCGCCACATTCACCGGTGCCGGGCGGTATTGCCCTTCTCAAGGTCGGCTCCATTGATTCACCGGCACCGGAAGTTACCTTTGAGAAATCCCCCGTCTACGTCACCCGACGCGGTAGCGACTGGGTCGCTGCGGTAGGCGTTCCGCTAAAAGCCGAAACCGGTGAACACACGGTAACGATCGTACGCGACGGACAAACGACAGAGCGATTGCAGTTTACCGTTATCGAGACGGAGTACGAAACGCAATCGCTCACGATTGCCAACAAACGCAAGGTCAACCCCAATCCCGATGACCAGGCGCGCATTGAACGGGACTGGGTTCAGATTCAAAAAGCAAAGACTACGTTCAGTGAGCATGCGCAGCCTGATCTGGTGTTGGGATGGCCGCTCAAAGGGCGCATTAGCAGCCAGTTTGGGCTGCGCCGAATTTACAATGGACAACCTCGGAGCCCTCATAGCGGACTGGATATCGCCGCACCGACCGGCACACCGATTGTGGCACCGGCAGACGGCAAGGTCATCGAAACCGGTGACTTCTTTTTCAATGGCCAGACCGCGTTTGTTGATCACGGACACGGGCTGATTACGATGTACTGCCACATGAGCAAGACAAACGTCGCCGTCGGAGACACGCTGAGCAAAGGCGACACCATTGGTCTTGTTGGTGCTACCGGCAGAGTTACCGGCCCGCACTTGCATCTGGGCGTGTTGCTCAACGGACAGATGGTTAACCCGACGCTATTACTGAGTGACTAGCAGCCTTGCGACCACCCCGGGAATACGGAGCGGTTAAACCTCTGTCCGCAGAATGACTGGCCACTCGTCGTCGCGATGACCGGCTGTTTGTACGCTGGCAATAGAAGGGGTTTTCCGGTGAATCCCGTCAGTAATCGCAGCGAAACTTTCGCGGGATCACGCTGTGCAAATCGGTCACAGGCTTGTGTTTTACGGTAAACAGCTCGCCACCGTCTGCCAGGTAGGCTGACAGCTCTTCAACCACAAATTTACGGGCTGCCTGTATCGATTCCGGAGCGGATGCACGCTCCAGATCGGCTTTGCGATGAAACAATCCGCTAATGTTTGCCGCACACAGCCACTGGGAATCAACACACTCAAAGGGCTTGCGTATAACCGCCGAGACCGGGACGTCCTGTCCATCCACTTTCGCCAGAAGCCTGACTTCGTGCAAAGCATGAGCAAGAGGGTCTGTCATGGACATCAGCTGTACTCCGGATCGAGCGCATGCAAATAGTCAGCGATAACAGGACGAAACCGATCCATGTCGACCAAAAACGAATCGTGGCCCTGAATGGAATCCAGGATGGAATAGGTGACGTCAATATTCTGTTCGCGCATGCGATCAGCCAGTTCCTGCTGCTGATGCGGTGGAAACAGCGCATCCGTCTCTACTCCAATGATCAACGTACTTTCGAGCTTCAGCAATTCGAAGCTGCACGCCAGACTGCCCCCGTGGTCGGCCGCGTCGTAGACGTCCATCGCCCGAGACAAATACAAATAGCAGTTGGGATCAAAGCTGCCAACAAACTTCGCCGCGTGCGCACTGAGGTAGGACTCCACTTCGAACTCGGCGCTGAACGCATAGTCGTTAGGCCTGGTCTGCGTAATGCGTTCACGCCCGAATCGCTTCTCCCATTCGGCCGCCGACCGATAGGTGATCATGCCGAGCTTGCGCGCCAGCGTCATGCCCGTCGCGGGCAAATCATCGTCGGAGTATTCACCCTGCTTCCACTTTGCATCGGCGCAGATCATTTCACGCTGCAGGGAACGAAGTGAAATGGCGTACGGAAGTGCCCGGCAGGAAGAAGAAATGGTGATCAGGTGACGCACATGATTTGGATACATCATGCAAAACGCGAGTGCGGTCATACCACCCATGGAAGGTCCAACGGCGCAATGTAACGTCGCCACACCGAGATGCTCAATCAACAGCGCGCCGCAGTGCCCAATGTCGTCCAGTGACAGCACCGGAAAATCCAGTCCGTAGCGCTTGCCTGTTGCAGGATTAATGCTGGCAGGTCCCGTGGTTCCGAAACAGCTGCCCAGCGAATTAAAACATACGACAAAATATCGATCGGTATCGATCGGCTTGCCGGGCCCCACCATATCTTCCCACCAGCCCGGGCTCTGGTCGAGCGTCGATGAGCTGGCGTGAGCCGAGGGGGACAGCCCCGTAAAAATCAGAACCGCGTTGTCCCGTTTGGCGGACAATTCGCCCCACGTTTCATAAACGATCTCGAGACCTTCAATTACGCCGCCGTGACGCATCCTGAAGGGCTGTTCATAGGTGTAAACTTGATGAGCTAAAGACATGATTCGAACGTCGACGCAAAAGAAACAGTGTAATGGATGCCCGGCCGTTCCCCAAGACCGTTGGCCATCCTGGAATCACTCCGACCCGGCTTCCCTAGCCCGGGCAATTCTCTCGTCGCGTTTGTTCGGCCTCGCTCATCCACTCGTTAAACTGCTCGATACGGGTCTCGGGCGACGGGTGTGTCGACATGAATTCATTCGGCGTGCCCCCGCTTCGGTTTTCACCCATACGCTGCCACAGTGCCGGCGCTTCGGTCGGGTCATAGCAGGCCCGCGCCAGCAGCCTCAGGCCGATGTAGTCCGCCTCGGATTCATGTTTGCGCGAAAAAGGCAGCAGCACACCGTATTGACTGCCCACACCGAGCGCCCCCTGAACCGCTCGTTGCGCCGAATAACCCATGTCTCCCACGACCACGGCGGCCACCATGCTGCCAAGTCGAACCAGCTTCTGGTAGGCCATGCGCTCTGCGCCATGTCGCGCAATGGCGTGAGCAATCTCATGCCCCATAATCGCGCTGAGTCCATCGGAGTTTTCCGCCACCGGAAGCAGTCCGGTATACACGGCCACTTTGCCCCCGGGCAGCGCGAATGCGTTGGCCTGGTCGGAGCGAATCACATTAAATTCCCATTCGAAACCGGGATCAAGACCTTCTGCCCGCGCCGCTTCAACCAGCTTCCAGCCGATGGCCCTGACCTGCCTGACCACGTCGCTGTCCGACATGACGTTGCTGCGGCTCAGAATATCCTGGTAGGACTGCAGGCCCAGCGCCATTTCCTCATCACGCGACATATCCACGAGCTGGGAACGTCCGGTTACCGGGACGGTTTCCTGATTGGCCACCCAGTAGTAGGCAAGATAGAGTGCAAACAGAACTATCGGAATCATCCGTACGCTGATGCCCTTTCCCGGACCAACGCGCAAGCTGCCCAGTCCGCTCCCGCGGCGTCTTCCAAACGGTGACCTGCGATACGCCATTCAATCCCCCAGATAAGAAACCGGGCCAGCAAACTGTTGTTTGTGGCCCGGAGATAATACGTTTATCAACGCGTTAACGCTGTATGACGTACGGCTATTTCAAAAACTTGCCTGCCATACCCATCAGGTCATCGAGCATCGAACCGTCGTTGTCAGCGTCAAGTAGTCCGCCAAGAATACCGTCAATGCCGCTGGACTGGCGCTGTTGCGCGACGCCACCCGACAAAAGGCCACCGAGCAAACCACCGAGACCCGAATCTTTAGTCTGAGCCTGTTTACCGATGCCACCCATGGTCATGGTCGCGACCATTGGCAACAGCTTCTTCAGAATTGACACGTCAATGCCGGTTTTCTGCGCAGCGTCGGCGGCAACCTGACGGCTAACATCCTTGGAACCCAGAATATGACCGAGGATGCTATTACCTTCCTTGATCGTAGCTTCCGGCGCCTGACCACCCTGTCCGAACAGCGATGGATCGTCAAGATAACGTGAGTGATTGCCCTGCTTGATGGCACCCAGCAGGCCTTCCAGCCCGTTGTCGGATTGAGCGTTCTTTTTCATGTGCTGAGTTAACGCTGGAAGCAAACTCCCAATGGCTTTCGTTGCCTGCGTGGAGTCAAGGCCAAAGTTGCCGCCAACTTGCTGGAGGATCTTTCCGCCTTGCGCTTCGATAATAGATTTCAACAGACTCATTAATGGAGTTCCTTTCAATTCGTGTTCGGCCGATCATTATCTCAGAACGCGGATTAATGTCCTGTTGCAGTGCACAATACCCGTAAAGACATTGATCCAGCAAACACCACACTGATGCGCAAAAGCAAGCTATTTCAAGCGTTTACAGGCTTCTAGACAATTAAGGAGCGAAATACCATCGTTTTTGCGCAATGAAAGTTTGCAACTTTCCCTTAGACACCACTGACACGGCACCTCACATTGCCGGGGAAATGTCTGTCTCCGCAATGACGCAGAATTTATTTGTCGCTGTCGCTCTGTGGCGTCAGGAATTGTTTCACCAGAATACGCATGAATCGTTCGTCGCCCCAGTAGTTGCTGTGACTCAATGGCGGACGCCACCAGGGTTTGATCAGAATATCCTGGATGCCGCTTGTCCCATCGTCGACCCGGCTCTGTGTAAACCATCTTCGACGACTCAAGCTCTTACCGACATAGTCGGCAACGCGGTAAATATTGATCCACCGGCCAAAACGGAACGCATCCTGGCTTTTCAACTGAGCGTAGAGATCCTCCGGATGCGGAATTCGCTGAGGCAGAAGCCGGTGAAGCGTGCGCTTGAGCGGCGAACCACAGGTAATGTATTCAAACATTACATGCCGTTGACCTTTGCGCTCCATGCGCTCCATCAATACTTCGGCCGTTATCGCCGTTCCCAGGCTGTGCGCCACGATCACAATGCGGTCTGAGCCCTGTTCGATGAGCTTGTCTATCCTGCTATGCAACTCGGCCTTGATGTCCAGCGTGTCCTGGTGTTCGCGCCCCTGATCATCAACCGCCAGGTAATGAATAACGTCCCGAAACAAATCCGCAGCAAACGCCAGCGCCTGAACCAGCACGTAGAATGGCAGAAACCCCAGTGGAAGCAGCAACAGCGAGCCGAATGACACCAGGTCGTGATCGACACCTATTACCTCGTCAATAAACACGAACACAATGGCGAAAGCGATAACCAGAAAAATCCAGATATAGGACAGAAGCAAATTGCCAAGCGCGACGCCAAGCCATTGCGCCGCCCACCCTGTCATTTTGCCGTTTTTGATAAACAGCAAAAGTGCTATGGCCGCCGAAGGCACAAGCGTGCCAAACAGCAGCACCGCAAATACGGAATCCAGCGAGTCGATATCAAACCCGTCGATTTCCAGGTACTCGTAAAAATCGGCCGCCAGTATCCACACGCTCATTAACATGATGACGAACAAACACAGCACCTGAAAACCGCCGAGCGTTTTTGCAAAGACGTGGCGTGCAGGCGATTTCGAACCCCAGGCGCCAAGCCCTGGCAAAAACCACAGTATGGAAACCAGGTATCTGAACGACGTGAGAAAATGGGTGCGACGAATTTTTCCTGCCAGACCTGACCAGTGAAACTCGGTCAGGTCGAGCTGAATTTGCTTCCACCGCAGTGATTGATACAGCAGTTTCGTTCGATCAGAGTCGCTGCTGATGTCCTCGAGCCTGGTCTGCGTCGCGTCTGACAGCTGCCTGTGAATTTCCTTCACGGCCGGCTCGAGAACGCTGCCAGGCGCCGTATCTCCGATACCGTGCACGAGCAGAACGCTCGCCCGTGTGTATGTGTGTGCTTTCTCTTCCATAACGCCCTGTATTCCAAGCGGCACGGTGGTGCCTGAGAGAGGAACGGATCCGGATGTCTGATCTATCCGCCTGTTCTATGGTCAAATGCCTGGTGGTGTGCGAGCAAGAATCCGGTTCTAAACAAACCTCCACACAAACCTGTCGGTTGAATCGCAACAGGCAGGTGGCTTCATCAACGAACGGACCGATCAATCAGCTCAAGCAATCCGATATTCGCATCGTAATTTACGTTGGGTCGATTTGCATAAAAACACCGCCACCGAGTGAACCTCGAACCGATTGTTTGTTTATACACACAGTCAATGTGATCTTCTTTCTTTTGGACCGCGTTGTGCAAAGCGACGCGCTCTTTCACGTCGGCAGGATCAGCGCTCAGTGGATTCAGGCAGTGCACCACTTCCTGGGAGCCGTCCGTTTTCTCAATACACAAGAGGCCCGCCCGCTGTTTGGGCAACTCGGGTGACGTCGCGCACGCGCCAAGCAAACCGATCATAAAAGCAAGCAGTACTTTTTCCATGTAGAACCATCCCTGTCCGAATTCAGGGTGCTCTCGCAACCCAAACTTTCAATACAACCAGCATACTCTTTTGAACGGCCCGTTCACAGCCAGACGATGTTTATACCGACAGCTTCCGCGAACTTCACCTGGCGCAAGCCCGGACAAGCACGGATCGACAACCCGCCCTAAGGCCTGGCGTAGTGTTCGGCAATGGCGCGAAACATTTCGATGGTTCGCATTCGCACACCAGGATCGTTAAACGTGCGGTGCGCGGAATTCTTGACTACAACGACGCCCGCCGGTCGATTCACATAAATGTATTGACCGTAGATTCCGCCTGCAAAAAACTCACCGTTTGCATTGGGTGGTAACCACCACTGATAGCCATAACCCTGGCCCAGACTTTTCTTGCCGGGCGCGCTGTCAATGGTTGATTTGTAGGCCCAGGCTTTGGGAATTATCTGCTGGCCCTTCCAGTTGCCGCCCGTTCTGAACAATTCGCCAAACCGCGCGTAGTCTCGCGTTTGCATGTTGAGCCCGCCCAGCGCAAACGCCACGCCTTCGCCATCCGTCAGATAGTACGCATCACCATCGGTGCCCAGCGGCTGCCACAGTCGCTCTGATAAATAGTCGGTTAACGAAACTCCTGTAGCCGCGCGCAGCACCATCGCCAGCACGTGCGTGTCGATCGATACGTATTGCCACTGACTGCCCGCCGGCCGTTCCCGCTCAGTCAGGCTGGCCGCAAACTCATCCATGGATGTGCCCAGTGCCAACACCCGCCCCATCTGGTTAATATCGCTGTCAAAGTCAAAGTAGTCTTCATTGAATGTGATACCACTGGACATGTGCAGCACGTCTTCGATCGCTACACCCGCATACGCCGAAGCGGACAGCGCGGGCACGTATTGATCAACGGGATCCCGCAAAGAGGCGATCTTGCCTTCATGCACAGCAACGCCGAAAACGGCCGACAAGAATGACTTCGCCATAGACCACGATATGCGTAAGTCTTCCTGCGCCGTTCCCTGCCTGTACGATTCATTGACGATCGTGCCATTGCGAACCACTAGCAGCGCCGTCGTGGCCGTTTCATCGAGAAAGGCCTCAAGGCTTCCAACCTCACCCTCGTGGACAAAACTCACCGGCAGAGGAGCCACCTGCTTGTTCCAGGGGTCAGTAGGCTGGTTTCGCGACAGCGGCACCGAGAGCATGACATCGTCCATGTTGGAAAAGTTTTGGACGATCTTGTCGGCATCAAACAGAGTAATCACAGCGTAAAGACGCGTGAGTTTCTCGCGCTGAGTAAAACCGATGACCACACCCACCACCACAATCAGCAGCAAGGCGTACGCCAGACCTTTCAGTAGCTTTTTCATACACAGACTCCGGGCGACGTTTTTCAGGCGGTGTTATTTGCGTTTAACGTGCTTCATCAAGCGCTTCTTGCGGCTCTTCTGGCGATCCGTGAGCTTGTTTTTGCGGCCCGCAAACGGGTTCTTGCCGGTTTTGAATTCTATTTTTACCGGAGCGCCGTGCAGCTTGAACGTCTTGCGAAAACGATTCTCAAGAAAACGCCTGTAGCTGTCGGCGATATAATTGGTCATGCTGCCATGAATAACGATGATTTGCGGATTACGCCCGCCCTGGTGCGCGTAGCGCAGCTTAGGTCGCCGTCCGCGTGACGCTGGTGGCGGATGTGACTGGACGCACTCTTCCAGCAAACGTGTGAGCTCCGAGGTAGGCAACTCACGCGTTGCCGCTTTGTGACAAACTCTCACTGATGACAGCACGTCCGTAACCCCGCTGCCATGCAGCGCCGAAATAAAATGACTGTCGGCAAACGTGGCAAACGGCAGTTTCAGATCAAGTTCGCGACGTATTGTGTCGCGCTGATACAAACTCAGGCCGTCCCATTTATTGATCGCCAGCGTCAGCGCTCGACCACGGTGCAGCGCCATCCCGAGAAGCCGCACATCCTGATCGGTCACTCCCTCGCGTGCATCCAGCATGCAGACAACAACGTCCGCTTTGTCGATGGCCTGAAGCGTTTTGACAATACTGAACTTCTCGATGCCGTCGTCCACTTTCGAGCGGCGCCGAACGCCAGCCGTATCGATTAGCGTGTATTGAATACCATCTCGCTCAAACGGCACGTAGACGCTGTCACGCGTGGTTCCGGGCCGGTCGAAGGCAACCACCCTCTCTTCACCTACAAGACGGTTGACCAGGGTCGATTTACCCACGTTGGGTCGACCAATAATGGCCACCTTGATCCCCGGCAAATCGTTTGAAGCGCCATCGGGCGGCAGCGGAAAGTTGGACAGAACTTCGTCCATCAGCGAGCCTACGTTGTGGCCGTGGGCGGACGATATTGACGCCGGCTCACCGCTGCCCAGCGCATAAAAATCAGCCGTGGATACGTCGGGATCCAGACCTTCCGACTTATTGACTACGAGCTGGACCGGCTTGTCATGACGGCGCAGCAGCTGCGCCACCTGATGATCCATCGTGGACAGCCCGTCACGACCATCCACCATAAAAATCACGTAGTCGGCTTCTTCAATCGCACGCTGCGTTTGCTGCGCCATAAGCCCGTCGAGGCCATCCGTATCGCCCGACAGCCCTCCAGTATCGATAACCAGATAGGGAACCGGTCCAACCTGGCCGAACCCATACTGACGGTCCCGCGTAAGACCGGGTTGATCAGCCACCAGCGCATCCCGGGAACGGGTCAGGGTATTAAACAGCGTCGATTTGCCCACGTTGGGGCGGCCGACCAGCGCAATCACAGGCAGCATGTAGTCGCTGCCGCTTATCGATTCGTCGTGTGTGTCTGTGTCGGTAGTCATTGAATATCAGGTCCTGATGCGGGAGCCGTGTCGACGATCCCGCGGACCGTTCGAGCTACGGTGTAGCCGGAGGGGTCGGGACTACGGCAGGCTTGGTAAAGGCGTAAAGCTCACCGCTGTCGTTTTGAACGTAAATCATGTCACCCATAACCAGCGGCGGCGCCGTGATGCCACTCTTGCCGGCGCGTGTGCGTGCCTGGAAGCTGCCGTCAATCGCGGAAATCCAGTGCAGATAACCTTCAAAATCCCCGACAACCACGGACGTGCCGAGTAGCGACGGTGCGCCCGCTGAGCGCCGTATCAACTGATCCTGTTTCCAGTTCTGCACGCCGTTGCGCCGATCAAGCGCAATCAGTTCATCATCGATGGTCGTGACAAAGACCTGATTCCAGTCAACGGCCACCGGGTAACGGCTCGACATATCCTGCGCCCACACCGGCTGCCCGGTCGGCAACGACATCAACATGGCGCGCCCCTGAAAACCAACTGCAAAGGCATCTTCACCGTTAATCGTAATACGTCCGTCGACATCGGCCAGTCGCTCAAACTCGTTGCGCCCGCGTCGCTCGGACACGGATCGCTCCCAGATAATCTGACCGGACTGAATATCTACTGCCGCAATCTTGCCGTTATCGAAACCACTGACAACAGCACCCGACGCAAATACCGGTTCGGCATGACCGTAATAGGTAAGTCCCTGAACCCGTCGATCTATATTCCACAGCTCCTGGCCGTTGCTGCCATCGAGTGCGGTGAGCTGGCCGTCGTTAGTACGCACAACAACCACTCGCGTGCTGACAGCTGGCGCCGCCAGTACCGAGCTGCTGACGTTGACTCGCCACACTGTGGACCCGTCGAGCAGCGACAACGCGATCACTTCGCCCTCCGCCGTGCCAACGGCAAGCAAATTGCCGCCGATTCCCGGACCACCCGATATCCCGGTGTTCTTGCCAAGGTCTGTTCGCCAGATCCGTTTTCCGGTGATTGCATCCAGCGCCGTGATAACGCCATCGCTGGATGCTGCAAACACCCGCGCACCGTTACCGGCCGGAGCAAGCCCCGGGCGATTGATCGCTTTTGATCCACCCAACTTGGCGGACCAGGCCCTGGTCACCTCAATACTGGATTTGAGCGGTACGAGCTCCGCAGGTTCGAGTTCTATGTCCTTACTGTTTTGACACGCAGCGAGAGCCAGTGAAATCAACAGAATCGACAATGACTTGTAAGCTGGTCTCATAAACGCGTCTCAAATTATTCGAAAAAAAAGGCCCATGCCAACGCTAGTCGAGCGTCGCACCCAGGTCCTGCAATTTCATTTCAATAAAGCTGACATCGCCCAGTGGAACAGGATGATCCAGCGCCATCTTGTATTGCTCAACAGCCTTGTCGGTGTCACCGGCCGCCGCATACACGTCGCCCCGCAGCTCCTGATACAGCGGACTAAACTCGCCTTCGCTGCGCACGGTCAGTGTTGACGTCGCATCCTCAACCTTTCCGGCAGCCAGCTGAACTCTGGCCAGACGCAGTCGCGCTACGTGACCCAGCTCGGTGTTGCCCAGGCTGATCGCCTCTTTCAAAGTCGCAATAGCCGCGTCGTAATCTCCGGATTCGACGTGAACTTTAGCCAGCCCCAGCGCAGCCTGCGCGTCATAAGGGGTCGCAGAGTATTTGTCCTTCAGCTCGGAAGCCTTGGCGATTGCGGTGTCGCGATTGTTCTCGGTCACCGCAACTTTCAGCTCATCAAACACCGCCGAAGCCGTTGACGCACGTTCCTGCACAAAGTCCTTGTACCAGTTGTAGCCGAACAATATGCCGCCACCTGCTATAAGACCTGTGACAACAAATACCTTGTTGTCGTTCCACCAGTTCTTCAGCTTCTCAAATTCTTCTTCGTCTGTGTTGTATTCGCTCACGTCGTTCTTCCAGTTAATAGTCTAATCAGTGGTATCCGCGCCAAGCAGCGCCGACATATGTTGTTTGAGGTCGTCCCAGCCGACCAGCTCTTGTTCTTTCGCCGATGCTCTCAGCGGCTTTACCGCGACTTTGCGTTGTTCTACTTCGTCGTCGCCAAGTATCAGGGCAAATTCCGCCCCGCTTCGATCCGCCGCACGCAGCTGGCTTTTGAAACTGCCAGCGGCTCCATGAGCCACCATGCGTACCGAAGGCAGCGCGTCCCTGAGTTTTTCCAGCAGTACGAAACCCGCGCGGGCGGCTGTTTCACCGACCGTCACGAGATACACCCTCGCGTCAGCGGTGGGGATTGTAGCATTGCTCAGGCTCAGGAGGGCGATCAAACGCTCCATTCCCATGGCCCAGCCGATCGCAGGGGTGTCGCGCCCGCCCAGCTGCCCGACCAGGTGGTCATAACGCCCTCCGCCGCATACGGCGTTCTGCGCCCCGAGCTGATCGGTTTGCCACTCGAACACAACGCCCGTGTAGTAATCCAGCCCCCGTACGAGCCGCGGTTCCACCTCATAGGCGACCCCGGCGTCATCCAGTCGCGCCAGAACCGCGGCAAAATACGCCTGCTCTTCCTCAGTCAGAAAGTCCTGCATGCGCGGCGCCTGATTGATCAGTTCCTGCATTGACCCGGTCTTGCTATCGAGGATGCGCAATGGATTGGTGTCCAGCCTTCGCAGGCTGTCCTCATCAAGCGCTTCCCGGTGTGCTCCGAAGTAGCGGCGCAGCTCTTCCGTGTAGCGCTTGCGACCGTCGCTGGCCCCGAGACAGTTGATTTTCAGGGCGAGCCCCTCCAGCTCAAGTTCGCCCCAGATCCGCGCCAGCATCAGCAGCATTTCAGCGTCGATATCCGGGCCTGCCAGTCCGTACGCCTCGGCACCTATCTGATAAAACTGTCGATAGCGGCCTTCCTGCGGTTTTTCGTACCGGAACATCGGCCCGTAGTAGTAAATTCGCCGGCGCTGATTGTGCAACAGCCCCCGGGTAATGCCTGCGCGGACGCAGCTCGCGGTAGCTTCGGGTCGTAAGCTGAGGCTCTCGCCTCCGCGGCTTTCAAACGTAAACATTTCCTTCGATACAATATCGGTCTCATCACCAATCGACCGTTTGAACAGCGCCGTCTTTTCCAGCATTGGCGTACGCAATTCATCGTATCCGTAGGACTCAAGAACACGCTTGATACGGGCTTCCGCCAGATGCCAGTACGGCATGTGCTCCGGCACAATATCGGGCATGCCTTTGATCGGAGTAATTGCTTTGCTCACCAGATGCGTCCTGACTGCGAATTATATAGGTTACTGCTGCCGGCCCTGTTGAATGACAGGCGCCGCAGGAAATGAATTTATTGCGCCTGCTCGATTTGAAAACGCGCCGTGTTGCCCCTCATGGCGGTCACAGGAATGGCATAGGCCTCTCCGTTAACCTCAACGTCAACGGCACTCTGCCGACCGAGAAACACGTTTATCGGCGGCGGCCCGTTCAGGTATTTGACGGCCGCAGATTCTACCAGGCCGTACAGAAGCTTCTGTCGCTTGGCGTCGTAGACTTCGACCCATGAGTTGTCAGTAAAACGCAGCGTCACCGAGAGATTGTCGGTGGCCACTGCAACCGCACCAGACCCTTCTTCCTGCCTGACCTCAACCGGCTCGGCCAGCTCGGGCGGAATCAACAGCGAATCCGCATTCGCTGCCGGTCCGTTCCGGGCAGGCGGCGCGTCAACCGCCGGGGCTTCAACCGGCTCCGGCGTTTCTACGTTGGTCGCCGCCAGAGCAGCCGATGCTGAAAAATTCAAATCGTCGCTGGATGCGCCAACGCTCGCCGGCTGTTCGGTGGGCTGCATATACCAGTAGATGATTCCACCAATGGCGCCAATCAGCGCGATGGCGATCAGCACGGGCACTACCCATCCCCAGGTTCGTTCATTGTGGTTTTGAGCCTGCAGCATCGAATCCGCCACCAAAGGAGGCTGTTCTCGCGACCCGCACACCTGATAGTAACCCACCATGAGATCGTCAGGCTCAATGCCCAGCAGTTTGGCGTACTGGCGCAAATGCCCTTTTGCAAATACCGGGGCACCCAGCGCACTGTAGTCATCGCGTTCCAGCGCTTCGAGCATCCAGCGATCGAGATGCAGTTCTTTGCTGATCGCCTCCAGGGACTTGTCCTGGCTGTTGCGCGCTTTCTTCAGCGCTACACCGGGCGACAGATCATCCACAGCCTTTTTTTCAACCGAAGCTACGTCGTTATCCGCCATCGCGTTCTATCTCCAGCAATTGAGTGGTTTCAGTTGAATCCGGGAAACGTTCCGTGAGTTCAGAGCGATAGCTGTCCATGCGCATCCGGTTGTTCCCTCTGTGGGCGATGCGATAACCCAGCAACAGCGCCTCGGGCGGCAGTTGATTCGGCTGGCCCAAGCGCTCAAGGAAAGCGCGCGCCTGCAAGTCGCGATCCTGCTGGTAGTGCAGGTTAGCCATTTCCCAAAGGGCCAGAGAGTAGTTCGGATTTACCGTCAGCGCCTTGTCGAGATACCCCAGCGCCTTGTCATAGTCATTCTCTTTGAGCGCACATGACCCGGCGTTTGTATAAGCCGCCTCAGGTGTGCCGTAAAACCGGTTGTTCGCCGCCGCCAGAAAATGCTCTTCGGCCTCCAGCATTTCACCTTCACGGCACAAGTACGCACCGTACATATTCTGCACCACAGGATCTTTGGCGTTAATCTTCAACGCTTGCCGATAGTGTCTTTTGGCTTCTTTCTTCTGATCGAGCTGTTCCGCCACCAGCGCCAGAAACGCGTGCGACTGAGCGTGCGAGCCGTCCTGCTCTACCGACCGTTTGAACTTGTCGTAGGCAACCGTAAGGTTGTTCTTCTTGAAATATTCGACGCCAAGCGCAAAATTTGCCTGCGCCGCTTCTTCAGGAGAGCCGATGGGCTCTTTGATTACACCGGTACGTACACATCCCGATGCGACCAGTAACGCACCCACAACGAATAACAATCGAGTCAATCTGTTCATGCGTTCACCACCGTAAATTGTTTACTGCCAAGACGCACCTTTACACGATCAGACACCTGTCCTGCCAGCTGACCGCAGGCTGCGTCGATATCGTCACCTCGGGTTTTTCGAACTGTGGCACGAATATCCTGCTTGTGCAGCACGTCTCGAAACGCCCGGATGGCGTTTGATTTTGAGCGTTTGAAGTCGTTTCCGGGGAACGGATTAAATGGAATCAGGTTTACCTTGGCCGGATGCCCTTTGAGCAGGTGAGCAAGTTCGAGTGCCAGTGACGGATGATCGTTAACCCCGTCAATCAGCGTATATTCAAAGGTCACCGAACGACCCGACGTATCGGCGAGATAGGTCCAGCATTGATCAAGCAGTTCCTTGATCGGATGTTTTCGGTTGATCGGTACCAGCGTGTCACGCAAGGCGTCATTAGGCGCATGTAGCGATACGGCCAGAGCGACGTTGCTCTC
>CAWUKD010000004.1:0-57701 GCA_963922815.1 uncultured Gammaproteobacteria bacterium
GCCCCGATTTTCTTTGCGACGGCCGGTACCAGATGACTCGCACGTCCGCGGATCAGGTGCAGTTGAGGATTGAGGTACTTGACCGCTTCCTTCCCTGGGGCCTCACAGTGCCGGGCGACCAGCGATTCCAGCCAGGCTTTTCGTTTCCGCTCTTCTTCCTGCTCCATTTTGGCAACGTCGTCCTCCGTACACCCGGATCGCGGCGAGCGAAAGAAATGCTCGTGCGGCAGCTGCCAGGCATGAACGATATGCAACTCTGCGAAATCCGCGAGCGCGAGCGACGCCGACATCTCCAGAATCTGGCCGTTAAGTTTATCAATGTGCTCATCTTCCGGGTCATATCCAAGAGCCGCTACGATCTCACGATACCCCTCCTGCTGACCCGGTTTGATCACCCATACAGGGCAGGGGCATTTGCGCAACAATTTAAGGTCCGTACTGCCGAAAATCTCGGCGATGCCATTCACACTACCAGCGCTTTTTATGACCAAATCATGATCGGATCGAATAACCTCTTTGATAACTTCCAGAAATCGGGTCCCCGACAGCACTTTGGTAGCCGTTTCCAGCCCCTGGCGCTGAGCGAGAGCCGCCAGTTCTCCGAGCTCGTCGCGTCGCTGCTCCACCATCGCGGCCAGCAGTTTGCGAGTTTTCGCGTCAGAAGACTTTTTCTCGCGTTCAGAGGCATCCACAACGCTCACGAGCGCCAGCTTTGCCTGATTGTTTTTGGCCAGTGTAACAGCGTGACCAAGCGCCGCTGAATCATCGGCGCCGTCCTCAACCACAAACAGAATATTGGAAAATCGCCTCAAGTCTTTAACCTCTGCAGATTGGTCAAATATTAACCAGAATACGTCCTGTGTTGCTCATGAACATGACGGGACTCAATTACTCTACTTCATTATCACCGACAATCCTGAAGACTAACCATACGGGTAACCCGAAATGCCCCTGCTGCTGCAGAGCGTTATTCCCATTACTGCATTCTATCGCGCCGGGAGTGCGATTGGTCGAAATAGGCTATTGAATTCAGTTGGTACTGGTATTTTAGAGTTCGGGTTCGACTTAACCGCTGATGGCCGCCGATTAAACGGCTCGATCTGCGGCTGATTCACACTGGCAAAAAGGAACACCACGATGAAGAATGGATTGCTGTACATAGTCGCGTTAATTGTGACCGGCCTGAGCGTTAGCGCAGAAAACATCACGGAAGAGAACGTCGATAAAACCACGGCCATCATGAACGAGGTTTGGGCCGCATTCGGCGGTCGTGAAGCGATCGAACAGCTTGAGACACTGACGCTTGAGTCAGAGGCTACCCTGTTTGCCGTAGGACAAAGTCGCGCACCGGGACCTCCCTGGGATAAAAACACGTTTCGTTCGATCAGCGCCATCGATCTGGCAAACCAGCAGCTGTCCATTCGCAATACTGACAGTACTGACCGCTATAACTTCGATCAGGCGCAGGTCATCTCTACCGAACGGGCGTGGCAGTTCGACTATCGCTCAGGTACCGCAACGCCCGTCAGCGAGCCCGATTTTAATCAGCAATCAGGGCCGCTCACACGAATCACAGCCGCTCTTCTCGTTCATCAGTTGATGCAGCGTGCCCACACTGTGCGGTACCTCGGTAGAACAACGTACAAAGATAAGGCGCACGATGTCCTTTCCATCGTCATGGAAGTGGGTCCGGCGATTAGCCTGTACATTGACCCCGATACCCGTTTGCTGAGCAAGAGCGAACGGGTTCTGCCCGGGTTTGGTCTGGTGGAATACGAATTCGATGACTATCGCAAAGTTGATGGCATCATGTTCAACCATACCTATACGTTCTACTTTCAGGGTGAGGAGAACGAGATTCGACGAACTACGAAAGTCACGGTAAATAAACCGGTCGAACCGATGCTGAAACTGCCCAAGGGGCTGCGCAAGCTCAAGATCACCGATCCGGACGAACCTACCGCCAGAGAAATCGCCGACGGGGTGTTTTTAATTGGCGGTAGGGGCACCTACGCTCTGTTTGTCGAAATGACAGACCATGTAATTGCCGTGGGTGGCACGGGCGGATCTGAGCAACGTCTTGAGATGCTTCGGGAACATGTGCCCGACAAACCGGTGAGATATGGCGTTTTTACTCACCATCACAGCGATCACGTACTGGCCGCACCCAGCTATGCGAACGCAGGCGCTTCACTGGTCATGCATGCCTCTCATGAGCAGCCGGTCCGGGCCGCCGCCGCAGAGGTCGAAGGACTAAAAACCGAGCCCGTCACTACAAACAGGACTTTCCGTGATGGCAGTCGTGAGCTCCAAGTGCTGGATATAGGCCCCACCGACCATACAGAACATTTGCTGGTTGCTTATCTCCCCGCCGAACGCATACTCTTCTCGGCCGACCATTTCGGTTTGCCGCTGTCAGGTCGGGTCAGACCGGCAAATAACGCAACACGTGACCTGGCGCGGGCCATAGAACGTGAAAACCTTGATGTTAAGACTTTGTTATCCGCTCACAGTCCCGATAGCGCTACAATGAAACATCTTCGAAAGGCGCTGGCCACCAAACCCAAATACAGGAATTCGTTCTAGCTTGAATCTTCCCCGGAACATACGCTTGCCCGGCAGGCCTACCGTCAACCAGACCCGTGATGTTGTGATCGGGTTACCGGCCTGGCTGCGACCGCGCGACTTCCATCCAGCCAATGTCACGGTAGCGGCACGATGAAAATCAAGGACGTTGTGACCAGTCGTGCCCGGTTATTCTGGGTACTAAACGTGGCCGGCTGGATCGGATACGTCGCGCCGTCGTACATTGGCGCGTTGTTCTACGAGAAGCCCCAGACCTATTTCAAACTCATCAGCGCGGTTGCGATCATGGGTTTCCTGATCAGTCTGGCTCTTCGAATTGCCTGCCGCAGACTATGGGAACGACCCCCGGCCATCATGGCACTGGGCACGCTCGTAAGCTGCTACGTCCTTGCACTCGGCTGGCGGCTTTACAGCAATTATCTCTACATCGAGTGGATCGAATCAAAGTGGCGCCCGGAAGGGTTCATGGACTACGTCAGCGGCGTCATGAGCTCGTTCTACGTACTTTTGTGCTGGAGTGGTTTGTATTTCGGGATTCGCTACTACCAGCAGCTGCAGATGCAAACAGAGCAAACCCTGCGGGCCAACTCGGCAGCACACGAAGCGCAGCTCAAAATGCTGCGCTATCAGCTTAACCCGCATTTTCTGTTCAATACGCTCAACGCCATTTCCACGCTGATTCTGGATCGCGCCAATGAAACGGCCAACCTGACCGTATCCAAGCTCAGCGACTTCCTGCGTTACACGCTGGACAATGATCCAAAGAATCATGTGACCTTACGCAAGGAACTGGAGGCCATTGATCTGTACCTCGAAATTGAAAAGGTAAGATTCGGCGACCGCCTGACCGTACAACGGGAAATAGAAACCGCAGCTCAGGACGCCCTGGTTCCCAGCCTGATTTTGCAACCGCTGATCGAAAATGCCATTAAATATGCAGTAACGCCCAGAGTGGACGGTGGCTGCGTACGACTCAGTGCGAAAATTCGCGGCACCAGTCTGATCCTGTCGCTGTCTGATGACGGCCCGGGCCTGACCCGGCAAAACACCAAATCCAGCAATTCCACAGGCGTTGGCCTGATCAACACACGCGAACGCTTGCGCGAACTCTATGGCGATCAACAGTCACTGAAGCTATCGCCCAATGATCCAAAAGGACTTGTTGTGACGATTACTCTACCCTATCAGGATGCCGACAATGATCCGCGCACTACTGGTTGACGACGAAGAGCTCGCGCGCCGCGGGCTTACCTTGCGGCTGGCCGACTACCCGGACATCGAAATCAGCGGCCATTGCCGCAACGGTCAGGAAGCGATTGACGCGGTGGCCGAGCAAAAACCCGACGTTGTCTTTTTGGACATACAAATGCCCGGAATGGATGGTTTCGATGTGGTGCGCCGTTTGGCGGGCCGCAACATGCCTAACATTATATTTGTGACGGCCTATGACCAGTTCGCACTGAAGGCCTTCGAGGCCCACGCGCTGGACTACCTGCTCAAACCGATAAACGCTCAGAGACTGGACGAAGCGATTGAGCGACTCAGGCACACCCTACGAGATCAAAAGGCACCCGGCGAGCGACAAAAACTGCTCGACCTCGTATGCCGACTGTCGGGCAAAGAGCTTACGCTGGACGAGGCCCTGGATGACTCCGCAGGCCAATACCCTTCGCGCATTGAACTAAGAGAAGGAACCGGCGTCATTTTTGTAGAAACCAATGATGTCGACTGGATTGATGCTGCCGGTGACTATATGTGCCTCCACGCGTGCGGAGAAACTCACGTCATTCGAACGACCATGAAACGCTTTGAGTCGCAGCTGGATCCGGAGCAGTTTGTGCGAATTCATCGATCGACGCTGGTCAACTGGAATCGCGTCGTAAGCGTGCAGCCACACAAAAATGGTGACTACAACGTGGGCTTGAAAACCGGTGGACTACTACGCATGAGTCGCACCTACGCCCAGAAGCTGAAGTCCCGGTACTCGGCTCGCCAGACGCCCAGCTAGCGCCCAAACCGGGACTTATCAGGCTTCCTCGGGCTTGGCAAAGAGTTCCATTCGCGCACTTTCAGTGATTCTGACAACGGACGGGTGCTTAATGCGCCGCTCCGGTGAAATCGCGTAGAACTGCTCAGTCACTTCATCGGTATGACCGATTACCGCCATCCCGTACATCTTGCAAACCTCATCCTGAATCGCAGACGACGCCGCAAACAAACCGGCGCCAGCCTCTCCAAAAGCCTTCAACAGCGCGCTGTCGTCAAATTCTCCGATTACCTGTGGCGCGATGCCCTGGCCGTCGAACCAGGCGTCGAGGCGACGTCGCAGCGCCGAATGCTGACTCGGCAGCAGCATGGGTGCTCCGTCAAGACTCTCCGGGAAAAACTTCTTGTACCGCCTCGCAACGCGCTTCTGTGCGAAAAAGGCCAGCCCGCTTTCGCCCAGTCGGTGATTGAAAGCACGCAGACCAAACCCCTGGGGCATGGGCTGATCGGAAAGCACGATATCCAGCCGGTGAACCGCAAGTTCGGCCAGCAGCTGCTCGAGCGACGCTTCGTGGCAACGAATCCTCACTGAACTGTCCGCTTCCAGGGTCGGGGCGATGATTCTCTCTGCGATCAGCTTGGGCATCGAACTGACAACGCCAATGCTGAACACCGAGTGAGCTGACGTGGTTTGCCCGCGGACTACCTGAGACAGCTCTGCACCAATGGTAAATATCTCATCGGCGTATTCGAGCACAATGTGGCCTGTCTCAGTCAACACCAGACGACGCCCTACCCGGTCGAACAACGCATGTCCGATACTTTCTTCCAGCAGCTTTAACTGTCCGCTAATGGTCTGGGGCGTCAAGTGAAGACTCCTGGCGGCTTTCACAACGCTCCCTTCTCGCGCCACCGCCCAGAAATACTGCAGATGGTTGTAGTTGAGATGGCGCGTTCGGGATAGGACGGCGTTCTTGCTCATCGTCTGTTTGCTCATTGTGCTCCTGCCGCGGGTCAGGCGACGACTCATGGGGTGACGGTGTTGCCGGGCGCCCGACAGCAGGCGACGCGCCCGGTCTCAGCCAGGTTTAGCGCCAGCCTGGCGCACAGGCAGCTTTCGTCGCGCCCGCCGAAACTATTCCGCAAATTACCACACCCCATAGATTCGGTAAATTCGTATATTTCGTCACTATTATTCGTATTTTACTGTCTTTTAGTATGATCGTTTTTTTCGTTCTTTTGGGTCGAATAGAACGACTGGAATGGATGATCGTGATCCGTATGATCATGGTCACACACTAGCGGGAGCGAAACATGAACATTCAATTGCAAACCCAGGGCTTTGAGCTCACCCCTGCGATCGAGGCCCATACGCTCAAACAGCTGAGGTTCCATCTGGCCAATTTTGACAGCCACGTCATTGGAGCTGACGTATTTCTGAAGGACATTAACGGGCCGAAAGGCGGACTGGACAAGAAGGTCCTTATTCACGTCAGGCTGGCATCAAGAATGACCATTACTATTGAACGCACGCGTGCCGATCTATACGACGCTGTCACTATCGCGGCCAGGCAAACCAAGCGGGCCGTCAGGCGTACGCTGAACAAGCATCGTCGAATGGAAAAATTCACGCTGCGGGAATTCAACCGTCTGACTGAGGCATAGCCGCTCAGGTGACCTGAACGGTAAGCGATGGAAACTCAATCAATTAACCAGACCCCGGCTCAGCTACCCCCGGCTCAACGACCCTTGAGTGACCGGGGTTTACTGCGCACGTTTGTTGAATCACGGGCCTTCAGCATCACGGTAATGACCGTGATTCTGATCAATGCGGTGACGCTGGGTCTGGAAACGTCGCCGTCCGTTACCGCCATCGCTGGCGGCGTTCTCACCTTCATAGACCGGGCGGCCCTTTGGGTATTTACAATCGAGATGCTGCTGAAGCTGTGGGTCTATCGTCAGCGATTCTTCACCCGCGGATGGAATCTGTTTGACCTGTCAATCGTTGCGATATCCTGGATCCCTGCTACTGGCGCCCTGTCTGTACTCAGAGCCTTGAGAATTCTAAGGGTGCTCAGGCTGGTATCCATTGTTCCGCAAATGCGCACGGTGGTGGGCGCACTGATGAATGCCCTGCCCGGCATGGGGTCGATCATCGCCGTGCTGATGCTCGTGTTTTATGTGGCCGCCGTCATGGCCACCAAGCTGTTTGGTGCCGATTTTCCCGAGTGGTTTGGCAGCATTGGTGCATCCATGTACAGCCTCTTTCAGATCATGACGCTGGAGAGCTGGTCCATGGGCATAGTGCGCCCCATTATGGATGTGTATCCGCTTGCCTGGCTGTTTTTCGTCCCGTTCGTCATCGTCACCAGTTTCGCAGTGCTCAACCTGTTTATCGCCCTGATCGTAAACTCGATGCAGTCGGCTCACGTGCAGGATATGAGCACGGCCCTCGAGATGGAAAGCATTGCACACAATGAACGCGAACAATTGCTACAGGAAATCGGCAGGCTTCGTGAAGACATCGACCTGTTAATCAGAAACAGTCAAAAAGGCCACAACCCTGATTAGCGATATGTAATCAAGTCTGGAGCATTCGGTGCGACGCGTTTCGAATCGCAAACTCTCTCCGGCATGTCCCGCGGCTGCGGATTAACGAACCCGGCGGACAACAACCAGGCCTTAGGACTGGTTCAGGTATGCACGCGCACTCGACATTACCCCTGGTCTTCTGAATGTAGCTGTCGATAGACAAAAAACGAAAAGAACACCGGTGCAAGCGCCGCCGCCGCCGCGGCAATGACAATAATGACAGGATGCGGATTTATCAGCGCGATCGTACAAATCAGCAGCCCTCCGGCAAAAAACGATCGTCCGGCAAAACGGTGAGTTCGAGCCCAGACCTCGTCATCCGCCAGCGTCCAGGGCGTGCGAATCCCGACGAAAAAGTTTTTGCGGACCTTGCCAAGCACGTTACCAGTTGCCATCAGCATCAAACCCGACCCGATCACAATAACTTTGACCATATCCAGCTTATAGCCTATGGACACCAGAATCATGGCGACACCGATGGTACAAAACAACGCAACCAGAATGGTCTGAATAATATCCAGTACGCTGCGAGATTCATCCAGCTTAAAACCCACTGGTGAAATCCGCGGCAATATCTTGAACACGACCAGAACGCTTAGCGCGATAAGAGGCATCATGAACGCCCCAACCAGACGCGAGCTGTAGCCGTCGATATCTCCGGCAGCGTTCCAGTGAATCGGAAACTGTTCGGGCAGCTTTGGATAGACAAGCACCGCCAGAACCGTGCTGGCGATGATCATCACGACAGAGACCTTATCCAGCCGACTCAATTTCAGTGGTTTTTTCATCATGGTCGCTCCCATTCGAGTTAAACAAGGCAAATACCGCCGTCATCGCATCCTCAATTACCGACGTATTCAGCGAGTACACAATTCGCTGCCCCCGGCGCTCCGTTCTCACCAGATCAGCTGCCTTCAGCAAATTGAAGTGGTGCGAGATGGATGCTTTCGAAATCGTAAACTGGTCAGCAATCTCACCCGCCGTTAGCGAACCCTTTTGAAGCAACACCAGAATGTCGCGTCGAGTGGGGTCGGCCAGGGCCTTGAATAGAGATTGCGTGGACATGCTTTATTATACGATATTTAGGTAATTATCTAAATATAAATACTGGCTCTTTTTTGTTATTTTATTTCATCAAGTTACAAATTCTTTCTAATGTTGATTAAACTATTAGCCCAGGCGAAATTCGGCTCTGGTCAGACAACACGCCGTGCATGGCATTGAGACTGGAGACGCCTTTCCGTCTGTCCATTTGTAAATTTTTCCACTCGAACACTGCTAAGTAGCTGATATCGCCCAAATCAAATTGGCCCGCACATTCTGCCCCGCTATACTGCCTCGTCGACATCGTCATCGCCTGCAATTGAGGCGTTAGTAACGGCATAACGACAGCTTCCCGAGCCGTGCCGGCTCGCTACCCCTCGGTTTCCGGGGTATTGATTAAGGATAAAAAATGAATTTGGTAAAGACTCTTGCAAAGGTTGCGATGGGCGTCATGGTTGCCCGGGGCGTAGGTAAAATGCTTGGGAACAAAGGCGGTTCGACGAGCACGAGTGGCGGCGGATTACTGGGCGGACGCCCTCCATCATCAGGACTGCCAGGCAACACAGGCGGTGGACTGGGTGGACCAGACGGCGTCGGCGGCCTGAGCGGAGGAAATCGCAGTAGCTCTGGCAACCTGAATATTCCTCGCAACACCTCTCAATCCGGCGCGGCCAGTGGTGGCCTGGGTGGCCTGCTCGAAGGACTGACAAAGGGCGGCCTTGGTCAGCAGTCGGGAGGTCAGTCTACCGGCTCAAGTGGCCGTGGACTCGCCGACATTCTCGGCAGCGTGCTCGGCGGAGCCACGGCCGGAAAAGGCGGTGGTGGACTCGGCGACCTGCTGGAGAGCCTGGGTGGCGGCGCTCGCAGCTCTACCCGTTCGCAGCCCACACAGCCTTCAGTCAATCAGGGCTCTTGCGAACAGCCGCAGCAACCTGCCAGCACGGGCAGCCTTGGAGACCTGCTGAACCAGGCCTTCGGTGGCAAAGTGGCCGAACCCAAACCAGACCAGAACGCGCAGGCCGAAATCATGCTGCGCGGCATGCTGAATGCAGCAAAGTCTGACGGCAAGTTTGATCAGAACGAGCAGCAAAAAGTGATGGAACACCTTGGCGACATCAGCCAGGAAGAGCGAGCGTTCGTGCAAAACGAGATGTCCAAACCGCTGGACGTTGACGCGTTTGTGAAGAGCATTCCGAGGGGTCTCGAGCAGCAGGTATATGTGATGTCCCTGCTCGGCATTGAACTCGACTCCCAGGCGGAGGCGCAGTATCTGGACAAACTCGCCCGAGGACTGGGAATCCAGCCCCAGCAAGCCAATGGTATCCATCAGCAGATCGGGGTTCCTCAGCTGTATGGATAAGGTATAGCACTCCGTACTGTTCCATTCTTCGCAGAAACAAAAAAAGCCACCTGTTGAGGTGGCTTTTTCATTGAGGCCTGGCGGGA
The DNA here is from genome assembly GCA_963922815.1 of uncultured Gammaproteobacteria bacterium. GTDB lineage: Bacteria > Pseudomonadota > Gammaproteobacteria > Steroidobacterales > SZUA-146 > SZUA-146. The sequence continues at coordinate 9,655 of CAWUKD010000004.1, forward strand.
GCGCATGACACGCGTTTTACCCGCCGTCTCTTACACCGCGTTGCCGGCTCTTTTACTACGTTACTCGATAGGTGACAGCAAAGCCGGATTCGTCACGAGGCGACGTACGCCGTGAGCATGATCTTCCTCGAATACGTTATTTTCGCACCAGGCGCTCAGAGAGTTGATATCAACTTTCATGCAGGCCGGTCTGACACTCCAAGAAACCTGGAGCGGAGAGCAGGTTTCTTCTGTGTAGGACGGGCCAGTGGTCGAACCGGTGAATTCAACCGGCGTTCCCGAGTTTACCGGCAACGACCTGGGCTGATGATACCCGTTTAACTTATTGCCGCCGTAGGCCATGGTAGAGAAATCCACCGCATTGGTGTCATTGACTACGGTAAACACCTGAGTCTCAACTCGGAGATCCGGATTCGCACAGGTATCTGACAGACAGCTACCGAGCCCGGGACCCGGAGCGACGTCGCATGACGTGTGCACCCAGTGAAATTCAACCGTATCGCCAGGCTCTATGCCCTTGCAGAAGTTTTGAGCGGGCTTACGCAGTTCGCGGGCCGTCAGATTTTTACTGATAGCACACTGATACCCACCTGATTCGCCGTTGTCTTTATCGGCGGCAAGAATCGAGAATGCCGCGGCCTTATGCTCGGCATTGGTATGAAAGTGAATGTTACACAGATTCATTTCCGTTGACGGTGGCGCCATTGAGAAGCTTCGCGCATTCGTACCCGCGACACTGTCAATATCACGCGGCGTTTGAGGACCAAAGCCGACGCAGGCTTTTGCATTCATGACATCCGCCTTCATCATACTTTTGCTGTCAGACGCCGCATCGCTCTGCATGGCCGTATCGTCCATAGCCGCACAACCTGCTATCATCACGCCTGATACCAGAGCAACCCCAACCGTTTTAAGGGCAGTGTTCATTCGCTTTATCTCCTTATTTAAAATGAAATCAATCAAGCCTGTTGTTGAGTAACCAAACTGTTCAATTATAGCGTGAATATGTGAAGGCATGATGACGCCAATTCATGCGCACGACCGATCGATGCTCTTGATTATATCTCCACTTTAGCCCCTGGAATTTAATGCAATGCACTACAGTCCGGATCCAACCCGCTACGACACAATGCGCTACCGCAAGGCCGGGCATTCAGGGCTGTCTCTGCCGGAGATATCACTGGGCCTCTGGCATAACTTTGGTGCAAACAGCGACCCCGGAACCATTCGCTCCATGTGCTGTAGAGCATTCGATCTCGGCGTAACCCACTTTGACCTTGCGAATAACTACGGCCCTCCGCCTGGTTCGGCTGAAGAGAGCTTCGGCAAACTGCTACGCACGGAATTTCAGTCTCTGCGTGATGAACTGATTGTTTCGTCCAAGGCCGGTTACGGCATGTGGCCAGGACCCTATGGTGACGGGGGCAGTCGTAAATACCTGATCAGCAGCCTCGACCAAACGCTGCAGCGCCTTGGCATCGACTACGTAGACGTTTTTTACTCTCACCGCTTCGATCCCGACACGCCGCTCGAAGAAACCATGGGTGCGCTCGACTCAATCGTCCGCCAGGGTAAGGCACTCTACGTTGGGATATCCAATTACTCGACCACACAGACCGTCGAAGCGGCAGCGATTCTCAAGTCACTCGGCACGCCGTGTGTGCTGCATCAGCCCAGGTATTCCATGTTCGATCGCTGGATCGAAGATGAGGGCCTGCTCGACACTTTGCACTCCAACGGTATTGGCATGATTGCATTTTCTCCTCTTGCTCAGGGCATGCTCACTGATCGCTACCTGAACGGCATTCCGGACGACAGTCGTGCCGCACTGGCGCAGTTTTTAAAGCCCGGGGAAGTCAGCGGACAGCGCCTGGATCAAATTGTATCCCTGAACGCCGTGGCTGAAGCCCGGGGACAAACTCTGGCGCAGATGGCATTGTCGTGGGTACTGCGTGACCCGCGGGTTACCAGCACCATTATTGGTGCCAGCCGTGTTTCGCAAATCGAAGACTGCATTCAGGCGAGCGGCCGCAGCAACTTTAGTGAAGAAGAACTCAGCCAAATCGATTCGATCTGTGCAGCGGCCTGATTGGCCAGCCGCCAGAGTCGTTGCCTGCAGGATCAATTTACGCCGCCGGACCGCTCTGGCTCGTTTATCTCCAGGTGCATCAGCACAAAAAAAGACGACCCGCACCGCGAGCCGTCCTTATTGCCTATCCTGCAATCCGACAGATTACACGGTGCCCATTTAAGCACTCAATTTAGCGTTCTGCGCGTCGGCCTTTACGATGAGCATGACGCTTGTTCGCGCGAGCTTCATGCTCTTCCATGCTGATTTCACCATCGCCGTTTGTGTCCATGCGCGCAAACTGTTCACTGAGCTTTGCGGTTTTGGCCGCTTCAAATTCAGCCAGCGAAACGCCGCCACTTCCGTCCTTGTCCAGCGATGCGAAACGCTCACCGCGCGCTTTGCGACGCGGACGCTCGTCTTCGCTTAGCAAACCGTCATTGTTAACATCGAGCTGCGCGAATTTGTCAGCCGTCATTCCAGGTCTTACGGCCTGAAATTCTGCCAGGTCAACATTGCCGTCCCCATTGGTATCCATTTTGGCACCGTGTCGACGGCCGCGGGGCCGTTCGTCGCGGGAAAGTACGCCATCCCCGTTACTGTCCATCAAAGCGAATTGCTCGGCGGTCAGTCCCGGGCGTTTAATCTGAATCTCGGCGAGCGACAGAGCACCATCACCATCCGTGTCCAGCTTGGGGCGATCGGCCAGTACGTAGGTGGTGGCGGCAAGAGATACGCAAACCAGAGCAAGACCTGTGAAAATTTTCATACTGTTCTCCAAAGTGTGTCAGTAGGGATTAAGATGCGCTTCAGGTTCTATAGTGCCGCATCTAAATCCAAAGAAGTCGCAAGTTTTATCAAGCCCCTTTCTGCAACCGATTAAACCTGCAGAACCAATCATCCTTCAGGAAGACTTGCCGACAGACATGGCGGGTAGAGTCAGTTCTACGCACAGTCCGCCGCTTTCTGCGTTGCGCGCTACTACCGTACCCCCCAGGAGCGTCATACTCTGAGCGGTAATGGCAAGCCCGACACCAGCCCCTTTTAGCGTGTTGTCACTCTGGCGATAGAATGGCTCGAACAGGCGATCAAGTTCGTGCTCCGGAACACCCTGCCCCTGATCGCATACGCAAACGCAGATATCTTCGTTCACTTTTTCGAGAGTGACTTGTACGGTGGAGTTCTCCGGAGTGTGGGCAATCGCATTACGCAGGACGTTTTCAATGGCACTGGACAGCACTTCCGGACAGCCGCTGACCAACGCCTCTTCACTATCACAGGTAAACTCGACGCGTTTACGTTGCGCCTCACCTTCAAAGCGCGCATCGTCGACTACATTACTCAGAATTTCAGTGAGATTGACCGCTGACGCGCTTTGAACTGACTCTTGTTGTATGCGCACCAGCTCCAGAACCTGTGCGATGAGCCGTTCCATGTGCTGTGCTTCCAATCCAATTCGTTGCAGGTGACGCGGAACGTCGTCTGGCGCCCTGGCAGCAAGCTCCAGCGCCACGTGTATTCGGGCGAGCGGAGACCGTAATTCATGCGAGATGTTTCGAAACAGATCGCGGCGGCTCGACTCACTTCGCTCAAGCTCTCCTGCCATGCGGTCAAACTGCTTGGCAAGAACCCCGATTTCATCGGCACGATACGCCGACGTACCAACACGTGACTGAAGTTTCCCGGCTGCGAGAAGTTCGGCGGTGCCGGCAATTCTCGTTATAGGCCGCGTCAGATAGCGAGACAGCATGTAGCAGACCGCGGCACTGATTAACATGCCGATGGTTAGCACAAGTAGCGCGATACGTGGTATCCCCAACACGCCAAACACCCTGGGAGGCACAGGCCCCAGCATTGGCCGGTAAGTCAGCCCTCCGGGCGCGGTAAATTCTATCTGGCCGCGCGAGTTCTGGCGTCGATTTCCTGACGGACCATCGCGTCGGTTGCGTCGCTCGAGCCGCTTTTTGTAATTCGTCCACTGGCGTTTTATCTGCGGGGAAATCCGCCGACCCAGCGCGTCTACACCGTTAGTGTCGATCAAGTAGATCGTAATGTCGTCGGGCAACTGTGCATCGCTTTGCAGCCAGGCCCTGAAGCCGTCGACACCGTGCTCTTCAAGGGCACTACCCGCCTCATGCATGAGCTCCCTTCGGTCAATTTCGTCGACGAAGTTGCTATAGCTGCGGGCCAGCTGAAAGCTGCTCAATACCGCAACCACGGTGATAAGGACCATCGCCAGCCAGAAAGACAGGAATATTTTCCAGAAGATACTTCGCATCGCTATCCGGCCACCAGAAGGTAGCCCTCTCCTCGCAAACTGCGAATAGCCACGGTATTGGCCCGTGCCTTTTTGAGCTTACCGCGGAGATTACTGATATGGGTGTCCATAGCCCGATCATACGGCGTCAGGGCTCGTCCAAGCGCAAATTCATTTAACGCTTCGCGGCTAACCGCCTTGCCCGGCTTGCGCATAAGAGCCTCCAGCACTTTGAATTCCGCACCCGTGAGAGTTAATGGCTCGTCATCAAGCGTGACCTGCATTTGTCGAGTATTTAATGTAAGCGTACCAACGCTCAGCACTTCTTCGTTAACGGGTACAAGGCTTCTTTTCAGGATGGCCTGAACGCGTAGCAACAGTTCTCGTGGATTAAATGGCTTTGCAATGTAATCGTCCGCGCCGTATTCCAGGCCGGTAATCCGGTCGTCAGCTTCGCCGCGAGCCGTCAACATGATGACAGGACATGAGGACGACTGGCGCAACTCCTTTAGCGTATCGAACCCGTTCTTTCGAGGCATCATGACGTCAAGAACAATCAGCGCGTAGTCTTCTTGACCAAACATCTCAAGTCCTTCGATACCGTCGCATGCGGTATCGACATCATAGTGCTCCAGCCGCAATAACTCCGCGAGCATTGATTTGAGCTGCTCATCGTCGTCAACAATTAGAATTCGTGCTCGGGATTCACTCATAGTACGGCGTTTTGTCCTCGGTTAACGACAGGTGTTCGCGCACACGCAGGCCGTATAGCCCTTGTTTTTACCACAGACAGGGGTTTAGTCGACTTAAGAATTCTCAAGCGCGAGCTGCGGATAAGCCTCTGGAACTCAGGAATCCGGCGAAACAGGCGACTCAGGAGGCGTTCGACTCACTCAGGGCACGCAAGTAGTACGGCTTCCACCATCGAATAGTCAGCGCGACAAGCACGTTGAGCCAAAAAATCGTAAACATGAGCATGTAGAAGGCTTCGGTGCTAAGTATCGAGTGCTGAACGTAAGCGATGTTCATGACAACAAAAGCAAGCTCCGCCCTGCCGAGCATGCCAAAACCAATCATGATGCTTCCCGCCCACTCCATGCCGCCGGTATAGCGCGCTGCAACGGCGGCCGCAATCACCTGCCCGAAGAAGACGCCGGTCAGCAACACCGCGGTTTGCGGTAGTACGGCGACAACGATATCCCATTCGAGAACGAGCTTGGTGCCGAGCAGCACAAAAAATACAGGACCCAGCCAGGTGAAGGCCGCGCTGTCTACGATTCGACGCGTGTCATTAAACGAGTTTTTGTCTTCGGTTCTTTGAAAATACTCCTGCTTGAGAATCAGCCCGGCCATGTAGGCACCAACCGCCGGATGAAATCCGAAGTAATGGGCCAGAATACCCACCAGCAGCGCCATCAGCAGCACCGTGAGCGTGGCGTTCTCTCCACCGGCTGACGACAGAATCTGCCGCACCCCGGAACGTCCCAGCAGCGGTATGCGCGACAGGAGCCCCTTGGGGTTTTCCGGCATGACCCACATACCCAGAATGGTGACCAGAAGAAAGAAAGCTATTGCCTTGCCAACAACCAGCGAGATCCCTACCGGATCAAGACTGGAGGCGCCGGTCGCCACGGGTACTAAAATAGCTACGAGAGCAAGCGACGCAATATCGTCAATTACCGCCGACGTCATAATACGCGTGGCCACAACCGATTTGCTCAAACCCTCACTGCGCAGTGACACCATGGTCAGAGACACAGCGGTGGCCGTCATGGTCAGACCAACCATGAGCGACATATTGGTGTCGCCGTAATAATGTTGTGCTACTGAATACGCGACCAGGAACGGGGCCAGTGCCCCAAAAAAAGCAATACCCGCACTCTTTTTTATACTGTTCACAAAATTGCTGGTGTCTTCTTCAAACCCCAGCGCGAACATGATGACAATGATGCCGATTTCGGACAGGCCCTCGATAAAGGGCTCCGGGTGGTGCGGTAACCAGCCGACATTCACAAGAACACAACCGCAAGCCAGGAAAAACAGCACCGGTGTCATTCGGGTTTTATGGGCCGCGTAAGCCGACAGGAAAACAGCTACCCATATGATTGCCAAATGATTCAGCGCAGTCATTGCCATAGCTTAGCGCTTTGCGGTTGCCGCTTTGGTAAGAAATTTTTCGGTTTGCTTGCCGCCATACGCCAGCTCTTTCTGACCCTCCGGACTTGAAACGGACTCCCACTGCCTGATGATCTCTTCGGGACTTTGTTGTTCAGGCGAAAGATAGATCCCGTCGGTTTCAAGGATACGGCTTATGGCGTAGCCTCCGGCTCCGGCACACAAAATGGTGCGATTGGGCGCATCATCATGACACAGCGCCAGACAACCGTTAGCGACTGACTCAGGAGTGAGCAGGTCAAGAAGCTTAGGGTCGGGGATAATGTCTTCGGTCATTCGGGTGGCGGCCGTCGGTGCCAGCGTGTTAACCCGTATGTCGTACTTCTTGCCCTCCAGAACCAGGGTGTTCATGAAGCCAACCAGACCCATCTTGGCCGCACCATAATTGCTCTGCCCGAAGTTACCGTACAGGCCGCTTGACGACGTGGTCATGACAATTCGACCGTACGCTTGTTGTCGCATCAACTCCCACACGGCCTTTGTGCAAATCACACTGCCCATCAAATGCACATCCAGAACCAGACGAAAATCTTCCAGAGTCATTTTGGCAAACGTCTTGTCGCGCAGAATGCCGGCGTTATTGATCAGAATATCGACCCGCCCCCACTGCTCAACCGCCTCGGCAACCATCGCCTCGACTTCCTCCGGGCTTGTTACATTGGCCCCGTTGGCAATTGCTTCGCCGCCCGCCAGTTCGATTTCGCGAACTACGGCCTCGGCCGCTTCCGACGATTGCCCTGTGCCATCACGAGCCCCACCGAGGTCGTTAACAACAACGCGAGCTCCGCGACTGGCCAGTGCCAGCGCATGCGCGCGCCCCAAACCACCGCCTGCGCCAGTGACTATGGCGACGCGATTCGAAAAACTGATACTCATACGATCCCCTGTGATGAAGCGCCATTGAACGACGCCTCGCAAATGGTGCCTGTTTATTCGCAGGCCGTCGAGTGTTTAATCACGCTTGAGACCTTAGTCTGCCCTAGTATTTTCCGAAGTATCGGCCAATCGACACCGACACATTTCGATGGCCATCGCGTGCTCAATTGCATAACAGACAATCCGCATCACCGACGAGGTTGCCGGGCCTTCCAGACGTTCGAAGCTCTACAATTACTGGTTCTGAAGCGGCGCCTGCAGAAAGCCCGGCCGTCACTGTTCCCGGAGTTTTTCGATCGCTCCGATATCGATGCCAGAGCCCTGGGGGCGAGGCGTGCTTTGAACGTCCAGCGAGCCTGTTGCTACGGGTGACGGGAAGCCAGCATCCTCAAACCAGGCCAATGCCAGACTCGCGATAGTAGTCGTATCGATGTTATAGGAGCGTGCTCTGTCAACCCGAACCCCTTTTTGCCCGAGCGGCATACCCCGCAAATACCCATCGGTCCAGTTAGACGCGTACTGTGCCCGACGCAGGCTCCAGCCTTTTATCGCAATTGTGTCCCGGCCCAACACTGCGTTATTGAAAACCAGTACGTCATTCGCACGCCACAGGGCCAGATACAATCCTGCGGCTGCAGGGATGCGGCTAACGATCGTGTTATTGACAACGGCAACGTTAGCAGGAGCACCCACCGTTCGATGACGGCGAACGACGATGCCGGCCTGCCTGGAGTCGATAACCACATTGCCCCGTACAATCGCATCAGTTACCACCTGAATGCCCTCGGTGCAATTTTCGAACACATTGTTCTCAACGATATTTACATCGTCAACGTCCCCATAAACCAGCACGCACGGAAAGTCGTGCACCTGGTTTTGTCCGGTAATGCGATTGTGTGCAATCAGGTTGCCACCCGAACCGGGCTTGAGTTCAATACCATCATTACCCCCTGCCCCTTTCGACTGAAGGTTGTACAAAACGTTGTGTTCAATTCTGCTATCGGATACCTGGCAGCTTCCGTCATGGCAACCAAGATAGAACCCCTCGCCTTCCGTCTCGCCCGAACTTTGACCCGTGGTATGAATGGTATTGTGATGCAGCGCCAGTCGCATCGAACTTCCGGTATTGGCAGCAAAGGCGGTATTGCCGGTATCGCGAATGACCGAATGGGCAAGCTCAAAATCGCGGGTGTCACCCATCAGGCGAACGCCAATACTTCCCCCTGCAAACTCAAGACCTTGTATCGTCACATGCCGTGCATCAATGATCTCTATGTTGTTCTCTGTGTTTCTGTTGCGTTCCGGGCGAGTTAATACGGGTCGCTCACCCTCAGCCGCTCTGATCAGTATGGGTTGCCCGGCCGTGCCCTGAATGTTCAGCGCACGACGGCAGGACTGCACATAGTGCCCTCCGCGAAGCACCAGCGTATCGCCCGGCTGTAACCGGTTTGCCACCGTTTCAAACTCTTCGACGCAATCCGAACCGGCAACAGATGGGCCAATCTCAAAAGTCTCGGCAACGACACAGCGCGCAGCCGGCGTCGCGAGTACTAACAGTGCACCTGTGACAATAACTCGCTGACGGGCTGAAGCCATACGTGGCAGAGAAAACTGTTTTACCCGGAAGTTCATTCCGAAACAGTAATGCGCTTCAATTCATAGCGCAACGAACCGCTACCGTTTCAGGCAATAAAAAACGGGGCAACCAGAAACTGATCGCCCCGCAAAGGGGTCGCTGCCGGGGTAGGCAGCGGGGTACAAGTGAATCGCCGGCAAGCTATGCGGGCTAATTCACTGCTGAGATGAGGTTACTGACCTCATCGGGGAGACGTTTATCGAGCGAATCCAGAATTTGCTCGGAAAAGTCGCTGGCAAGCAAAGACGACCGTTTTGCCGATTCAAACTCGTCAGCCAGACGTTCGCTCAATTCGAATTTAATGTTTGTCGTAAAGTCCAACGTGAGCTTCTGAATATCAGCATCAAGCTCGAACAGCTCATCGCTTTGAGCCATACGGGTCTGGGTGGCCAGCACAGCGATAACATCCATATCTGCGGTTGCAGAGATTGAAAAACCTCCGGTCGCGATCAGCATCAGGGCGGCCAGGGGACTCATTACGTAGTTCAGTGTTTTCATGGTTTGATCCCTCCTTCTTGGGAATACTGACTCTATTGCAAACCCCGTGCCAATTATGGGTTATCAATATTTTCAATGACTTATATCCTTTACTTGGGTATAGTAATTAACGGTTTTACGTGATTGACGATATTACGTTATTTTTATTACGATATTTCGTGTATACTGCGTGAAATATGAGTGAAACCAATATATTACCTGAGCAATACCGGTGGATGTTTCAACAAGGCCCCCACCTGGCATCCGCCACCGATCGCACCGGTCGTTTCTGCGACGTGAGTGACGAGCTGCTTAGGCGTCTGGATTATTCACGTGAACAGTTCCTGAAGATGTCTCCTCAGGACATTGCGACCGAACAAACGCAACAGGACCTTCTGTCTGACTACCTGCCCAGGCTCAGACTGGCGGGACGCATCGATCATGCCCCGATTGAATATCAGTCACGTAGCGGCGAATCACTTAAACTTGTCGCCGATACCATCGTTCACGAAGACGACAACCACGAGTTTCTCGCAGTCAGCTACTATCAGGAGCTGGACAGCTGGGACAAGATCTCGCATCGCTTTAAAGCGTTTTACCTTGCAACTCCGGCCATGCTTCACACCATGGACCACAACGGCTGCATCCTTGAAGTTAGCGATCGCTGGCTACACAAACTGGGCTATGCCCGCAAGGACGTGATCGGCCGTTATATTGGCGACTTCTACACAGAAACCGTTCGCGAGGAACTTCAGGACGGCAGCCTTACACACCTGAATTTTGCCGAAGAATACAGCAATCACGAGCGCCAGATGGTGACGCGTTCAGGGGAAATTCTGGACGTTCTCGTATCGGCGGCGCGGGTGAATAACCGGCGCGGCGAACCGATACGCCTGCAAGTGGCCATCAAGGACGTGACGGATCGAAACAGGGCCTTAAGCGACTTGCAAAAAGCATTCGATGAAAACGCCAAGCTGCGTAATGCGCTGGAGCTTGAGCGTGACTACCTTCGGGAGAATATCCGGGAGTCAATGAATGACGGCGAAATCGTTGGTGGCAGCCCTGCTCTGCAATCGATGCTTGGCCGAATTGAGGCGGTCGCTTACACCACGGCAAACGTACTCATCATTGGCGAGTCCGGTACGGGCAAGGAACTGGTATCGCATGCAATCCATTCGCGCAGTCAGCGAAAGAACGAACCGCTGGTCACCGTGAACTGCGCATCCATACCGAGCGAATTATTTGAAAGTGAATTTTTCGGGCACGTTAAGGGCGCCTTCACCGGAGCGACACGCGACCGAATTGGTCGCTTTCAACTTGCCGACGGCGGCACAATATTCCTGGACGAAGTGGGCGAAATCCCTCTTGAACTTCAGAGCAAACTGCTCCGTGTGCTCGAGCAACAACAGTTCGAGCGAGTCGGCGATGACAAGACCCGAACAATTGATGTTCGCATCATTGCGGCAACCAACCGAGATCTTGCTGACGAAGTCGCCGCGGGGCGTTTTCGCGAAGACCTGTTCTATCGTCTCAACGTGTTTCCAATCGACGTACCACCGCTGAGAGAACGGGGTGATGACGTTATTCATATTGCCAGCCACTTTATTGCCGACATATGCAATGATTTCGGGCGCCCACTCCTCGCACTTAGCGAACGCAACGTCAGACAGCTGCGGGCCTACTCCTGGCCAGGCAACGTGCGGGAACTCAGAAACGTGCTGGAACGCGCGATCATCCTGAGCAGAGACAACAAAATCAACCTCTCGATTCCCGTTGGCCCTGCTCAGGACGCGCCCAGAGCAACCGCGGTTGTCACCAATGACTACCTGAACGAGCAGGAAATGCGGGCCTTTACAAAACGGAATCTCGAGCAGGTGCTGCGCGCCGCGAATGGAAAAGTATCCGGCGAAGGCGGCGCTGCAGAGCTGCTCGGACTCAAGCCCACAACGCTGACCGATCGACTGCGTTCTTTTGGTATCGAAATGCCCGCAAAACGGCGGGGAAGGCCCAAACGCAGCAGCTCGTGACCACCTGCTCACCCGACCGGACCAACTTTCCGGCGCCAATCACCCGCCACCACCGTTATCGGGACGCCGACTCACGGCGGACCCGGGATACATCTGGACAATACCCGGTGCAGGCCTTTATCCTCATTCAACCTGCGCCCCGGTCAGCACCCCTGCCCGTACATCGTTGCAGCAACCTCCACCAACCGCCCTGTGAGCCTCGTCGTGCGAAAACTGTTTATTATCTTGATCATAATTGTTCTGACTCTCGCGCTCGGCTTTTATGGCTACCTTGAAGGCATCCATATCAAACGACAGAGCGTGGCCGAACTGAATGAACTGCTCTCCGGTGACTACGAGCTGTTTGTCCCGGAGGGTCAGGGTCCGTTTGCAACGGTAGTCGGCTACCACGGCTGCTCGGGAACGCTGCACGGCTCTCGCGACTGGGCGCGACTCTTTCAACAGGCAGGTTACGCCGTTGTGCTGGTTGAAAGCATCAAACCTCGCAACCTTGAATGGCGCGAAGTCTGCGACGGCAAGAAGCTCTGGGGAAGCGAGCGTGCCGGTGATGTCATGGCATCGCTCGAGACCATTCGCGGGCTTCCCTTTGTTAATGCGAACGCGCTGCATCTGATTGGCTGGTCGCATGGGGGCTGGGCACTGATGGACGCTTTCGACTACACGGCCAATGAGAAACGCCCGCCTAACCTTCTTGAAAAACCGGATTCTCCGTTGAGGGGCGTTGTCAGCGCCACCCTGTTTTATCCCTTCTGCGAATTTCCGGTCAGAGCGCGCAACGGCTGGCCTCAGGAATTTCCGGTGCACTTCATCTTCGCAGAAACCGACAGCATTGTTTCTAACGCGGCCTGCCAGCTTATCGTTGACCGGCAGCTGGAGCTTGGAAAGCCGGTTAGCGCCAAGTCGTACACCAACACGGACCACGCCTTCGATATGCGTCCTGAAGACTTTTACGATGGCGACCTGACCGGACAGCCTGACGCGACTCGTCAGGTACATGCAGACATGCTGATCAACCTGCGCAATTGGTCGCTCCAGTGACGTCCAGGACCACTCTGTGAGCATAAGCGACAAAAACGCTCCCACTCTGGAATGCATCATCCTCGCCGCAGGCGAATCGCGCCGACTCGGTCAGCCAAAGCAGCACGTGGTGGTGTCGTCCATGAGCCTGCTGGAACGCTCGATCAAACTGGCCCGCGACGTGTGTGAAACGCTCGGTACCGGGCAGCAACCAATAGTGGTCAGCGGCGCTTTTCTCGCGCAGGACTGCAGGGCACTCCGCGCACATCACGCCGCCAAGTCCATTCGACATCACTACAACTCTCGCTGGCGCCAGGGCATGACCGCCTCGCTGGCCTGTGCGGCGCCGCTTACCCGGTCGGACGGCGTCATGGTCCTGTTGGTCGATCAGTACAAGATTCACAAAGAAGCCCTTCTGGCTCTTCATGCTCTGTGGCTCGGTGATCCCGAGCGCCCCGCCGCCGCTCGCTACGCAGACACGCTTGGCCCACCTGTCATCTGGCCGAGCCGCCTTTGGTCGACGCAGAGCCTCGCAGAAGGCAATGAGTCCCTGCTGGACAAATCGATACTGATCAGCAGCAATCCCCAGTATCTAGACATACCCGAGGCCGCGACAGACCTCGATACCTCTCAGGATCTGAGCCGGGCAATTGTCGAACCCTGACGCTACTGGCCGGCACGCCCGCCATTAGCCATCACGGGCGGTTAAATATGCGACGCTTATTCAACCATAACCGCCTACCCCGGTTGCCTGAGAAAGTATCGTTGTTACAATGACTTCTGTGTCCGTACCGTATACTGACGGGCACGGCACGAACCTACAACGATTCTTCAAAACAGCCACACACAATTCATACAGGTGCGCGATGACTAAAGTTCGTTCAGATCTGGAAATAGCCCAGGATGCTTCCATGAAGCACATTACCGAAATCGGTGCAAAACTTGGTATCGGTCCCGAGTCGCTCATCCCCTACGGGCATGATAAAGCCAAGCTCAACTACGAATTTCTTGAATCTCTGGACGACACCAAAAAGGGCAAACTCATTTTAGTTACCGCCATCTCTCCGACGCCGGCGGGCGAAGGCAAGACCACCACCACGGTAGGACTCGGCGATGGACTAAACCATATCGGCAAGAAGGCAATGGTATGCCTGCGAGAGCCCAGCCTTGGGCCCTACTTCGGCATGAAAGGCGGAGCTGCCGGTGGTGGTTACGCGCAGGTCGTTCCAATGACCGATATTAATCTTCATTTTACCGGCGATTTCCACGCGATCGGGGCCGCACACAACCTGCTGTCGGCAATTATCGACAACCACATGTACTGGGACAATCAACTCAATATTGATCAGCGCCGGGTCAGCTGGAAACGCGTAGTCGACATGAATGATCGCGCGTTGCGCAACATCACAATCGGACTTGGCGGCCCTACCAATGGAATTCCTCGTGAAAACGGCTTTGATATCACGGTCGCATCAGAAGTTATGGCGTGCTTCTGCCTCGCGACCAGCCTTGATGACCTGCAAACCCGAATCGGTAATATCATCATTGGCGAGAATCGCAAGCGGGAACCCGTTCGCGTGTCCGACCTCAATGCCCAGGGCGCTATGACCGCCCTGCTTCGCGACGCCTTTCAACCAAACATGGTACAAACGCTGGAGAACAATCCGGCGTTCATGCACGGCGGACCTTTTGCCAATATCGCCCACGGCTGCAACTCGGTCATGGCGACGCAGACCGCGCTGAGCCTGGCGGACTATGTGATTACCGAGGCCGGATTTGGCGCAGATCTTGGCGCCGAGAAATTCTTCGACATCAAGTGTCGCAAAGCCGGACTCAAACCGGATGCCACCGTACTGGTTGCAACCACGAAGGCGCTCAAGATGCACGGCGGTGTCGCGAAGGCCGACCTGGCCGGTGAAAACGTCGAAGCGGTCGTCAAAGGCTGCGAAAACCTCGGTCGACATATTGAGAATCTGAAAAAGTTCGGCTGCCCCGTGACAGTGGCGATCAACCACTTCATCACCGACACCGACGCAGAACATCAGGCCATCACTGAATACTGCACGCAGCACGGCGTTAAATGCACCGTATCCTCGCACTGGGAACACGGCGGCAAAGGCGCCGCTGCGCTGGCTGAAACCGTTGTTGATTTACTGGATAACACCACCAGCCAGTTCGCTCCGATCTACCCCGACGAAATGCCGCTGTGGGACAAAGTGCAGCATATCGCGACTCACATCTATGGCGCGGATGAAGTTGTGGCCGATCAAAAAGTTCGCGATCAGTTTAAACAGTACGAGGAGCTGGGATTCGGCCACTACCCGATCTGTATGGCCAAGACGCAATACAGCTTCTCAACGGACCCCACACTTATGGGAGCACCGACCGGCCACGTGCTGCCGGTTCGGGAAATACGCCTGGCTGCAGGCGCGGAATTTATTGTCGTCGTCTGCGGCGCCATCATGACCATGCCAGGGCTGCCAAGAGTTCCTGCTTCTGATGCGATTCGCGTCAATGATCAAAAACAGATTGAAGGCCTGTTTTAGTCAGGACAGTTGCGAAAGCGCGATTATTCGACGAGCTCTTCTTCCACAGCAGTACGCTGCCGCTCCTGGCTGGGCGAATAGCCGTAGTGCTCTTTATAGCTCTTGGAAAAATGTGACGGTGAAATAAAGCCGCAGACCGACGAGATTTCCAGGATGCTCTGGGACGTTTGCTGAAGCAGCTCGCGGGAACGCGCCAGTCGCAGCTGGAGGTAATAACGCGACGGCGGACACAGCAGGTGTTTTCGAAAGAGCCGCTGAAGCTGCCTCTCGGACAAACCGATAAACTGAGCCAGATCTTTTTGCGGAATGGGCTCACGAATATTGGCTTCCATCAGCTCGACAGTAGATATGAGTTTATCGGACTGATTGCCGAGCAAATGCCGCAGCGGTATGCGCTGCTTGTCGTTCTCGCGCCGAATGCGATCTGCAATCATCTGGTCCGCAATTTCTGCGCTCAGTTTGTCCCCATGGCCCGCCGAAATAAAGCGCAACATCATATCGAACGGCGCCGTACCACCCGTGGACGTAAAGCGCCCCCGGTCCAGTGTAAACAACCGGTCGCTCACGCTCACACGCGGAAATGTTTCCCGAAGCTGCCCAACGTTCTCCCAGTGAACCGAGCACTTGTAGCCGTCCAGCAGCCCTGCTTTTGCAAGCACGAAACTGCCGGTACAAATCGCTCCAAGCGCAATGCCGCGCTGATGCATCATGCGCAGCCACTTTAGCAACGCCGGGTGCGTATTCTTTTCGACGTTCATACCGCCGCATACAATAATAACGTCGTAGGCTTTGTTTGCCGAAGACGCCAGAGTTTCATTACAAATGACATGAATGCCGTCGCTGCTGGAACACACTTCTTCGTGATCCGAAATAGTGCTCCAGTGGTACAGATGAGCGTCGGTAAGCCGGTTAGCCATTCGTAAGGGAGAGATGGCAGAGGAAAACGACATCAGAGTGAAGTCGTTAACGAGCACAAAACCAAACTTCTTTGTAACAACGTTCGTGTCGCTTGTAGACATGAGCAAAAACCCCGACAAACCAAAGCAAAGCTATATTGCACTGTATATTAGGCGTTTCAGGACGCTAAAGCCAAGGAAAAACGCACATCAGAATCACTCTAATGTCGTAATCAACAAGATGCTGCCCGAACCTGGAGCAAAACCGAAACGGTTGAAACCAGGCAACTGACTCCCCGCGCTAAAACCGGTGCTGCTCAGCGAATTTAATACCAAATTCCTGACCGCCATGGAGCATCCATCGCGCGGCGTAGTCCGCGAAACTGCGCCGGATAATCAGCTCGAAAACCGGCTCATCGCTACGCAGTGCGTATAACGCGCCAGCTTTGGCAAACGTTGACTGAGCGCAGTCATCCACGCTGAACATGGACTCATGCAAATCGAGCGTTGATGCCTTGCTCAGGAATGCCCTGGCCGCCGTTCCGCTCACGGCCAGCAGTATCTGACCGCCACTAAGATCAGTAGCGGCTGCGTGAACCCCCTCAAAGGCACTGGATAACGCGGACACCAGTTCTCGCCCCTCAAACTGACGGCTTGTGACCAAAAATTCCTGTGGTCCCAGCCAGTACACCGAATGCGTATCACGCGTTACACGACCCCGCTCCGGGACCGGTTGACCCATGACCGTGGACAGTGCGCTTACAAAAGCGGGGTCGGCAGGATTACCGCGCATGCTGACATGACAAACGTCCGGCTCGACCAGGACATTCACGCAGGGCGCGACAACGCGCCGGGCGCCGTCGGTCTTCATAAACGATGAAAGCGGATGCTGTTTTGCGAATGATTCAGACACGCTGCCTGTCTCCCTTGGGATCGAAAAATACCGAGCGGGTAATCGTGACCTTGATGCGTTCGCCGTCCGGAGTGACCGCATAGACAACCTCTCCATAGCGCTGACGACCCTTTTCAATCAGCGCCAGCGCAATCGGATGATTCAGACAGGCACTGAAGTAGCTCGAAGTCACGTGACCAACCAGCGGCACAGGTACTGTTGCCCCGGTATCTTCAATAATCTGGGAGCCTTCCGGAACTACGGTCTTGCCGTCTACCGACAGCAGCCCGATCAGCTGCTTGCGGTCTTTGCGGATGCAGTCAGGCCGCAGAAGCGACCGTCGACCGACGTAATCCTTCTCTTTGGACAGCAGCCAGCTCATACCGAGGTCCTGAGGCGTAACGGAGCCATCGGTATCCTGACCGATAATAACGAAACCTTTTTCGGCGCGTAACACGTGAAGCGTTTCCGTACCGTAAGGCGTGATATCAAACTCCCTGCCTTTATCCATGAGCTGCGTCCACAGACCCAGCGCAAGATTGCTGTCGAGATTAATTTCGTACGCAAGCTCGCCGCTGAAGCTGATGCGAAAGACCTGCACAGGAAGACCCGCCAGCTGACCGCTTTTAACATCCATGAACGCAAACGCGTCCTTGTCGAAATCTATTGTACTGTCGAACTGCTGAAGCAGCTTGCGGGCGTTCGGCCCAACCAGCGCGATCGTGCTGTTGTGATCCGTTGTAGACGTCATATACACGTCCAGATGTGGAAACTCGGTCTGCAACCAGAACTCCAGCCACGCATATACGGCAGCCGCCCCACCCGTTGTTGTAGTCAGATAGAAGTGTTCCTCACCAATCCTGGCCATCACACCATCATCTTTGACCATCCCGTCCTCGCCCAAAAGGATTCCGTAGGCGCAGCGCCCCACGGCCAGCTTGCCAATGTCATGGGTGTACATCATGTCCAGAAACCGTGCCGCGTCTGGTCCATACACTTCAATCTTGCCGAGCGTTGAGGCATCCATTATCCCGAGAGACTCGCGCGTACGCACGCACTCCCGATTAACCGCCGCATGCATATCTTCCCGGTCCTTCGGGAAATACCACGGACGATGCCACTGCCCGACGACCTCAAATTTAGCGCCCGCTTTCTCATGCCATTCATGCAGCGCCGTTTTACGTACCGGTTCAAACAGTTCGCGGACGTCAGGGCCGGCAATCGTGGAAAATGTGGTAGGCGTGTAGTTCGGTCGAAACGTGGTTGTACCGACCGCCGGAATATCTTCACCGAGCAATTCGGCCAGCACTGCCATGCCGTTAATGTTGCCAAGTTTGCCCTGGTCGGTACCGAAACCAAGCGCCGTGTAGCGCTTGACGTGCTCGACGTTGCGGAAGCCTTCCCGCACCGCCAGACGCACGTCAGACACTCCGACGTCATTTTGGTAGTCGAGAAACTGCTTCGGCCCCTTGTCAGGATCGTACGGCGACGGCACGTGCCACAGCGCCTGAATCGGACTGACGGTGCCAACTTCGCACTGAGGAGAGGTATAGTCCGGCAGCTTTGCGCCCAATGCATTGCACACCGCCTCGCCCGCGCGCCACCCATCTTCCAGCACGTCTGATAATTCAAACACACCGTTGCCAGCGCCTGCGGAGACGCATGATTGCGGACTCGCCTCGGGCACAAACCCGGATACGTCGTGATCCCAGCGGTTCTTGCCCCCCGAATGCGAATGCAAGTGCACGGCTGGCGACCACCCGCCTGACATCGCCACCAGGTCGCAGTCGATTACATCATTATGATTCGCCAGTGACTTGCCGTCGGAGTTGAGCTGCCCAATCCTGGCGCCGGTAACGCGCGTACGACCAGAGACATCATAAACAACCTGCTCAAAGCGAACCGGGATGTTCACCTGTTTGACCCTTGTGACGGCGTCACACTTACCTTCGGGCCGGCTATCGATAATCGCTGCGACTTCGACGCCGGCCTCATGCAGGTCCAACGCTGTTGCGTACGCCGAATCGTTGTTGGTAAATACAACGGCCCGCTTACCCGGCCTGACTCCGTACTGGTTCACATAGGCGGATACGGCAGATGCCTGCATGACACCCGGCCGGTCGTTGTTACAAAACACCAGCGGTCGCTCAAACGCGCCCTGTGCCAGAACGACCTGAGCCGCACGCACCTTCCAAAGGCGCTGCCTGGGACTGACGGGACTGCTGCTTTCGCCTTGCGTAAGACAGTGTTCAGCAATGGTCAGAAAATTGTGATCGTGGTACGCAATGACGGTGCTATTGGTCAGACACCGCACGTTGGCAAGAGATTTTAGCTCCTGATAAACTCCGCGCGCCCAGCGATCGGCCGGTTTCCCGTCAAGCGTTGCACGGGTAGCCAGCAGGTGGCCACCAAACGCCGGCTTTTCATCAGCGATTATGACTCTGAGCCCCGCACGAGCGGCCAGCAGTGCGGCTGTCAGACCTGCTGGACCGCCCCCGGCAATCAGCACGTCGCAGTGCGCGTGCCGGTGAGAATAGTGATCCGGATCGGCCTCCAAAGGTGATTCACCCATGGCAGACATCTTTCGAATCGCCGGTTCAAACATGCGCCAGGCATTTCGCGTTGGCCCCATAAAAGTCTTGTAATAAAACCCGGCGGCCAGCACATTCTTGACCATGCCAAGCGCTTCCTGCACGTCAACGTTAACGCTCGGCCAGCCTTTCACGGTGCGCGCCTCGAGCCCTTCGTAAAGTAACACCTGAGTCGCACGCATATTCGGTTCGGTGGTGGCACCTGAACCAATTTGCAAAATCGCATTCGGCTCTTCCGCACCGATGCCTACGATACCCCGCGGACGGTGATACTTGAAACTGCGGCCGACAATATCCACCCCGTTTGCGAGCAGGGCCGAAGCCAGGGTATCCCCCTGAAAACCGGTCATCGCTTTGCCATTAAACGTAAAGCGCACCGGCTTGGAACGATTAATACGCCCACCGTCCGCCAATCGGTTAACTTGCTCACCCGTCATTGAAAACCACCCGGCCACCGATGCGCCCATCGCCAACCCGGGATCAACACGCTATCAACTCTCATCTGTCTGCCGCCGCTGCGTCGAGTGATTCGTTCATTTTGCAGGTTGCCTCAAACTGATAGGACACGGTATCTCTGCGCGCTTTGAAATACTGCCGGCATCCCGCGGAATGTACCCATAGTTCGTCATGGGCACCCTTTGGATTGCTGCGGCAGAAAAGATAGTCAGCCCACTGCTCGTCGGACAAGGTGTCCGGATGGGTAGGTCTGACGATCCCGGCTTCTCCGGCATAGCCAAATTCGCTTTGATCGCGCTCACCGCAAAAAGGACAGTTGATAATAAACATACGTTTTCCTAGTGGGCTACGCCTGCCGCACCGTGTTCGTCGATCAGTGCACCTGTTGTAAAACGGTCAAGTGAAAACGGCGCATTGATCGCATGAGGACGATCATGAGCAACGGTATGAGCAAAGGCCCAGCCTGAACCTGGCGTTGCTTTAAACCCACCCGTACCCCAGCCGCAGTTAAAATAAAGACCTCTCACCGGCGTCTTGCTGACGATAGGACAGGCATCAGGGCACACATCGACAATACCGCCCCACTGCCGGAGCATGCGCATTCGTCCAAAAATCGGAAACAGCTCTACAATCGCCTGCATGGCATGCTCAATAACATCAAAACTGCCGCGCTGGCCGTAGCCGTTGTAGTGATCAATACCGGCCCCGATAACGAGCTCGCCTTTGTCCGACTGGCTGATATAACCGTGCACGGCATTCGACATGACGACCGTATCCAGGACAGGCTTAACAGGCTCTGAAACGTAGGCCTGCAAAGGATGACTCTCAATCGGCAGGCGAAGCCCTGCCATGTCGGCCAACACTCCCGAATGGCCTGCCACCACCACGCCTACTTTGCGGGTAGTGATAGCGCCCCGGGTCGTGTCCACACCCACCACCTGATCGCCGTCACGCCGGATTCCGGTAACCTCGCACTGCTGAATGATATCGACACCCAGGTCGTGGGCGGCTCGCGCAAACCCCCAGGCAACCGCATCGTGCCGGGCAACGCCTGCCCGCCGCTGCAGCGACGCTCCCAGTATCGGGTAGCGACAATCCGGTGATGTGTTGATGTGAGGAATTGCGGCTTTGATCTGCGCCGGATTCATGACCTCGGCGTCAATGCCGTTAAGCACGTTTGCTGCGACGCGCCGTTTGATATCCCGAAGATCCTGAAGACTGTGCCCAAGATTCCAAACGCCGCGGGCACTAAACATGACGTTGTAGTTGATATCCTGACTCAGGCCTTCCCAAAGCTGCAGTGACTTCTCGTAAAAATTGGCCGCTTCAGTCCACAGATAGTTGGAACGAACGATGGTGGTATTGCGCCCCGTGTTACCGCCACCGATCCATCCTTTTTCAAGTACGGCAATATTGCTGAGCCCATGCTCCCTGGCCAGGTAGTACGCCGTTGCCAGACCGTGCCCGCCGCCACCTACAATAATCGCGTCGTAGTCGGGCTTCGGCGCCACGTCGCGCCAGTTTTCTTCCCACGCTGTATTACCACCAAGCGAATTCTTGAGCAGCCGGAATACGTTATGCTTCTTCATTGATGCTCGCTTTCGTTATCCTGATGGTCGCCGTGTTCGTAGCTCAGTGACTGGGGCAATCCATCATCGAGGTCATAGTAGTCACCCGCCGATTCGACAAAAATGTGACCCGAAGCCGTAAGCCGTGTGGGTGTATTGAGCGTGCCGGCCATGATGCTGACCGTTCCGCGCCGCGCCGCTTCCCAGAACATACTGGAACCACACTCGCAGCAAAAACCACGCCTGGCATTGTCCGATGATTTGAACCACGTCAAACCGCGCTCTTCGCTGATAATTAGATCATGTTTGGCACAGGCCGTCGCGGCAACAAAGTGCCCACTGGTCTTTCGGCACTGTTCACAATGACAGTAGATGACGTCACGCATCGGTCCGGTGACTGAATAGCGTACCGCTCCGCACAGACAGGAGCCATCTCTGGCAGGATCAGTCATTGGCGCCATTTACATCTCGCAGTCGTTCGTTCGCAGAGTCAAAAGGGCTCTCCCCGATGACAGTGGCATCAAACATCCTGCCAAGAATTTCAATCTGAAGCCGGGTACCGGTCTGCGTGTGTTCGGGCTTGAGCATACACAGAGCCAGCGATGTATTGACACGAAAACCAAACCCGCCTCCTGTCGCTCGGCCCACCAGTTCTCCATCGATGGTCAGCGCATTGTTGCCAAGCGCATCTGCGTCGTCCACACCGTGAACCTCAAGCGTCGCAAGCTGATAGCTTCGCCCACGCTGCTCCCAGGCCAGCAAGGCATCCCGTCCCAGAAAATCGCCCTTCTCCGGGTGAATAAACCGGTCCATACCGGATTCGTATGCCGAGTATTCGATTGAGAGTTCGGTTCCAACCATGCGATACGACTTCTCGAGTCGCATACTGTCCATCGCACGTATTCCAAACGGCTTCAGGCCCAGGTCGTGACCTGCCGCAAACAACGCGTCGAACACATGGTTTTGATACTCGATGGGATGATGTAACTCCCAGCCGAGTTCACCTACATAGTTAACCCGCATCGCCACATTGGGCGCCATACCGACAATGACGTTCTGCGACGTCAGCCAGCGAAACGCTTCGTTGGAAAAGTCCGTGCGCGACACGCGTTCAAGAAGCTGACGCGATTTCGGCCCCGCGAGCACCAGCACGCCCATCGATCCGGTCAGGTCCTGGAAATGCACTGACCCGTCCCGAGGCATGTGTTTTTTCAGATAGTCGTGGTCGAGTCGCTGCAGCGCTCCCGCAGACACCAGATAGAACGATGTATCAGACTCACGTCGAATGGTGAACTCGGAGTGCACTCCTCCGCGAGTATTCAAAGAATGGCACAATCCGATCCCGCCGACTTTCTTCGGAATCCGGTTAGCCACCATATAGTCAAGAAATGCTTCCGCGCCGCTCCCGCTGATCCGGCACTTGGCGAAAGCGGTCATATCAAGCACGCCTACATTTTCGTGCGTGTTCTTAACCTCGCGGCCCATCGCACTGAACCATTTCGAACGCCGGAATGACCAGTCATCGACGGCTTCTTCGCCGTCCTGCGCAAACCAGTTGGCTCGTTCCCAGCCAAACTTCTGACCAAACACGGCACCCATCGATTTGAGGCGGTCGTAGCACGGTGCAGTACGCAACGGTCGTCCAGCCTCGCGCTCTTCATCCGGATAGTGAATGACGAAGACATTGGCGTAGGCTTCTTCGTTCTTCTGAACCAGATAGGACTTGGTTGCATAGTCCCCGAAACGGCGCGGATCAACACCCATCATATCGATGGTAGGCTCGCCTTCAACAATCCACTCCGCCAACTGCCAGCCGGCGCCGCCGGCTGCTGTAATACCAAAGCTGTGACCTTCATTCAGCCAGAAATTGGGGACGTCCCAGGCCGGCCCGATAATCGGGTTGCCATCGGGCGTATAGGCAATGGCGCCGTTGTACACGTTCTTGATACCGCATTCCGCAAACGCCGGAACGCGCTCCATGCAGGCTTCGATATGCGGCTCGAGACGCTCAAGATCACCCTCGAACAGTTCGTATTCCGCATCGACGGAAGGACCATCCACATAGCACGCCGGAGCTCCTTTTTCGTACGGCCCAAGAATAAAGCCTTTGTTCTCTTCCCGCAGATACCACGAATCATCTGACTGCCTGAGCACCGGCAGCTCCGGGTCCCCTCGCTCGTGTCTTGCAACGACATCGGGATGCGCTTCGGTCACGATGTACTGATGCTCGACCGGCACTACCGGTACATCAAGCCCGACCATTTCCCCGGTCTGCCTGGCGTAATTTCCTGTGCAGGAAACAACATGTTCGCAGGTGATCGTGCCTTTGTTGGTAACGACTTCCCAGCGATCGTCATCCGTTCGATTGATATCCGTGACCAGCGTCTGGCGATAAATGGTCGCGCCATTGGCCCGAGCCCCTTTCGCCAGAGCTTGCGTGAGATCCGCTGGCTGAATATAGCCGTCATCGGGGTGGTAGATAGCGCCCACCAGGCCGTCAGTAGTACACAGCGGCCAGAGCTCGCCGACCTGCTCGGGCGTTAAAAACTCAACGTTGATTCCGATAGTCTTCGCCGTGGCCGCGTACTGCATGTACTCGTCCATGCGATCCTGATTCATCGCCAGGCGCAGGTTACCGCACGTCTTCATGCCGACGGCCTGCCCGGTTTCCGCTTCCAGTGACCGATACAGATTGACCGAGTACTTGTGCACCTGCCCAACGCTGTAGCTCATGTTAAATAGCGGCAGGAGTCCGGCAGCATGCCAGGTCGAGCCCGAAGTGAGTTCCGCTTTTTCGAGGAGCACGCTGTCCTCTCCCCAGCCTTTTTTGGCCAGATGATACAGCGTACTTACCCCTACTACCCCGCCACCTATGACGACAACGCGTGCCTCTGATTTCATACCTGCGATCCTGTTCTGCCGCGCTTTCGGTGCGGTAGTGATTAAGCCCGAGCTGTCCAGTACGGACAAACGGGGCCGGGCTGTCCGGGGCACAATTGCCGAGCCGTTCCAAAGTGTAATTGAGCCTTGGCAAACACTGTAGTCTAAATCCGACAAGCCGTGCCGGCAAGACGCCTAAGGTCTGATTTTTAGTTGGGTTTTAACCGAGGCAATCTGCCTGATTGCGCCCTCTGCTCAAACGCAGTTCTGTGGTTCGCGGGCAAACAATGCTCGCAGACGGTCTTCAAAATGAGCCAGTGGCCGGGTCGGGTAGTCCGGATCAAAAGACACCTGATCCCATTGGGCACAAAACGCCGCGCAGGCCTCATAATACGGATGATCCTTAAGCGCTTCCCGGGCGTTTCTGTCCATGTCGAAATGGTGAAACCAGTAGTAGCCCTGGAACAATCCATGGTGCAGCACAATCCAGTAGCTCTTCTCGCTGACATAGGGGCGTAACAGGGCCGCCGCCGCCTGCGAATGGTTGTGGGGGCCGATCACGTCGCCGATATCGTGCAACAAGGCGCAGATCACCATTTCGTCACTGGCCCCGTCAGCTTCGGCTCGCGTTGCGGTTTGCAA
The DNA here is from genome assembly GCA_963922815.1 of uncultured Gammaproteobacteria bacterium. GTDB lineage: Bacteria > Pseudomonadota > Gammaproteobacteria > Steroidobacterales > SZUA-146 > SZUA-146. Next base: position 34,659 of record CAWUKD010000004.1, read on the forward strand.
CGAATGCTCCAGCCGGCTGATCTGGTATGGCGAATCGCCGTCCATAGAGCGCATCCATTCAAGCACCCGGTCCGCCAGCTGGCTGGCGTTGTGAGCGTCGTGCCGGGAAACGAGCTCATAGTCCTCGCGCGTGCCGTGCTCCATGGCCGTAAAATTAACTACTTTCGTCATTCCGCCTTCTCCAGTTGACGCTTTAATACAGTCAGATGATTGCGCACACCGTCGTGCTCGAAATACGCATCCTGCAAATGGCGTCTTCCCGAAGGATCAAACCCGTTGCGAGCATGCAAGACCCGGTGTCCGGCGACCAGCAAACACTGTTCGCTTTCCAACCTGAAGACTACTCGCGCCTGTTCGCTCATTAACCGCCTGCTGAGTTCGTGATAGGCCAAATAGAACGCCTCCAGCTTTGGTGTATTCGGGCTCAGGGTTTGCATCAGCTGATTCGAGTAGCGCAAATGAACTACGCCGCCGTCAGCGCCCACCCGAATAACCGGATTGACTGCAAAGGTTTCTTCCTGTTCATCAAACATCCTGAATGGCACCGACACCTGACATAGCACGTCGAACATATCCGGATGGTCGATTCTGAGCTGCTCGGCAATGGCCCATCCGTCTACAATAACTGTTTCGCCTCCTTCACACTCGTTTACCAGCATATGTAGCCCCTGAACCGACGGAGGCCAGGACGAACTGGCAAAGTCATTGTGCGGCGGCAGAGGCAGCGACGTATGTGCCACGTTATAGCCGCCCGGATCCACCCGTACTTCATGTAACCGACCAAAGGGCATGTCGCGTATGCACCCAAGTCGCGGCTGCAAGCGCTCCAGCATGCCGCTCCTGCCCGGCATGTTAGTAATAACCAGCGCACCCAACGTAAGGAACTGCTCTATGGCGGAAGCCGCAACAACAGCTGTGTGCAGGAACTCGCCGAATTCGACCGTTGGCGGCGAAAACCCCTTGGTCCAGTGTTTGGTCTGAACTCCATCAAACCGTTCCAGCGTTCGAATATAGTCACCGTCAAAGCGGCTTTCGTGTCCGTCCGGCCACCGGATGACCAGCTCATCGTTTGAGAGCGCGGCACTGGCAGGACGCAGTTGCGCCGGAACGGAGGACAACATAAACCGCTTCTCATCCGTTTGCACAACGCGACACTCGGCGCACCGGCAATTGTCACGCAACCACAAGTGTGGCAGCTCACACTGTGTACTGTTGGCCCAGGTAACGCGGGTCACCGTGGTGCCTATGTCGACTGTTCCGGGCATCATGGGGACTACCTTTAAATGTAATAAAACGATCTGCCGCTAGCTGTGCCAGTGCACTTTACAGCCGGCCGTTCACGACTATGGCGTACTACTTATCCTGAATCTTGCTATCGGACAGCGCAACCCGCTTTCTGCGGCGCCTGCGCGAACTCTCCTCGCTCACAGGAGGGGCCGCGCGTTTCGGCGGTCGCTCAACCGTGGAAAACAGCTTCGTGTAGGGGTCCGTCTTGTGCGGCACAGCCATCGCACTGACAAAGTACTCCTGAAACGCAGGTTCGATCGCAGTTTCGATCTTTTCTATACGCTTTACAACCTGTTCGATCGTGCGTCTGGAACCCCGGTTAAGTAACGCCTTCAGCGCGCCTAATCCTGCCGCGTTTCCGGCTGACGAAACATGGTTCAATTCGCAGTCAGGGATCAATCCAAGCACCATCGCGTGCTTCACATCAATGTGACTGCCAAACGCACCGGCCAGTCGCACGCGCTTCACATCGCGACTGCCATAGTGGTCCATTAGCAGACTGACTCCGGCATGAAGTGCGGCTTTGGCCAGCTGAATTTGGCGCACATCGTTCTGCGTAATCGTAAGCTTGATGTCACCTTCATGAAGAACATAGGACCAGGTTCTTTCGTCCGGCTCAATACGCGAGGACTGCTCTGCCAGTGTTCCGTTAATAACTCCGTCTTCTGTAATCACACCGGCGAGAAACATCTCAGCGACCACTTCGATAATACCGGAACCACAAATCCCGGTTACTCCGATGCCCGCGATTGACTCTGCGAAACCCGGATCATCTGACCATAGCTTGCTGCCAATAACTCGAAACCGCGGCTCAAGTGTTTCAACATCGATTCGCACTCGTTCAACAGCACCTGGTGCCGCTCGTTGTCCGCAGCTGATTTGCGCGCCTTCGAAAGCAGGTCCGGTAGGGCTCGAGCAGGCCAGAAGGCGTGTCTTGTTGCCGAGGACAATTTCCGCGTTTGTACCAAGATCGATTAACAAGGTGAGTTCATCGCGGTTTTGAGGAGACTCACTCAAGACCACGGCGGCAGAGTCTGCGCCTACATGACCCGCAATGCACGGCAGTACATAGACTCGTGCGCCCGAATGCACCGACAGGTCCAGCTCGCTGGCTTTCAGACTCAAGGCACCGTCTGTAGCAAGCGCAAACGGCGCGCCACCAAGCTCAACGGGATCGATACCCAGCACCAGATGATGCATGACCGGGTTACCCACCAGCGTCAGCTCCAGAATATCGTCAACCCCAATGGTGTCGTGCGGCTTCACGAGCGCATCGCACAGCTCGTTAAGGCCTTCACGAATAGCACCTGTCATTTGCGCTGCACCCTCCGGATGCATCATGACGTAAGACACGCGACTCATCAGGTCCTCTCCGAACCGGATCTGCGGATTCATTACGCCTTCGGAACCGATGATCTGCCCGGAAGTCAGATCCACAAGGTGTGCGGCGACCGTGGTCGAACCAATATCGACAGCCACGCCATAAACGGACTGCCTGAACCCAGGCCACACGGCCACGATCTGTGACGCGTCATACACCGCAACCGACACCTTCCATTCGCCTTCACGCAGCGCGCGCTGCAAACCGGGCAGCACAGATACGTCGCACTCCAGTGCGGACAGTCCCCACTCTTTTTCGAGCGCCTTGCACAGGCGCTGCAGATCACCGGAGGGATCATGCATGTCGGCTTCTTCAACACGGACGTAGTGCATACGCACAGCCGTATCCAGCTCAACTTCAAGATCACCGGCGGCCTTGCGTACGACCTGCCGATGCACCTGACTGCTGGCAGGCACATCAATTACCACGTCGCCTTCTATGCGCGCCTGACAGCCCAGCCGACGATCGCTCGCCAACTCCCGTTTTCCACGAGGACCATAGTGTTTCTCGCTATCCGCCACAGCCGACAAATGATCGACGCTTGACCGGATACCGTGCTTCGGAAACTCACCGTCAGTACACTGAACCTGACAGCGACCGCAAAGCGCACGTCCACCGCACACCGAATCAATATCGACACCCAGCGAACGCGCGGCATCGAGCACCGGAGTGCCGAGCGCGAAATCACCTCGCTTGCCACTGGGAGTGAATACGACGCGAGCAGTGCGCATAAGTACGGGTACCGGGGTTAGCTGGCGCGACGGCGACGGCGGTTTCTTCGTCCCGCCCCGTCAGCCGATGGCTGCCGGTATTTGCGAATCCAGTTGGCGCAATCCGGGTCGTTGCCCATCATCACGTCGGCGCCCAATACCGCCTGGATCACCTCTTCGTGCAAGGGACTGGTGATGGCCGAGGTCATCCCGGCCGAAATTGCCATGGTTAGAAAGGCACTATTGATACCGTTTCGGTTGGGCAGGCCAAAACTGACGTTCGACGCACCACAGGTTGTATTCACCTTGAGCTCTTCACGCAGTCGCCGCACAAGATGCATGACCTGCTTGCCGGAGCTGTTGATCGCTCCAATGGGCATAACCAGCGGATCCACCACCACGTCGCTGCGAGAAATGCCGTGGTCGGCTGCTCGCTCAACGATCTTCTTCGCGACTTCGAATCTGACGTTGGGATCTTCTGAAATGCCGGTCTCGTCGTTGGAAATCGCCACTACCGCAGCTCCGCTCCTGGCCACCAGCGGGAGCACGGACTCCAGCACTTCGTCTTCGCCGGTAACCGAATTAACCAGCGCTTTGCCCTGATAAACGGACAAACCGCTTTCCAGCGCCGCAATGATGGATGAATCTATCGACAGTGGCACATCGGTTATCGATTGGACCAGTTTGACGCACTCGGCCAATATGGCGGGCTCGTCCGCCAACGGGATGCCGGCGTTAACGTCCAGCATGTGGGCGCCAGCCGCCACCTGGGCAAGCGCATCGGCCTCTACCCGGCTGTAGTCACCGTTTTTCATTTCCTCCGCCAGAATTTTTCTTCCGGTCGGGTTAATGCGCTCGCCGATAATGACGAACGGCTGATCAAAGCCAATTTTGACTTCGCGAGTTGCCGAGCTAATGGTAGTTATGGTCATCGATGTAATCTCCGTGGTTTTCAGGTCGGCATCGCGTATTGCCAGCAGTATCAGAATTCACCGCGTGAACTCACGTTTCATCCTCGACCGACGCGTCTTCAGGTTTGTCAGGCGAGTTACCCTTGTTTTTCACCAGCGCCGTCAGCATCTGATCCGTGTAGGCCGCTTCTATCTCATCAGCGGCTCGCTGAGCAACAGTCTGATAATCTTCTTCGCCACGGTACACCTCACTCTCACGACGCCATTCCGCAATATAGGCGTCGCTGCCGCCCTTCCCTGCTCTCATTGCGGCCCTATCTATGGCGGCCTGAAAACGCGGACTGAGCATGACCTTACCGCTGGTGCGGCGTAATTTGACGATCACCTGAGACGGAATATCGCGCCAGTAAACGATGATTTTTTTGGGTGAAGGCAAGGTCAGACTCCCACTACGGCCTGCAGCTCGGGAAGCAGTTCACCGAACCCTGTCTCCACGCTGCAGTAGTCGAGCCTAAGATAATCTGCAATGTCGCGAGCTTTTTGTTCGAGCAACGGACTGCGGGATTGCATCAGATACATAACCTTTTGGTAATTGCCAAAAAACTGCGGCAACAGCTCGGGATGAACATCAAGCTTCAATGAACGCACAACCAGCCGGTCAAAATGTCGCACAAGAAAATCGGTCAAATAGAACGTGGCCGGATCGGCATCATGGTATTGATCAAATTGTGACTGACCGGCGAACGTTGCGTAGCAATGGAGACCCGGAAGTCGCTCAAGGCCAAATTCAGTCAGCACCTTGTCGAGTTCGCCGTACGTACCGCAGTCGGCAAATGCAACGAATACTTTTTCATAAGATCCGTTGGCATGAATCAATTTATCGCGCACCGCAGGCGCAATCCTGGTTGGCGTGAAATGCAGGTTCGCATCAATAGCCTCAATCTCGATATGCCGCCATTGATTCAGCGTTCTGATCTGATGAATCTCACGCGCTATCGCACCGCACGCGATGATCAGAATGGTTTTACCCGGCCGCGGCACGACGCTCTTCCACCATTCGGGTCGCCATGTTGGCGGCCTCAGCCGCGTCCCGACAGTAACCGTCAGCCCCAACGGCGGTACCGAACTCTTCGTTCAGGGGCGCACCGCCTACCAGAACAATGTAATCATCTCTTACGCCGCGAGCGACCATCTCATCGATAACGACTTTCATATAAGGCATGGTCGTGGTCAGCAGTGCCGACATACCGAGAATGTCCGGCTGGTGCTCTTCAATGGCCGCGAAGTAATCCTCAACCGCGTTGTTAATGCCAATATCGATCACTTCAAAGCCGGCGCCCTCGAGCATCATGGCGACGAGATTCTTGCCAATATCGTGGATATCACCTTTCACCGTGCCAATGACCATCTTGCCAACGGGTTTGGCACCGGTTTCGGCCAGCAGAGGACGCAGAATCCCCATGCCGCCTTTCATGGCGTTGGCCGCGAGTAACACTTCGGGAACAAACAGGATGCCATCGCGAAAATCGATGCCGACGATTTTCATGCCGGCAACCAGGGCTTCGTTCAAAACGCGCTCCGCGCTCCAACCGCGCTCCAGCAGGATTGACGTGCCCTGAACAATCTCCTCTTTGAGACCGTCGTACAGATCATCGTGCATCTGTTCGACAAGTTCTTCGGTCGACAACGTCGTCAGATCCAGCTCTTCGTCGTCATCCTGGTCTTGTGATTGATCAGCGTGTTCGTTCATCGTACTCGTCCTCGTGTCGGGGCCGCACCTTCGTGCATCGTCGACACTAGCGTTACAGGGTGTGCAATGCCTATATTCATTTCACAGTTCTTAGTAATTCATATCCGGAAACTCGGCCTTCCGGCGCGCCATATAATCCAGCAGCGCTTCATCCACCGCCGGATCCAGCTCAGGCGCCACATATTCGGCCAGCATCGATTTCCAAAGTGCGTTGGCTCGCTGGCTGGCATCCAGTTCGCCGTCCTCGGTCCACTGCTCGAAGCTGTTATTGTCCGCCATCGTCGAGCGGTAGAACGCATCCTCAAAATTGGCCTGCGTGTGTGCAGCGCCAAGATAATGAGCGCCCGGTCCGACTTCACGGATGGCATCCATGGCCTGACCATTTTCAGACAGGTCGACGCCCTTCAAAAGCACTGACATCATGGCGGCCTGGTCGGCATCCATGACGAATTTTTCGTAGCTCATCACCAGACCACCCTCCAGCCATCCTGCGGTATGCAGCATGAAATTGACGCCCGCCAGTGCGGCCGTCTGCAGGGTGTTGGCGGCCTCATAGGCCGCCTGAGCATCGGGTAACTTGGAGGCACACAGACCGCCACCGCTGCGAAACGGTACGCCAAGTCGGCGCGCCAACTGGGCGGCTGCGTAAAGCACCAGGCTGGGTTCAGCCGTGCCGAAGGTTGGCGCGCCGGACTGCATGGACATGGCACTTGAAAACGTGCCAAACACCACAGGCGCGCCCGGTCGTACGAGCTGCACGTACGCCATGCCTGCCAGAGCTTCCGCGAGTATCTGTGTCAGTGTTCCTGCCACAGTAACCGGAGACATAGCCCCGGCGACGATAAACGGAGAGATAACAGTTGCCTGCATGTTTTCCGCGTAGACACGCGCCGACCCGAGCATCAGGCTGTCATAGGACATCGGTGAATTGACGTTGATCAGGCTGGTCATCACGGTGTTGTTGCGGGCGAATTCATCACCGAACACCAGCTTGCACATGTCCACGGAATCCTGCGCCCGGCTTTCGTGAGTGACCGAACCCATGAACGGTTTGTCGCTGTACTTGAGATGGCTGTACACCATATCGAAGTGCCGCTTGTTGACGGGCAGTTCAACCGGCTCACAAACCGTGCCGCCGGAGTGATGCAGCCCCGGCGCCATGTAGGCAAGCTTGACGAAATTTTGAAAGTCTTCGAGCGTTGCGTAACGCCTGCCCTTGTCGAGATCCCGCACAAACGGCGACCCGTAAGCCGGAACCAGTACAGTGCGTTTACCGCCAATAACGGTCGATCGCGCCGGGTTGCGCGCATGCTGAGTAAACTCGGCGGGAGCCGAGGCCTGAATTAGTTGTCGACACAAACCCCGCGGAAAACGCACGCGCTCTCCATCGACATCAGCACCAGCGTTGCGCCACAACTCCAGCGCATCCGGCGTCTCCAGGAAGTTAATACCCACTTCTTCCAGCACCGTATCGGCGTTGTGCTCTATCGTTTCCAGCGCCTCGTCGGACAACATGTTGTAGTACGGTATGGCACGATCAATATACGAACTGATTTGCAGTTGATCTTCCTGCCGCGCCGCGCGTTTCGCCCGACGTCCGCCCGAGCGTCGCCCTCTTCGTGCTGTCATTGCTCTTCCCGTTGAACTTGCCAACCGCTTAGAAACACGTCTAAGTCTATGATTCATCGAGTGTGCAACGCTTTTTGGTGCACTGCCTACGCATGACCGACACGGACTTTACCGTGAGCGACAATTCGAAACCGTAACCCGTTGTTTATTCTCCGATAAGTAATAGTCTAATTGCGACGGGCGCCTGGAAATCACTGACCAGCCCCCCAAACGCAACGCGGCCGGGACAAGCCCGGCCGCGCAGAAGATTTGGCACTACCTTACGGTAGCGCAATCCCACTCGGCCCAGGAGGACCGAAGAAGTAGTTTTGCATGATAACGGAATCGACGAAGTTAACGACATTGTCGCCGTTAAGATCGGCATCCAGTCCCGAACCGGTTTGCAAAAAGGCGTCTGAAAACTCTGCAAGGTCCTCGAAATTAACCGTTCCGTCGTTATTCAGATCCGGATCACAGACGTTGCCGTAACCGTCTCCGTGCGTATCACGCTGATCGGGATTGGATACGAGCATACAGTTATCCAGATCGTTGGCGACACCATCGCCATCAGAGTCAAGAAACTCTGGTGAGGGTGTCGTACAAACTTCCAGACCCCAGCCGACGAGAGTTCCGCCATCAGCCGGATAGCTGTCGCTGACGATCAGCGTCCAGTCTCCGGTGCCCGGGTTTCCGACAAAGGGCGACATGCTGTTGCTGGGCTTGTGAGTGCCCTGATCATTGTAGGGGCACGGGAGGTCTGTCGGTGCATCGTCGTCGAGACTCACATGGAAGTTGTCGAGGCTGCCGCAGCTTTCTTCAATGAGTCGTACCAATGCGTTCTCGGCATGACGGTTGTTACCCGGGCCACGATGAGAATGCAGCTGTGGTCCCTGCAATTGGAACGTAAGATCGCCAAGATACGAGTGGTTCCCGCGAAGCGCTATGACATTTACATCCACCACCTCACCGGGTGCGTCCGTCGTCAATATTGACGAAATCGAATTCACGGTTGTCGCCGGAATGGTTTTTGGCACATCAAAACTGGTGTAGAGGTTGCACTGAGGCGCGGCGGTCGTAAATGAAGCCACGTCCGATGTGGAACTTCCACAGGCATTGTGTGCTGTAACGCGCCAATAGAGCGTCGAGTCACTCGGCAATGCCCCTGCGGCGTATGTGGGCTGTGACAGCCCTATTGCATTCACCACAATGTCGCTAAACGCCGCATCAGTAGCTACCTGAACATCGTAACGGAATGCCCCGTCAACGGGCGTCCAGTGAAGCGCCTGGTTCGCCGACACATTGGTTGCCGTATCGAGTGGCAATTCAACCGCGGCACTTGCTGGAATACTGTCCGACACCTCTACATCAAGATCAACCGACGCCCGCTCCTTACCGGCATCACCGTCAATCGTGAGGCGATACTGCCCCGAGACCGCTTTGTTGACATCAATATCGATACCAACCGTTGCGGGCGGCACCAGAATATTCTCAGAGAGTGTTACAGCCATGCTGGCAGGGGCTCCCTGAATTGTCAGATTGACGTTGTCGACAAAGCCTTCTGTAGCGGTCAGCTCCAGCTGGGCCGACGCGCTGCCAGCACCACACACATCCAGCCGATCCGGATTAACGTCCAGCTCGAACGTAGGCGCCAGTGTCGTGGGCTTGAGAACAAACAAGCCGGACTCGATGCCACTGACAACGACAACGCCGCTCTCGTAGTACGGGTACGTACTCCAGGCACCGTTAAAGTTAGCCCCGTCATTGGACGGATAAATATCGAAAAAGCCTTCCTCGGTTAGAACGGCATTGGCCGGATCCTTGGTCTCCAGAATTCGCAGACCAGCCCGATAGTTCGCCTGAAACGCGTAGTCACCTTTGACATACATGTTGTGGTCGATTGCGGCCGTGCTGCTGAGATAGGAACCCACCAGAAAGGGCGCCGATGGATCACTGACGTCGAACACGCGGGTCTTGGTGTTATGGCCCTGTCCGGACTCGTCGAGTTCATCATCCAGCAGGAAGTAATTGTGATCTTCGGTCAGCCACCCCTGGTGCGTGTAAGCCGAGTTGGCGTAGGGCAGCCGGGCCAGTTGAACCGGATTGGCTTTATCGGTCACATCAACAATCGTCAACGTGTCTTCATTCGAGTTAAAGCAAATTTCGCTGCCGTGGTGCCACCGGTGAGCAACGCCACCGAACACAACACACTGGGCGTCATGGGTATAGCCGTCATCCGAATAGCACCCGGAAAACGTTGGATTCGCCGGAGAAGAAACGTCAATCATGTGCAGGCCACCCGAACACGTATTCGTGCCGACAGCGTAAGCAAAACCCGTTTCCTCGTTCATGACGATATTGTGTGCGTTGCCAAACTCGCCGTAATGGGTTGTGTTGGAAAACGTCTGTGGCGTCGTCACGGTGCGAAGCTGCCTCAGGTCGAACACCTGCATGCCATGACCACCGGCCTCACTGACAATGTACGCATGGTTTTTCGATACCTTGATGTCGCGCCACGTCGAATTATTCGTATGCGTGGGCAGGTTACCCAGATACACCGGGTTCATCGGGTCTGAAATATCAACGAACGCGGTGCCGTTGGTTCGACCCATGATGGCGTATTCTTTACCGGTCATGACGTCCGTCCAGCCCCAGATGTCATTGCCGCTACCACCGCCAATGTCGGCAAGCGGCAGAAACGCCATCAGGTCTATGTTGTTACACGGATAGGGACCGGCAAAACCACCCGTACACGCGGTTGGCGCCATCGCCCGGGTCATCGGTGCTTCAACATCGACCGCCTTCACGGTGCCGATGGGAGAAAACGTGGCAGGCGTCAGACTCTTAATGTCGCTCTTGCCCTGAGGTGTTCCCACCGGACAGGACCACACGGGTACCGCCAGCATCGCCATAACCGGCACCAGTACGGCGCGGGCCAAGGATATGATCCTTCGATTCATGCTTGTTCCCCTAGTTTGGAATGAGGCGTCCTTCTTTTTCGGGACACTTGTTTATATCAGCCGTACACAGTATAGAGATCGGGTTCTATCCCGCAAATTACGAAGATCATGGAAGTTGCCATAATCCACAATCAATCAACATGTTACGAACACATGTCAGGTTTTTGCGTGGCCGATGCGTTGGGCAGCCTGAAGCGTGTTGCGCAATAAACACGCGATGGTCATGGGACCCACTCCGCCAGGCACCGGCGTAATCGCCCCGGCGACATCAGCGGCGCCATCAAAATCAACGTCTCCGACGAGACGCCCCTTCCCGCCCTCTTCTGCATCGATCCGGTTTATCCCGACGTCAATGACAATGGCCCCCGGCTTGATCCAGTCCGCCTTGATCATTTCGGGACGCCCGACGGCTGCTACCAGAATGTCAGCCGTGCGGCATAACGCAGGCAGATCGCGGGTACGTGAATGAGCTATGGTGACGGTACAGCTTTCGCCCAGCAACAATAGCGCCATGGGTTTGCCGACAATGTTCGATCTCCCTACCACCACCGCGTTCATGCCGGACAACTCAACGCCCCGTTCTTTGAGCATTAACCAGCAACCCAGCGGCGTACAGGGTACAAATCCTTCTTCACCGACCACCAGCTTGCCCACATTGTCGATGTGAAATCCGTCTACGTCTTTGGCTGGAGAAATCGCATTGATAACCTGCTGTTCATCGATATGCCTTGGCAGAGGCAGCTGTACCAGAATTCCGTGCACGGCATTATCGTTGTTCAACTGCTCCACCAGTGCAAGAAGCTCTTCCTGTGAAGTAGTCTCGGGCAGCTCGTGCGTAAAGGAGTTAAATCCGGCTTCTTTGGCCATCTTGCCTTTACTGCGAACGTAGACCTGGCTGGCCGGATCAGAACCTACAATCACAACCGCCAAACCAGGCGTGATTCCCGTGGCAACCAGTTCCGCCGTGTCAGCTGCAATGGTCTCTCGCAGAGCTTTTGCGTGTGCCTTTCCGTCGATCAAATCTGCCATGCCTGAATACTCCCCAAAGTTATTGATACACGATCACGAGATACCGCCAACACGCCAGTATCGCCCGGACACCGGACCCATTGCGGACCTGTGCCCGAAGGAATGGCGACACTTTAAGCCGGATCGGGCAGAAACTCCACGGTCGATTCCATTTCATCGACAAAATACCAATGGACGATGCTCCAGAGCGATACACCGTGCCAGACTGCCTTCTGTCCTGCCCATGCAAGATGCGGGCAGACACGGATCGGTTCACGGCGTAGAATGCGCTGTCGCCTCCGAGGAGTACTGCGTGCGAGTAACACCTGACGATATTCTGAACGGCCCGATCTCGCCCGTATTGCGCCGGATGACCATTCCAATGGTCTATGGCATTGCCGCCATGTTTCTGTTCCAGACGGTCGACCTGTACTTCATCAGCCTGCTGGGCACGCGTGAACTGGCCGCCATTTCCTATACGTTCCCGGTTACCTTCACGATCATCAGTCTGACCATTGGCATCACGATTGCGCTTTCCATCACGGTAGGCAAGGCCATTGGCGCCGGGCGGCGAGATACGGCGGCCCGCATTACCACTAACGCCATGCTGCTGGGAATAGTTATCGTGGCGTTTATTGCGTACGCAGGCATTCAATCGGTCGAAGTGTTATTCACGGCGCTCGGCGCTTCCCCGGACACGATCGTTCTGATCCACGAGTATATCGACATCTGGTATCTCTTCTGCGCCTTCCTGGTTGTTCCCTATATTGGCAATTCGGCCATTCGGGCCACAGGGGACACCGTATGGCCCAGCATCCTCATGATCGGCAGCGGTCTGGTCAATATCATTCTCGACCCTCTGTTCATATTCGGAATCGGTCCGTTTCCGGAACTTGGAATGCGCGGTGCCGCGGTGGCCACAGCGATTGCGTGGATTGTGTCCTTCGCCGGTTCGCTTTGGTTGCTGGGTGTACGTGAAAAGCTGCTGGTGATTGCCGTGCCCAAAGCGCGCCAGTTTTTCGACGACAGCTGGCAACTGTTCAAACTCGGGACGCCCATCTCGTTGGCAAACATGGCAGTGCCGCTCGGTGGCGCGGTTTTGACCAAGCTGGTCTCGGCCCACGGTGAAACGGCAGTGGCGGCATTCGGAACCGGAAGCCGTATCGACGGATTTGCCATGGTTGTATCGTTTGCGCTGACCTCGGCTCTTTCGCCCTACATGGCTCAGAACATCGGTGCCAGAAACACCGCAAGGGCCCGAGAGGCGCTGTTTATTGCGCTGAAATTCGGTTTCCTGTTTCAGCTCGCCGTCTATGTCGTTCTGATTGCCATCAGCGGCTATATCGGTCAGGTGTTCAGTGACGATCCGAATGTCATCGAAAACGTCAAATTGTACCTTTGGATCATGCCACTGGCAGGCGCCTTCTACGCGCTGTTTATTATCTACAACACAGCGTTTAACGCGGCCGGAAAATCAGGGCTGACACTGTTCGGCACCGTCATACGGCTGGTCGTACTGGTTATTCCACTGGCGTGGATTGGCCAGCGCTACTTTGGACTTATCGGAGTTTTTGTCGGCGTTCTTGTCGGTAATGCGCTCAGTGCGCTGTTCAGCACCTGGCTGTACCGCAGGTCTCTCGCCTCAACGCTTGAGGGAACAGAACCCGGACCACGTGCGGAGGCTGCGGAAACCCCCGAGTAACATACGACAATGCACACGGTATAAATAACACATGAATATAATCCCACGCGCCGTCTGGCCGCTATCAATCATCTGCGCAGCCGTGCTCATATCGGCCTGCGACTCAGACAACACCTCTCTTAAGATTACGCCACTGAAAAATGAGGCAACCGATGGCGCCAGGCTGCCCAATCTTACGCCCTCTCCCGGCGGCGCCGTATTGAACTGGATTGAGCCGGCCTCAGCGCCTTCTGCTACATCTTCAACCGAAGCGCCAGATAGTGAGCTGAAACAAAAGCCGGATGCCGGGCACCTTCATGCGCTGCGAATGGCACGCTACGACGTCAACGGAAACACATCCGATGCGCTGACTATCGCCACTGGCCGGGACTGGTTTATCAACTGGGCGGACTTTCCCTCGGTGTATGTACTTGACGACAACTCGCTGGTCGCTCACTGGCTACGCCGCTCAGGCTCGGGCACCTATGCTTACGACGTCGTGACCAGTCATTCTGAAAACGGCATTCACTGGACAGCACCCACCACGCCCCACCATGACGGCACCAAAACAGAGCACGGTTTTGCCAGCTTTTTTTCAGTGGGCGACAATCCGGCACTGGTCTGGCTGGACGGACGTAACACAAGCCCGTCCGGTGGCGGCCACGCCGACCACGCTGATAACGAAACAGCGGGCGCAGGTAACGCGATGACTCTGCGAACCCGAACACTGTCGCCCACCGGGGATGTCAGTTCGTCAGACAGCGTACTGTTAGACCCTCGCGTCTGCGACTGCTGCCAGACGTCGGCGGTCAATACCGATACAGGTGCCGTAGTGTTTTATCGGAACAGGTCTGAATCAGAAATTCGCGACATAGCCTATGTTCGCTATGACACCTCAACCGGGACCTGGAACGACCCCGCCATTGTCTTTGATGACGGCTGGAGGATTAACGGGTGCCCGGTAAATGGCCCTCAGGCCGATGCTCACAACTCGACGGTTGCCGTTGCGTGGTTTACCGCAGTGCCTACGCCACGGGTTCAGGTAGCGGTGTCTGCAGATAGTGGGCAAACATTCGGCGCTCCGCACATTGTCAGCAGCGCAGCGCCTCTGGGGCGCGTGTCGCTGGTCATGCTGGACGCCAATCGCATGGTCGTAAGCTGGCTGGAGAAACAAGACAGTAATTTCGCGCGGCTCAACGTCCAGCTTCTCGACTCTACCGCCACGGTTCTTGCCGAAGCCGAGGTAACGTCACTGAGTTCGACTCGGCAAAGCGGATTTGCCCGAATGGCACGACTGACGCCGGAATCAGTCATGATCACATGGACTGAGTGGCACGGTGACACAAGCTCGATACGTACAGCACGTATTGACCTGCTCTGACGGCAGAACAGGCTCGCTTATCCTCACAAGGAGCGGGCAATCGGCCCTTCATCGGTGACGTGTATTTACCGTCAAATTCCGTATAATGCGCGCATCTGCTGAAACTGGGCGGAAACAGAGGGGAACCTGGTCTCTGATTACGGGTCCATAATCCCGCTTTTCGAATATTAGAGGACACGCAAGACATGGCGAAGATTATTGTAAAAGACCTCCAGGGCGAGACGAAAACCGTAGACGCCCTCGATGATGGCAGCCTGATGGAAGCGCTGGTCGAAGCTGACTATGACGACATCGAAGCGATCTGCGGGGGTTGTTGCGCCTGCGCTACCTGCCACGTGTATGTAACAGAGGACTGGATGCCCAGAATTCCCGAGCGCGGCGATGATGAGACCATGCTGCTCGAGTCCGTGGATGCGTATGACGAGCACCGCTCGCGCCTGTCGTGTCAGATTCAGATGAGCGAGGACATTGAAGGTCTCGAAATCGAGATAGCCCCACCGGAGTAATTTCCACCGCGTCACATGCAAACGGCCAGTGCGACGCTAGACGCACTGGCCGTTGTTGTTTCTGCGACGCTGACTAATTTACGCAGCCGACCTTGCCTCAATGGCATCTGTCTTATGCGAAGCGCCGCCGCCCTTCGCGGTTAGCGCCACGCCCCACGCCTCTTTACCGTGTCCAGCCGTAAACTCGCCGCCTTCCCACGCCAGTTTTCCGGCGACAATGACATACGGAACCACCCCGTCACTGCGGTTCACCAGCTGCTCGTGAGCAAACTCCTCGCGATAAATTGACCGGGTTCTGGCTTCGCTGTCGTAGACCGCCAGTTGCTCAGGATCAATCAGCGTAATATCGGCACGCTGGCCCACCTCAATACTCCCGACGTCTATGTCAAAAAACTCTGCCGGGTCGCGCGTGAGTCGTTTGACCAGGTAGGCGACGGTATCAAGACCGCGCGACATGGCGGCTTTCAAACCACGGAGGTTCGCGTCATAAAACGCCATGTTGGTAAGGTGAGCCCCCGAGTCATTAAAGCCGGGTAATATCTTTGGATGCAGCAAGGTATTCAGCATGACCTCCGGATCGTCATTGGCAATGACTGAATGCCAATAGAGATCGGTATCAAACTGTTTGAGCAGTTCAAGCAGGAAGCGGCCTTCGCATCGCAGGCCTTCAGGCATCGCATCGAAGCTGCTGCGTTCTGCATCGTCAACGGGCGTGTGCGTGCCACCCTGGTAGCCGAGCAAGCGATCGTAAACGGCTTTCAGAGACATGCCATTCCAGGCGCTGACAGGACATCGCTGTATAAACATATCCGACAAACTGCGTCGAAACGCGTAGTCCTCTCTGAACATCAGGCGCTTAAGCCTCGCAATTCCGAAACCGCTTTTGCCCCGGGTCCACATGCGTATGAAGTTTCGGGAAAATTCGGGATCATTCAGAACGGCCAGGCGACCCGCCCGGTCCTCGAGATCCGGTTCGTTCAGCAGCCTCAATTCATCCACTTCCTCGAAGATCGGTGTGATCGGACCCTCGCCCCATATTTTGAAAGGTGCGGCCAGAGCCTGAATGGCAAATTTGCCCTGCAGCAGTCGCGAGTTTAACAACCGCGTGAGCACCATGATGGTCTTGAGCAGGCCGCGATTCGCAATCACGTCTAGAGCCGCAACCGCTGTCAGCTTGAGCGGCCGGCCATGCAATCTTCCGCTGGTCAGCAGAAAGTTTCTTAACACGGTCAACTTGCTGTCCTTTGGCGGCGTAGCCTGCCACACGCGGTCGTATTCGCGAAGCACCGACGTCAGTTGCTTGAGTTCTTTATAGCTTCCGTATTGAGTCGGAATCTTGCGCCGCCGGTTCGGGTCATTGGCCAGGTAGTGAAATGGCAAAGCGTCCGTCGAGAAGCCGACATAACCTTCGCGCATCGCCAGCCTGAGCAGGTCTTCCATACGCTTCAACTCGTCGCGGGTCGGATCGCGCGACACGCTGTCTTTAAAACCCATGACTTCAATTCGCAGCATCGAGTGCGGAACCATCGGGACAATATTGATACCCAGCGGCAGAGAGTTGAGATGATCGAGATACTCTTTCGATGTATTCCAGTCTGCGCGGTCGGCCACTTTTCGAAGCACTGGCTTGGGTACGTTTTCAACCCGTGCAAAACAATCGACAATCGGGTCAACGTCTTCGCCAGAGTCGCGCTGCGCCCCATAGGCCAGCCCCAGGCTGCAGTTACTGACCACAACTGTAGTGGTTCCGTGCCTGACGGCTTCCGGCAGCCCCGGTGCCAGCTCTACTTCCAGATCAAAATGGGTGTGGATATCCAGGAGCCCGGGCGTGAGCCACAGGCCTTTTGCGTCTATGACCCGCTCGGCCTCTGCCTCTATGCGCTTCTCGCGTGCCGCGACGATTCCCCGCCGAATCGCCACGTCCTGCGTAGCCGGCTTGCTGCCCGTACCGTCAAAAACAAGGGCATTTCTGATTAACAAATCGTATCGTTCGGTCATAGTCAGAGCGCATCCCCGAAAAAAGAAAGTATATGTTGTGTGACCGCCTCAGGCGCTTCCAGCTGCGGGTAATGGCCTATACCGGGCAACCCAACAATATCGCCACGGTCAACAAGCTCCCTAAACCTCGCAACCATATGCGCACCGGATACAGGGTCACTTGATCCGTTAATCAGCCCCAGTGGCATTTTCGTATGAGTGAGCGCCTCAACCCAGCGGGTTCTATGCTCCAGTCGATCTTTCATGTACCACATCAAACGGTGCAGGTTGCGCCTGCCGTTGTTGTGCTCCGTTAACGTCCAAAAGTTCTCCAGCTCTGTCGCCGAAGGCGGCGTACCCGGCCCAAACACTTTGGTCAGATTTTTTTCCAGCGCCCGCCGGCCAAATGCTTTGACGAACAAACCACCGGCCGGCCCAACCAGCAGCTTTTGTGCCAGCCGCGCCCTGTGCGTCTCCGGGAACAACCCCCCGTTCAGCAGACACACGGCATCGATAACCGGAGCACCCGATTCGTGAAATCGTGCCATGATCTCCTGCGCGACCGTATCACCGTAATCGTGAGCCAGTATCGAAAACCGCCCGATCCCCAGGTCAGTCATCAGGGCCAGCGCAAGGTCTGCCTGCTCATGAATGCTGTAGCGATAATTGACCGGCTTGTCAGAATAGCCAAACCCCAGTAAATCCAGCGTGATGACGCGGTAGCGTTCGGCGAGCGCATCCCACTGGTAGTGCCAGTCCCAGCTCGAGGTCGGAAACCCGTGCAGCAGCAACACCACGGGCCTGGCCGCCTCGTCATTCGCGACAGATGATCCGCTATCGACCACAAAAAGCGAGCGGCCGCCAACGGTTTTCATACGCCCGTTCGCCTTCCAGGCGTTCAGCGTATAGCCATCGGACGCGTTTGCCGCCCGACTACTCACCCGACCCGCCAGCGGCGTTCACCGGCTCATCGATCACCTGGTTTTGCAGTGTTCCCACTTCGCTAATCTCGACTTCAACCGTATCTCCATGCTGCATGAAGACCTGAGGGTCCCGCTTTACGCCAACACCGCCGGGCGTCCCGGTAGAAATAACATCGCCCGGCTCAAGCCGCGTGAACGTCGTAATGTAAGCAATCAGTTTCGGTATCGAAAAAATCATCAGGTCCGTAGTCGTCTGCTGCATAACCTGCCCGTTTAAACGGGTAGTCAGGGTCAGCGACGTCGGATCAGGGATCTCGTCGGCGGTGACCAGTGCCGGACCAAATGCGCCTGTGCACATGAAATTTTTACCGGGGGTAAACTGGCTCGTATGGCGCTGCCAGTCCCGTATCGATATATCGTTGAAACAGCTGTAACCGGCAACCAGTTTCATGGCGTCCTGCTCGGCCACATGATGACCTGATCGACCAATAATAACCGCCAGCTCTCCCTCAAAATCCATCTGTTCTGACACACGTGGTCGCCAGACGTTATGATTGTGCCCGACGAGGCACGTTGCAAACCTTGAAAACAACGTCGGGTACTGTCGTTCTTCGTTACCCGTTTCGATGCGGTGCGCGTGATAGTTCAGACCTACGCAGAAGATTTTTCCCGGCGCTGGAATCACCGGAAGCAGATCGACATCCTCCAGCAGGAACGTTTCGCTGGATCGCGCATAAGCATCTGACAGCTTACCATCGCAGGTCGAAAGCAGGGCTTTCAAACTGCGACCGCCGGCCGCACCCGAGAGGGGAATGACACGGGTATCGTTTACTTCACCCACGAGTACTCTGGATGATTTTTCGCGCGTCCTGAACGTAACAAAGGGCATCGGTATATTCCTCGCAACAAGACCCTTAGACTACGCATCACGAGAGGGATTCTCAATACGCCGGACTGCGCACTCCAAGCGATACTTTCCCGACTCTCTGAGCGGACGGCTATGGCGCTCATCTGCGGCAGGCTGCCCGCCAGATCGAAGCACTCCGCCAAATCACTGGCAACGTTCAGGAAGATGACTCACAATACTTGCCAGCTACGCGTCCAGACCACGCATCAAGTGAAACCCGGGCACCCAATCACATCGCTACCGATCTCGATCGTTAATCCATTGTAACGTGCGCAAGAATCTTCCTATGAACATGACAACGATTGAAGACTGCCTTACATCTGACTACGGCCTCTCCGGCCAACTCAGTGAGCTTTACAGCTATCAGGATCAGAGTTTTCTGCTTCGATCTGCTTCCGAATCGTCCGAAGAAGAGCCAACGTCGTACGTCGTCAAAGTCATGAATGCCGACGCCGACGAGGACGTCGTTGACATGCAGATACACCTGCTCGAAACACTGGGGAAGGCCGACACAACGCTCAGGGACATGCCCGGTATTGCACAGGTAATCCACACTCTCAGCGGCATGAAGCGAACCCGGATTACGAACGAAGAAGGATCAACTCATATCGTTTGGGTCGTGAGCTATCTGGAAGGCGTACTGGCAGCGGACCAGCAGCCTTACACCGAGGGTACATTACGCAACCTGGGCGCCTCGATTGCCTTCATCCATCAGGAGATTGCCAACGTCGATCATGCGGGCCTGCGTATTCCGTCAACCTGGAAACTCATCGACTCGGAGTGGATTGCTGAACACCTGCCACTACTGCGCGAAACGTTCGCAGAACATGCTGACTGGCTGGAGTCGGCTATCCGCCAGTTTCTGGATCCCGATATCACCGGTCACGGCAAAGCTGCCATCAATCAACTACCTGCTCAGGCCATTCACGGCGACATCAACGAACACAACGTGTTGTTCAGCTACCCGGTGACCCGGATGATTCACGAAGAGCAGGTCATCGCCGGAATCATCGATTTTGGCGACGCGCACGAGGCGCCTCGAATCTGTGACCTGGCGATTGCCGCTACCTATTTCATGATGCATCAGAAAAATCCGTGGAAAGCACTGGCTGCTCTGGTCGGCGGCTATCACGCCGCCGCCCCGCTGTCTCGCCGGGAGCGCGAGCTGATCATGCCTCTGGTGCGCATGCGCCTGGCCCAGAGCCTGACTCAAAGCATTCTCAGGTCCGGTCAGTCACCCGACGACGATTACATCACCATCTCGCAGCAACCGGCGTTAACATTAATTGATCAGCTCAGAGAGTTTAAACAGGGCTTCGCCACGTACTGGATTCACTGCGCGTGCGGCGACGACTATCTGACCGACAAGCTTCATCGTCTCAGACAGGCCTTGCGGCAATCACCGGCCGCTCCAGTTCTCGACGCCGATTTTAACGCGGCGAGCGTTCTTGACCTGAGCCCGGGTTCCGGCCATCCGGCCGACCCGTTCAGCGGCGATATGCCCGACCCGCTCGATACCACATCGGAACCGGTTATCGGGCGTTACGGCGAGCCTCGCCTTGTGTATCAGTCCGCCGATTTTCGCGCTTCGTCTCACCCGGCCAGCGACGCGCGCACCCTACACGCCGGGGTTGACGTGTTCATGCAGGCCGGCACCCCGGTATTTGCACCGTGTGATGCGGTCGTTCATGCGCTGGAGAACCGACAGCAACGCCAGGACTATGGCCCGGTGATCGTTTTGCAGCATGAACTCGAAGGCGATGACTTCTACACACTATACGGGCATCTTGACAGCGAGTGCCTGTCCCGACTGAACGTTGGTGATCGGGTGTCACGCGGTCAGCGCATTGCGCGTATTGGCGCGCCTCCGGAAAACGGTGACTGGCCGCCCCATCTGCATTTTCAGTGGGTACTGGAGGACCTGGGATGGGGTACCGATATCAACGGCGTTTGCCACCCGTTCAGCTGGCCCGTATGGCGACAGTTCTTCCCGAACCCGGCGGCTCTGCTGGGCTGTGACGACGCTCTGGCCGGCCACACGATTGATGAGGACGAAGAACTGGGCAACAGACGCAGCGCCCTGGTTGGCGGCAGTCTGGCGGTGTCCTATGCCAGGCCTGTTCAGGTCGTGCGCGGCTGGCAGCAGTACCTCTATGATCAGTATGGCCGATGCTATCTCGATGCTTACAACAACGTACCGCACGTCGGTCACTGCCATCCCCATGTCGTTGATGCGGTAGCCAGGCAGCTACGCACGCTCAGCACCAACACCCGCTACCTGCACAACGGCATTCTTGACTATGCCGACGCGTTAACCGCGCGGTTTGATGAACGACTCAGCGTCTGCTTTATTGTTAATTCCGCCAGTGAGGCCAACGAACTGGCGCTGCGCCTTGCACGCAGCGCAACGTCCGCCCGGGACATGATTGTCATGGCAGACGCCTATCACGGACACACCACGTCGCTCATTGATATCAGCCCGTACAAAGCGGAAGGACCCGGCGGACAGGGCTGCCCCGAGTGGGTGCATCAGGTACCGTCCGTCGACCTCTACCGCGGGCGTTATCGCTACGACGAACCCAACGCCGGTCCGCTGTATGCCAACGATGTGCGCGATGTCATCCATAATATGTCGCAACCACTATGCGGTTTTATCTGTGAATCGTTACCCAGCGTGGGCGGCCAGCTTGTTTATCCTCCGGGCTATCTGCAGAACGCATATGCGCACGTGCGCGCAGCCGGCGGAGTTTGCATTGCGGACGAAGTGCAAACCGGCTTCGGCCGCACCGGGGATCATTTCTGGGGGTTTGAACAACAGCAGGCCGACCCGGACATCGTTGTCCTCGGCAAGCCCATTGGCAACGGTTTTCCGCTGGCTGCGGTAATCACAACCGTTGACATCGCCGATACCTTTAACAACGGCATGGAATTTTTCAGCACGTTCGGCGGCAATACGGTCGCCTGTGCCGCTGGCCTGGCCGTTCTTGAAGTGATGGACAAAGAGAACGTACAGGCGCACATCAAAGCCACCGGGGACTACCTGAAAGCGTCGCTACAGGCGCGTCTGGGCAGTCACCCTCTCGTCGGAGACATTCGCGGCATGGGCTTGTTTTTGGGCATCGAACTGGTAACGGACAAAACAACGCAGACGCCGGCCACCCTCGAAGCCTCCTATGTCAAGAATCGACTGCGAGAGACCGGCATATTGATCGGGACCGACGGTCCTTTTGACAGCGTCTTGAAAATCCGTCCTCCGTCACCATTTAATGACAGTGATGCAGACTTTCTCGTCGAGTCGCTCGAACATATTCTGAGCGACACCGCTTTGAGAGCAACGTAACTCCCACATTCGGAGCGGTACATGGACACATCGTCAGAAACCAACAGCAGCTCTGCCATCAGGCGACTGCGGCCTCTCAAGTTTCTCTGGCCCTATGCGTACCCCTACCGCCGCCAGGTCGTGTATGCCCTCATCTTTCTGATCCTGGCCGCTATCTCCATGCTCGCACTGCCGGCCGCCGTGCGATACATGATCGATAACGGCTTCTCCAGCGACAACATGGGAGATCTCGATCGGTATTTTGTTGGCCTGTTCCTCGTCGCCGTCTGTCTCGGTGTTTTCTCGGCGCTGCGATTTTTCTGGGTCTCCTGGCTGGGAGAACGAGTCGTCGCCGATGTCCGCATGGACCTGTACCGGCACATCACAGGACTGAGCCCATCGTTTTTTGAGCACACCAGAACCGGTGAAGTGCTGTCGCGCCTCAATACCGATACGACGCTGATCGATACCGTGGTGGGCTCAAGCTTCTCGATCGCCTTGCGTAGCAGCGCTATCCTGATTGGCTCGGTAGTCATGCTGTTTGTCACAGCGCCAAAAATGGCGGCCTCCATGGCACTGGTGATCCCATTGGTTCTCGCCCCTATCGTTTTCTTTGGCCGGCGCATTCGCACCATGTCCAAGCAAAGCCAGGACAGCATTGCCGACTTCAGCGCGTTAGCCACCGAATCTCTTAACGCCATTCATACCGTGCAATCTTTTGCCGCCGAAGACTACGA